>CAYJOP010000006.1:0-54358 GCA_964371835.1 uncultured Desulfovibrionaceae bacterium
TCTCTTTCAAATCATCCATAACCTGATTTAAGCCACGGCTAAGCTCGGCTAGACCTTGCACAGCTTCATATGATGCATTGGCACTTTCTGCCACATCCACAGTTAGGTTACGCAACTCTGCGGTACGATTATTAATTTCCTCAATGGTGCTTGATTGCTCCTCACTGGCAGAAGCAATGGAGCGCGTTTCATTGGCGGTATTTTCTATCATTTCTTCAATTTGTGACAAGGCCTCACCTGCATTGTTAGCAACCATAGTTGACTCACTTACAAAAGCAACAGTTTGCTCAATGCCTTGCATGTTTTCCTCAGCACCTTTTTGAATACTTGAAACACTAGCTTCAACTTGCTTGGTGGCTTCCATCGTTTTTTCAGCTAATTTGCGTACCTCATCGGCAACAACGGCAAAACCACGACCAGCATCTCCAGCACGGGCAGCCTCAATGGCAGCATTTAGAGCTAGCAGATTAGTTTGATCCGCAATATCACTAATTATATTCATAATTTGACCAATGTCCACCGCCTGCTCTTTCAATGACGAAAGGCTTACTTGCATGGCTTGGGCCTTTTTTTCAATCTCATTCATGCTGTTTACAAGCTCAAACACAAGCTCTTTGCCTTTTTGAGCTTCGCTTCTATTTTCGTCAGCCAATGATGCTGTGCGAGATATACTACTTGCCACATCCACAATGGCTTCATTCATTTGGGCAATGGCTTGGGTTGTGCTCTCCACACGCTCTTGTTGCTCTTGTGTTTTATTACCAGCCTCTCTTGATTCTGCCTCAAGCAATTGAACGGCATTGGTTAATTGTTCGGTTATACTTCCAATTTGGTTTGCAATGGACAAAGCACCCTCACTGCGCGCCACTTCTGCTAATTTTTTAGCGTTTTCTGCCTCATCATAAGCTTTTTTAGATTCTTGCAAGGATTGTTCAGCTTCTTCAATCTTGCTATTTGCAGTGTCAATTAATTCAACTAACTTGCTTACCATACTCAAAAGACTGCGATGTAAAAGACCTATTTCACCCTGAAACGCTTTTTCATCTTCTGGTATGGCTTGCAAATCACCTTCTGCTACGGCATGCGAGGCATTGGCAAGGGTAACAATGGGGGTTGCAATGGATTTTGCTATGGCAAAGGCTATGGCAATCATAATCGCTGCAATCACAAGGCCCACTTGTCCAATGGCAAAAGTTACATTCATGGCGCCTGCATAAACTTCATCACGCTCTTGCAACATAATAATGCTCCAGTTGCTAGGCGTTGTTTTAACCGATGCAAGCCATTTAATCCCATTTATAGATACTTCTAAATAACCATTTTTTATATCGCGCAAAGATTGTAAGGCAAGTGCTGCATCTGCTGGTAAGTCCTTAATGGTCTTACCCAACCAGCGTTTTTCCTCAGCCACATCTTCGCCAGAGTTCTTAGGGTCACTAACCACTTGGTTAAAACTGTCCACAATCATAACATAGCCCGTTGAACCAATGCTAACTGAGCCAGTTTCCTTGGTTAACGTACTAAGACTAATGTCAATGGCTACAACGCCAGCAATTTCTTCATTATAATTTTTCACAGGCGTTGCCACTGTAAACACAGCATCGCCACTATCAGAAATATAAGCTTCTGTAAGAATTGTCTTGCCAGCTTTTAATGTATCAATATACCAAGGGCGTTTACTTGGGTCAAAACCAGCACTCAAAATATCATCTGGCGCTTGAGTAATCCCACCATTGTGGTTGTTTGCATACACAAGTAGGTAGTGTGGATAGGCATGGTGAATCTGTAACAGCATATCAAACATGGAGCGTTCACCTTCTGGTAATAGCTCGCCAACTGTTTTTATGGTTTCAGTTGTTCCAGTATAACTAGTTGCGTTTTCAATTTGCTCGCGTACAGTTTTTGAGGCTGACAAATAGTCAACCATGGAGCGCGCAGATGAAAAAAAGTTTTGCGCAAAAGCATCCATACGATCAAGCTGTGCCTTACTACTAATTTTATAGTTTTCCTCAAAAACTTTGTCCATTTCATATGATGCCATAACAATAACACCTATTATAGACAAAGCCACAGCCACTATCATAGCGTACAAAATTTTACCACGAATATTCATACATTCACCCTAAAAAAACAATTTTTAATCTTATCGGTTTAATATGAAAAAACTTTAGAAAAGTTATTCTACTGTGACACTTTTTGCCAAATTACGCGGCTGGTCAACATCAGTGCCAAGGTACTCCGCAACTTCATAGCTAAAAAACTGTAAGGCAGGCAAAGCCAAGAATGCATCTAGAAACGATGTTTTAAGCCCCTGAATGTGCGGTATAACCCACACATCATCCACATCAAGCTCAGTGCAAGCTCCATTGGTTAGGGCAATAACCTTGCCCCTTCTGGCTTGGACCTCAGCAATATTAGACTTAACCTTGGCAAAAAGACCATCATCAAGGGCTAGAGCAAATGTCGGAAATTCTGTGTCAATTAAAGCAATGGGCCCGTGCTTCATTTCGCCTGCAGCATAACCTTCTGCGTGAATGTAGGATAATTCTTTCAACTTAAGAGCACCCTCAAGGGCCAATGAATAACAATGCCCTCGCCCAAGATAGAAAAAACTGTGACTATGCGAATACACGCGAGCAAGCCTTTGAGCTGTGCTACGCATTTCTTCTAATCCAGCTTCAAGCATTTGGGGTAAATTTTGTAGTGCTTTAATATATTGTGAAGAATGTTCAACACTTAAAGATTGATTACGCTGACCCCAAAATAAAGCCATTAGCGTTAGCACAAGCATTTGGCTGCACATGGCCTTGGTGGAGGCAACGCTTATCTCTGGTCCTGCTTGGGTATAGATTACAGCAGAGGCCTCACGAGCAATGCTTGAACCAACAACATTACAAAGACCAAGCACCCTTGCTCCATGCTCTTTTGCTACACGCAAGGCAGCTAATGTGTCTGCTGTTTCTCCGCTTTGGCTTATGACAAGCACCAAATCTTCCTGATCAAGCAATACATCTTTATAGCGGAATTCAGAAGCAATTTCTATACTTACAGGGATTTTCGCCCAAGATTCAAAGACATGACGTGCCCATAGCCCTGAGTGATAAGATGTACCACAAGCAATAATATGCAAACGCTTTGGGATGGTAAACTCGGCAAGTTCAGATAAATGAACAGTATCACCATGAAAACGACCAACCATACCATCTTGCAAAACCTGCGGTTGCTCAAAAATTTCCTTAAGCATAAAGTGCTTATATCCACCCTTTTGAGCTGCCTGCATATCCCATTTAATGTGGTCTATCTTTTTTTCAATGGCTTTAAGAGTTTTTATATCAAGCACTTGCCATGAATTGGATGTTATGGTGACAATTTCACCATCTTCCAGAAAGACAACATCGCGAGTATATGGCAAAAATGCAGGAATGTCAGAACCCAAAAAGTTTTCACCTGTACCAACACCAAGAATAAGTGGTGCTGCAAGGCGCGCGGCATATAATGTATTGGGGTCTTCACGGTCTATTAAACATACAGAATAAGCCCCATGAGCTTGACGCAAAGCCCAAGCAAAAGCATCTAGGATTTTTGGGTGTGATTTTAAGCCGTGGTCAATTAAATTAACTAAAACTTCTGTGTCAGTTTCAGATTCAAAAACATATCCCTTGGCAGACAATTCGTCTTTAAGCTCTTGATAATTTTCAATAATACCATTATGAACAATGGCAATTCGTCCGCCATTGGCCATGTGAGGGTGAGCATTGCGCACAGCTGGCACACCGTGAGTTGCCCAACGAGTATGCCCCATGCCTGCGGTGCTTGTGCTCATCGGCTTTGAGCCCAAAAGATCCACCAAGGCCGCAAGCTTGCCCTCGGCTCGCATTATTTCAATCTTGCCACCTTGAACATAGGCTAAACCAGCAGAATCATAACCACGATACTCCAATCTTTGCAAACCCTCTATCACCAAGGGCACTGATGGACGATGTCCTGCATATCCTATTATACCGCACATATAAACTTCCTACGAAGATTTTATTGCTCAGATGCCATGTTCAAAATTGACTCATTTAATATTTCTACATCTGCGTTTTCTAAAAGGCTTGCAAGAAGTAGCTGAAACATTCTTTCTTTACGTTGCATGGCTAATACATTGCCAATAATTTCTTGCATGAGGCCAAGGTTTGCATCTTTAGATGACTTAACCTTTGCCACACGCACAAGCACTGAACCACGCTTACCATCAATGGTTGCTGGGTACACTGCTGGCAACCATGAACCTTCTTCTGCATCAAATATAGCTATGTTCATGGTAGGTTGAAGACCAAGTACGCCAACTTCAGCATCACGTTGCACATTTGCAATGCGTTTTATCTTGGCTGAAATATTAGCAGTTTCAATGTTTTTACGCAATTCAGCAGCCAAACCTGTCACTTGTTCCATGGCAGTTTGCTCTTGCAAAATTTTAACTATTTCTGTTTTAACTTCCTCAAAAGGACGGGTTGATACTTCAATTTTTTCTACTATTTTTGCCACAACATAGGAGTTGTTTTCTGCACTTAGTGCCGCATCAAGAGGAACGCCAGCAGCAGTTGCCATAATTTGAGCAACGCCATCTGCGTTAATTTGCAAAAGTTTTTCAAGCTCAAATGCTGGCAATACACCTGAATTTTTGAGCTCTAAATTATAAGTCTTGGCGGCATCAGCTAAATTTCTACCAAGTATATTTGCTTCAATTAAGTTATCTAATATTTCACGCAGTTTTACAGTACCTTGCTCATTGGCAAGCTCATTGCGAATGTCTGCTTCAACCTCAGCAAGAGCCTTGGTTTTAGCTGATTCAAATTCATCAATTTTAATAATATGCACGCCAAATTCAGAGCGCACTGGTGCAGAAATATCCCCAGCCTTCATGCTAAATACTGCATCATTAAATGGAGCCACTGTATCACCAGGGTTCACCCAGTCAAGATTGCCGCCATTTACAGCAGTGCTTGTATCTTGAGAATGTTTTACGGCAAGGTCTGCAAAGCTTGCACCAGACTTGAGCTCATCAATAATTTCTAAAGACTTGGTTATTGTTGCTTGAACCTCAGCTTCTGCAGCCGCAGGGTCTAGAGTTAAAAGAATATGCCTAACCTTAGCCCTTGGCTGAGTGGTAAAATCATTTTTATTGTCATTATAATATGTTGCTACATCTTCAGTGCTAATACTTGCTGGGCTTACAATGGCTGTGGGGCTTACCATAACATAGTCCACGCTAGCTTTTGCAGGAACACTAAAGGCCTGGCGGTTACTTTCATAGTAAGACTTGATACTGTCTTCTGCTGGAGGGCTAAGCTTTGCTAATGCGTCCTGCAAGGGAAAGAATACATATTCCACATCGCGTTGCTCATAAGTAAAGTTAAAAAATGCGCTAATTTCTGAGTCAAAGGCCTCACCCGTGCTGGTCAAATCACGGCGCATTTTCCCTTCAAGTATCTGATTGCTAAATAAAATTTCAAAATCTTTTAGACGTTGACCTTGTGCTCCAACTAGACGTTTATAAACTTCTGGGTCAAATACACCTTGCGCATTATGAAAAGCAGGAATTTGTACAATGGCACTACGCAATTCCTCTGGTGAAATAATAATATCAAGGCGCTTTGCTTCTTGCTGAATAAGTGAAGCAAGAATTAGTTGCTGTAACACTTGCTGCGGCAATTGCATTTGGCTTAGCTGCTCAGGTGTGATGTTAGGATTTTCTTGGCGCACACCGTCTCTAGCCTGCATGTAGGCACGCTCAAAGGCTATAATGGTAATAGGTTCATCATTAACCATTGCCACCACGGTTGTTGGGCTCATATTCTGCATACTGCCAACACCCCAAAAAACAAATACCAAAATAATAACACCAAAAGCCAGCTTAACACCCAAGGATTGGGTATTGGAACGAATAAAATCCAACATTCTAAACTCCAAAAAATATATATAATATTGTAAAAAAGACGTTTAATAAACAAAAAGACAGGAATACACAAAAGGAATTTGTCTTAAAATTTTACTCCACATCAATGCCCATTGCTCTATATTCATTAAGTTTATTACGCAAAGTGCGCACAGAAATTCCCAAAATATCCGCCGCTTGAGTCCTATTGCCAGAGGTCATCTCAAGCCCTTTTAATATCATTATCCGCTCCATTTCATGTAGCGGGATAACTGAATCTCCAAAAAGTGTTGCATTTTGTGTCACAGCCTGACCAGTATCATTATTCAATGTTTGTCCATCGCCTGCATCTTGCCCACTAATACCAGCATTAACTTCTTGCATATTCTCTGCGCCTGCGTCGCCAAATAAGGGCCAAGAGTCAGGGTCAAGCAAGAAATGCCCAGGCTCAATTGCACGACCGTTGGCTAGTAGCACAGCCCTTTCCATGAGATTTTGTAACTCACGCACATTGCCAGGAAATTCATAATTGCCAAGCCATTCTATCGCTTGTGGTGACAATTGAGCTTTGGTTAGGCCATATTCCTTGGTATATGTTTCAATAAAAAAGTTAGCCAAGGTTAAAACGTCATCACCACGCTCACGCAATGAGGGCAAGCGTAAGGGAATAACATTTAGGCGGAAAAACAAATCTTGGCGGAATTTTCCTTCCTTCACCCAGTCTTCTAGATCGCGGTTGGTGGTTGCAAGTATGCGCACATCCACACTCACTGTGTCTGTACCTCCAACTCGGTCAACTTCACCTTCTTGCAAGACACGCAAAAGTTTTGCTTGCAATCCAAGGTCCATTTCAGAAATTTCATCAAGTAAAATTGTGCCACCAGATGCCAATTCAAACTTACCAAGCTTTCTGGCAATGGCACCAGTAAAAGCCCCTTTTTCATGCCCAAACAATTCACTTTCAAGCAAATGCTCTGGCAAGGCGGCGCAGTTTACAGCCACAAAAGGACCATTTTTGCGGTCACTCCACATATGCAAAGCTCTAGCAAATAGTTCCTTACCAGTGCCAGATTCACCATTTATAAGTACCGTTGCCTTGGACGGTGCCACTTGCTTGGCTAAGGCCATAACTTTTTGTACGGCTTGATGGTTACCAACAATACTTGGACCACCGCTAAAACTTGCTGCACGTCCACCAAGAGTGGATGACGACGGCACTTGAGCTGCTTGCTGTGGGGCACGAGCAACGGCGGCTATTTTTTCAAAATCAAGTGGTTCAAGCCAATAATCAGCTGCGCCAAGTTCCATAAAGCGCTGTGCTTCCTCGGCATTGCCCTTGTCAGTGATAATGATAATTGGTGGAAATTCAGGATCATCTTGCCCAACACTGAGCAAGTCTTCAGCTTTAAATCCAGGCAACCATGGGCGAGTGAATATAACCCCTGGGCCAGATTTACGCACAAATGCAGAAGCACCCTGAAGGTTTTCAGCTATACCAAGCTCATAACCAGCATCACGCAATTGCGGAAATACCCGCGTAACAGCGTGTGCCGGAGCAAGAAAAAGTATTCGACGTGTAGACATACTTCCTGCTATTTAACCTCTTATGACTCAAATGGCAAGTACCACTTTCCTTTACAAGACAAATATTATACTTTCTTTGCACAGCACACGAAATACTTTAATATTACAACACATTTTAATTAAAAACTTTTTAATAAGGGGCATTTAAATGCAACACAATGAACTGCAAATCATATTTGAACAAGTGGCCGCTGGCAAATTATCCATTGAAAAAGCCATGGCAAAAGCCCAAATTGCCCCCATTGAAGACACTTTACAAGGCCTAACTCTTGATACACAACGTAATTTTCGAACTGGCCTTGGAGAGGTTGTTTTTGCACAAAATAAAAGTGACTCTCAGCTAATTTCTGCCATGGAAAATTTGGCAAAGTCAGCACCAGTTCTAGCCACTAGAGTTTTACCCCGACAAATGGAGCTTTTGCAAAAACATTTTCCAAAAGGTAGCACACTTGCTGAAGGCAAGCTCTTTAGCCTTGGTAAAGAATTGCCAAGCTCGCCACCCTTTGCCATGCATGGAAAGGTTTTAGTCATGTCTGCTGGTGCAGCAGACAGGCCAGTGGCACTGGAGGCTTTTGGGTCTCTACAATTTTGGGGTATAGAGGCTGGCTTTATAGCAGATGTTGGCGTTGCAGGCTTGCATAGGCTAACCCCACATATAGCTGCCATGAAGGATGCTAGTTTTATTATAGCCGTTGCAGGAATGGAGGGCGCACTACCTGGTGTGCTGGCAGGACTTGTGCGTTGTCCTGTGGTTGCTGTGCCAACCTCAGTGGGTTATGGAGTTGGTGAAGGTGGGCATGCTGCCCTATCCACCATGCTTTGCACTTGTGTGCCAGGCGTTGCCGTTTGTAACATTGATAATGGATTCGGAGCAGCAGCCTTTGCTGCCAAGTGCGTTCGTAACAAAGATTAGACACTTTATTGACCAAGACCTTATGAAAATTTTGTAGAGGTCATTAATTATGAGTGCTACACAATTATTTTTCAACTTTATTTTTGTGCTTTTGCAATAAATTTGAATTTATTTAAAAATCTACTTGTGCAGAACAAAACCACAAAAATCAACTAACGGCGAAGCAAAACTCCGCCTGTTCTTGATTTTTGGTCGCATTGACTGTCATCAACGCTCCAAATGACTCAGCACAATAGATTGTGCTGGAGTCTTTAAGTTTTTATTTCGTATTTCATTTAAAATTAATACAACACTGACCACACTTTTATTGACAATTCTTTTTTTCTAAGCTATTTCTCACTTTGTATCTAATCACAGCTCGTTTGAGGAGGCGCGTTATGAAGAAGATGATTTTGAGCTTAGTAGCTCTATTCGTATTGGCTTTTGCTGTTTCTGCTATTGCAGCTACTCCTGCAGTTCCTGCAGATGGTATCCAAATGAAAAATGGCAAAAAACTTGTTGTATTTAATCACAGCACCCACACAACAGTTGCTTGTGGTAGCTGTCACCACCCTGTAGATGGCAAAGAAGATTTTCGCAAATGCGGTACTGCTGGCTGTCACGATGACTTCAAAGCTAAAAAAGGCGTAAAAAGCTATTACAATGTAATGCACGCTAGAAAAGACACCAAGTTTGACTCATGCATGAGCTGCCACCTAAAGACAGCTGGTTCTGACACTGCCAAGAAAAAAGAACTTGCCGGTTGTGCCAAGTCTAAGTGCCATCCATAATCTTTTTTCAAAATTAATTTTAGTTATGCGGCCTGTGTATGCAAGTACACGGGCCTCATACATTTAATTAACTTGTTGATGCAATTTGCTGACAAGTTTAAAACTTACACGTTAACAGCCTAGAGAACTCGTTGACTGTTAACTAAATTTTCTAGCACATGCAAATTTACTGCAAAAGCACAAAAATAAAGTTTAAAAAATATTTGCGCAGCACTCTTATTTATACAGTGCTCAACTGGACTATTTTACCCACCCTAAACAAAAACATAGCTTGTCCGTATAAATTCATAATATAATACAAACAGAAGCATTTGCCATTCATAATTAAATCTGTTATGCTAACCTTATAGCTAGGTTAAAGTGCTATTAACTTGTAAAATTTCTTATAATTCAACAAGTAAGGAAATTGTCTTGCTTGTTAGAGTGGCAAAAATATTTTTAATATTTTTTAATCTAAAACCAAACGTACAGGGGCCCGTATGGACTTAGATCTGAAAAGCGATGTAAATAACAATGATGACGATGATGAAATCATTGAACTTACCGAAATTATAGAAAAAGGCACTAATGTCAAATCTACCCCTGATGCAATTGATGATGACCTTGACACCCTAATGGGCGACCTTGGCAATGCACAGTCATCACCCCCCAATATTCCAAGCCAAGCCGAATCTGACATTGACGCATTGCTTGCACAAATGGACGCAGATACACCTTCTTCGCAGGGTGACTCTCAACCAGCTGATAGCCCCATTAACGAACCAGACACAAGCGATGTTGATGCACTGTTGGAGAGTTTAGATATGCCCCCACAACCTGAGGAAAGTTCAAACACTAGTAAAGATGCCATGGATGAAGATAACTCCGCAGATATGGACGCATTGCTTGAAAGTATTTTGGATGACACAGCTCCAGAAAAGGAAAGTGAGCTTACTAAAACTACGTCTACACCTTCCAATGCTGCGGCAATAGATGACACCATGGATGAAGCAATTGATGAAGCAGCAGGCGAAAGAGATATTCTTGATGATTTAGACGACTTACTAAAAGAAGTTGACAATGAAACTGAATCCGCCACAGCTGGACATGAGGAGGCATCCGAAAACAATGAAGCTCTTGATGCCTTTGAAATAGATAAAATCTTAGACGATGCTGGTCTTGGTGAAAGTAAAGTTACAGCTGCAGATATAGCAGAAAGTCTACTTCCACCAGTGAAACAAGCTAAAACTGGTAACCCCGTGTCTGACGATATTATGGAAGCCATTGACGCTATGACAGATACCATGAACGATTTAGATAAAAATGTTACACCTCATAGCCCTGAGCCAGTTCAGCAAGAGCCTGCACCAGTTCAGCAAGAACCTGCTCCAGCGCAACAAAAACCTGAACCAGTTAAGCAAGAGCCTGCACCTGCTCAACCAGTGGCTGCACCTGCTCAACAGACACCAAAAGCTACAATAAAAATACATAGCGTTGCTCAAGCAAAGTCAGTAAATAAGCATGGTCAAGCCAATGCAGCAAATGAGCGTGATCAAGCAGAGTTACTTGCACACATTGCACAGCTAGAAAAGCGCATCATTGAATTGGAAGACAGGCTATCCAATGATTTAGAAAGCATGGCAGCAAAAGCTGCTGCCAAAATTATCCGTGAGGAAATTGCAGCTTTGCTCACTGACGATTAACATTGGTAGTTGATTAAGATTTGAATTTAATACAAATTAAATAAGGGGCGGGGACCATGAGTTTTCGTTTCTTGACCCGCCCGGCTAAGCCCGCTGGGGGCCGAAGCCATTCCCCAATGGGCGGGGGTTTTTGGAGGTAGAGGATGGACAGACTGCACAAAGAGGCCTTACAAGTTGCCAAAGAAATTGTGGCAAAATTTATTGAAACTCGCACTATTTCACCCACAAATTTTGCAGAAACCTTCCCTGCTGTTTATGAAGTTGTCTTAAACACCATTAAGGCACACGCCCATAGTCATGATGAGAGCAAGGGGAGCTAGCAAGCACACAATTCAACATGAATAAAATTGCCTCTCAAAAAAATGACCACGCCATATCTGCCATGTTTGAGCGTATTACACCTTGGTATGACACGTTAAACACAGTGCTCAGTCTTGGCATTGATAGATATTGGCGCATGAAGCTTATCAATGAAGTTCGTCCACTTAGCACTGGACGAGTGCTTGACCTTGCGGCGGGCACACTAAAAGTTTCCGTGGCGCTACAGCGTAAATTTCCGTCCGTAATAATCCCAGCCTTGGATTTTTGTCCGCCAATGCTTTTGCAAGGGAAAAAAAAGCTTAAGCCCAAAAGTGCGGCATCCATACTACCAGTGGGTGCAGATGCAAGACACTTACCTTTGCCCGATGCTTGCGTTGATGCAATAACCATGGCCTTTGGCATACGCAATATCAATCCACGCAGTGAAGCTTTTAAAGAAATGTTACGCGTGCTCGTACCTGGTGGTCGAGCTTGTATATTAGAATTTGGTTCTGGAAAAAATAAAATTTGGGGTGGCTTATACAATTTTTATTTAAAACACATCTTACCACGCATTGGCAATGTTGTTTCGGGCGACAACAATGCCTACACTTACCTAGCAAAAACTATACATGAATTTCCAACTGCTCTTGAGCTTGAAGAAGAATTACGCAATGCTGGCTTCAACTCTGCTTGGCATATCTCTTTAAATTGTGGCATTGTTTGCATACATATTGCTGAAAAAGCAAGAGATTAACTGCGCACTAACCACACAATCAATAATCCCATGCCAATGCCCAAAAGCCCCATGAGACGAAGTTGTGCACTTGGGGATATTGTCATAAAAGTCATAGCTTTTCGCATGCTTTCTGGAAATAAGGCCCAAGGTAAACCCTCAATAATAAATGCAAGGCCAATGGCGCATAAAAATAATTCTAAATCAAAATTCATATTTTAGCTCTCCCATGTATATTATTTCTAGCAAGCTTAACCTGTTTTGTAAACGTATTGCAAAAAACACAACTATTATTTTTTTGCCTTTTATTAAAACGTTTTATGCAAGTTAGCAATGTAAAACATGCAAAATCTTATTGCAAAATCATACAGCAACTTCGTACAGGCATATGATTTAATAAATGCTCAGCCTATATATAAGAGTCCTACACAATTATTTTTCAACTTTATTTTTGAGCTTTTGCAGTAAATTTGCATTTATTTGAAAATCTACTTGCGCAGAACAAAAGACAAAATACTCAGCACAATGAATTTAAATATACTTGCCAACACAATAAATATTTTTTTGTAAAGTCTTATTTTTGTGTGTCTTCATAATATATAGCACGAATTGTTACTTGCCTATTTTTCAGTACAAAGTTAAGAACTGTGTATGCAAATAATTAAAGCTCGACTACATGCCGAACTGCCCCACATAGAAGCGGCCCTAAACCATGCCTTGGAAACTTTGCCCACACCAGTAAAGCCCATTGCAAGGCATATATTTTCTGCTGGTGGCAAAAGATTACGCCCTTTTTTGACCATACTCATTGCAAGACTATTTGGATACAAAGCTGATGACATTTATAAACTAGCCATCTCTATGGAAATGCTACACGCTGCCACCCTGCTGCATGACGATGTGTTAGATGATGCCATAACCAGACGCAATAAAGCCTCAGCCCACACTATTTTCGATGTGCGCAGCACAATTTTAGCAGGTGATGCCTTGCTTGCCGCCGCCAACTCACTTGTGGCAAGCTTTAATGATGCAAGGCTTTGTCATTGTTTTGCAGAAGCAACAACCCGCACCGCCGCTGGTGAAATTTTAGAAATTCAATATTTACGAACTATTAACCAAGACACAAATATTTATGATGAAATTATTTTAGGTAAAACTGCATGGCTTTTGAGGGCCACTTGTGAACTTGGAGGCTTAAGAGCTTACGCAAATAATGCTGAGCTGGAACAAGTAGCCATATATGGGCAAGAACTTGGCATGGCTTTTCAACTAGTTGATGATGCATTGGATTTTGCGCCAGAAGCCATTACGGGTAAGCCCACTGGTGGCGACATTTACGAAGGCAAGCTCACTCCGCCTGTTAGGATGTATCGTGAAAGTCTAAGCCATGCTGACAAAATTATTTTTGATAAAGCTTTTACAGAAGGCTCTTTTGCTAAACATGATGTTGAAAAAATTGGGGCAGAAATTTGTAGATTAGGCTTTGATAAAAAAACAAGAGAGATGGCTAAGCATTCTATTAATATAGCTTTGCAAGCACTTGACACTTTACCGCAAGGGCCTGAACTTGAGATTTTGAAAGAGATGACAGACTACGTTATAAAAAGAGAAAAATAAATTACATGGAGTATGACATGTTATATCGCATAGAAGTTGGATTGCATGACCATATCAAAGATACAGTGGGAAAAAAAACCACTGCGCACATTGCTAAGGCTTTGGATATTACCTTAAATGCCGTGCATCAAGTAAAAGTTTTTACCGTTGATGGCTTAAGCCTTGATGAAGTACAAAGACTGGTGCAAGAAGCCGTTTGGCATGACCCAGTAATGCAAACAGCTTCACTTAAGCCATTGGACTTAAATAAAAATACACCTGAAGATTTTATACTTGAAGTGGGCTTTAGACCAGGTGTTACCGACAATGAAGCCCGCACCGCAAGAGATACAGCAGCCATGGTTCTAAAACGTGAGCGTGCTGACATAAATGTTTATACATCCATACAATATCGCCTTGTGGGCGCTGACCTTAGCTTAGAACGTGTAGAATACATTGCCTGCAATCTTTTGTGCAATGAGCTTATTCAGCGTTATAGAATTAAAAGTAAGGCAGAGTGGCAAAGCGTTGCTGGCTTTGAACCACAAGCGGCACAAGTGACTGGCAGTGCAAGCGATGCTGTGAATATTTTTGAATTATCAAAGATGGACGATGCTGCCATGATGAAAGTAAGCCGTGACAATACTCTGGCATTAAACCTTGAAGAAATGCAGGCCATTCGCGCATATTTTCAAGATGCAGAGGTAAAAGCTGCGCGTGCAAAACTTGGCCTACCAGCAGACCCCACCGATGCAGAGCTTGAAGTGCTTGCCCAAACTTGGTCTGAGCACTGCAAGCATAAGATTTTTGCATCTAAAATTGACTACACCAATACTGAAACTGGCAGCCACGAACAAGTGGATAATATTTATAAAAGTTACATTCGTGATGTTACAGCAAGCATTCGTGAACGCCTTGGTGCCAACGATTTTTGTAAATCGGTATTTAAGGATAATGCTGGCGTAATTTCCTTCATTGGTGCTTATGATGCTTGTATCAAAGTTGAAACACACAATAGCCCTTCGGCCCTTGACCCATATGGTGGTGCGCTCACTGGCATTGTTGGTGTAAACCGTGACCCCATGGGTACTGGCATGGGCGCTGAGCTTGTGTGTAATACTGACGTTTTTTGTTTTGCATCTCCCTTTCATGATAAAGATTTGCCGCCAAGGTTATTACATCCTCGCCGTGTGCTTGAGGGCGTGCGTGAAGGGGTTGAGCATGGTGGCAATAAGTCTGGCGTTCCAACCATAAATGGCTCATTGGTATTTGATGAGCGTTTCTTGGGTAAGCCCTTGGTTTATTGCGGCACTGTGGGCATTATTCCCACACAGGTTGCTGGCAAGCCAGGCCATGAAAAGCAAGCTCAAGTTGGAGACCATATTGTTATGGTGGGCGGTCGCATTGGTAAGGACGGCATACATGGTGCAACTTTTTCATCTGAAGAATTGCATGAAGGCTCACCAGCAACAGCTGTTCAAATTGGCGACCCCATTACCCAACGCAAAATGTATGACTTCATAATGCGTGCTCGTGACCTTGGCTTGTATAATGCCATAACAGACAATGGTGCCGGCGGTCTTTCTTCCTCAGTGGGAGAAATGGCTGAAGATACAGGTGGTTGTATTCTTGACCTTGCTAAAGCCCCACTAAAATATGATGGCTTGCAACCTTGGGAAATTTTAATTTCTGAGGCTCAAGAGCGCATGACCTTGGCAGTTCCTAAAGAAAATTTGCAAACATTCCTCGACCTTGCAAGGGATATGGATGTTGAAGCCACAGCCCTTGGGCAATATACTGACACTGGATATTTTCATATTACCTATGGTAAAAAAATTGTTGCCCACCTAGAAATGTCTTTCATGCATGAGGGTGTACCGCAAATGCAATTGAAGGCAGAGTGGAAAGCCCCAAAACACAAAGATACTCGCATTGAGGTTAGCTCTACAGACAGCGGCGGTTTGTTAAAAGCCCTACTTGCTCGCTTAAACATTTGCTCTAAAGAGTATATAGTCCGCCAATATGACCATGAGGTTCGTGGCGGCAGTGCCATTAAACCCTTGGTGGGTGTCATGCGTGATGGCCCTTCAGATGCTGGCGTTATTCGCCCTGTTCTTGAGTCCGATGCTGGCTTGGTTATTGCTCATGGTATTTGTCCAAAGTTTAGTGATTATGATACCTATTGGATGATGGCCAACGCCATGGATGAAGCCATTCGTAATGCCGTTGCTGTGGGTGCAAACCCTAACTTCTTAGCCAGCTTAGATAACTTTTGCTGGTGCGACCCCGTTCAATCTGAAAAAACTCCCGACGGACATTATAAATTAGCCCAACTTGTGCGTGCTTGTAAGGCCTTAGCTCATTTTTCCTTTGCCTATGGCATTCCTTGCGTATCTGGCAAGGACTCCATGAAAAATGATTACACTGGTGGTGGAGAGAAGATTTCCATACCACCAACGGTTTTATTTACAGTGCTTGGAGTTATTGAAAGCGTTATGCGCACTCAAACTTCTGACTTTAAAAAAGTTGGCGACCAAATATTTATTCTTGGTGGCACAGGCCGTGATATGGCAGGGTCAGAAGTGGCAGATGAACTTAAAATAAAATGCAATACCTTACCCACCGTGGATGTTATTACAGCAAAAGCTCGGTATGAGCGTTTGCACAATGCCATTTATGAGCGCGTAGTTTCTGCATGCCATGATTTATCTGATGGCGGACTTGGTGTGGCCCTTGCTGAAATGTGCATTGGCGGACGCCTTGGCGCAAATATTGATCTTAACGCCGTACCCACATGGGGTGAGATTAATAAAACTGAGGCATTATTTAGTGAAAGTGCTAGCAGACTCTTGGTTAGCGTGCCTACAACCAAGGTTTCAGATTTCAAAAAATATATGCGTGGAACTCTATATGCCCACATTGGCACTGTGACCAATGATAATTTGCTCACCATTCAAAGCGAGAAAAGCATACTTTGCAAAGAAAGCGTGGACGATTTAGCCAAGGCATTTAAAGGCACACTTGATTGGTAGCCACAAACTACTTTGAAATATTAAAACCTTCCTCCTCACACCAAAGTTAGGAGGAATTCCAGTTTGACGACAAAGCCAATCGTGTTTTTGTGCAGCCTAAGGCAGGAAGGATTTATAAAAATATAAAATTTTTATATTTTTTAAAAAATTTTATATTTTTTTTATTAAATATAATACAATTAAAACACACACCTTTGTCTAAATGTCTACATTTTCTATATTCTAATGCAAGTTTTTTTTCACTTTATCATTGACATCTTTAATAAAAAAGTGTCTTCTCTTTGGTGAGGGCCGCGTAATGGCAGGTAGGTATTTGCCAGTTTTTCGTCGCGGGTTTATTGCAATTTTTTGAGAGGTTTTTCATGTCTAAGTCTATCTATGTAGGTAATCTTCCTTGGTCCGCAAACGAGGAGCAGGTTCAAGAGCTTTTTGCTGAGTACGGCACAGTTCTTTCAGTTAAACTTATCAGCGATCGTGATACAGGCCGAGCTCGTGGCTTTGGTTTTGTTGAAATGGAAGACGCTGACGCTGGAGCAGCTGTTGAAGCACTTGATAACGCTTCTTTTGGTGGTCGTACCTTACGAGTCAATGAAGCCAAACCACGCGCCCCACGTCCAGCACGTTATTAAACCGGTCTAAAGAGCGCCTAATGCCCCGGGAGACTGGGGCTTTTTTCGTTAATCTAGACCAATAAAATGTCAATTTTTAAGGAGTTTTAACGATGCTAGATCCTAAACAATGCGTTTTATATAGCGGTGGAGCTTCTGGTACTGAAAATTTTTTTGGCTCTCTAGCCGAAGAATGGGGCATCGAAGAAGTTAATTATAGCTTTGAAGGCCATCAATCTCAGCGTACTCGCGGAATTCGCGTGCTTACCAACGAAGAATTAGCTTTAAAAGACGTGAGTCTAACTTACGTTTCAAAACTAATGAGTCGTGAATATACTCGAGCTCCACTTTTTCGCAAAGTTTTACAATCCATTTGCTGGCAAGTTAGCAGTGGTGGAGAAATTGTAGTTATTGGCGCAATTCAACCTGACAACACTGTTAAAGGTGGTACAGGTTGGGGTGCTG
This sequence comes from uncultured Desulfovibrionaceae bacterium, assembly GCA_964371835.1. Lineage (GTDB taxonomy): Bacteria > Desulfobacterota > Desulfovibrionia > Desulfovibrionales > Desulfovibrionaceae > CAYJAD01. The sequence goes on from CAYJOP010000006.1 coordinate 17,607, forward strand.
AATTTGCCAAAATTTGTAACAAACCACTGCTTGTTTTTGACCAAGAAAAGAACGATTGGTTCACTTGGGAAAAAGATGCATGGCACGTTGTAAAAGAGCCTCGCATTGAGCGCACAAGCTTTACTGCCACGGGCACACGCTTCCTTGAAGAATCAGGCCGCACTGCCATTAAGGCTTTGTTTGAGCGTTCTTTTAAGAAATAGTATATCTTTTTTGCAGGGGAATTCATTTCCCCTGCATTTTTAATGAACTATGCCCACCGATTTTCACAAAAAAAAACAGCCTGCTCTTGGCCTTTGGTCTGCACTTTTTGCATATATAATCTGGGGCAGTTTGGTTTTTTACTGGAAGCCACTTTCTAATGTTCCAGCTTTAGATACTGTAGCCCACCGTATTTTTTGGTCCTTGGTTACACTTTTACCTATTACCTTGTTCATGCATTCATGGTCAGAAATCCGCACTGCCTTAAAAGATAAAAAAACCATGCTAAGCATCTTGATTGCTGCATCAGTGCTATCTGTCAACTGGCTTTTGTATATATGGGCAGTAACGCATGAACGGGTGGTTGAGGCAAGCCTTGGATATTTCATAAACCCCTTAGTTTCTGTGTTAATTGGTCGCATTTTCCTTGGAGAAAAGATGACCAGATTACAAATTTTTGCAATATCCATAGCTTTTTTAGGTGTTGGCTATGGGGTTTGGGTTTATGGTCAAATTCCTTTTATTGGCCTTTGCCTTGCCTTTACATTTGCCATCTATGGTTATTGTTGTAAAACCGTTAATATTGGTGGCATTTCAGGCTTATTTTTAGAAACACTTTGCCTTGCACCCATTGCTTTTGGCTTTATTGTTTGGCAAGAATTGAACTCAACAAATTCTTTTTTTGACTACGATTTTAACACACAACTCCTACTTATGGGCACAGGCATCATTACCACTACGCCACTTTTACTTTTTGCCTTTGCAAGTCATAATATTTCTTTGGCAAGCCTTGGGCTATTGCAATATATTGCTCCCACCATTAAACTACTTGCAGGCGTTTTTGTGTTTGGAGAAGCCATTAGCGATTCTTCAAGGGTAACGCTTATATTTGTATGGACTGCCCTTGCCATTTATTCTTGGTGTAGCATTAGGCAATGGCAAGCTTTACCTCATAAAAAATCTTAACAGGAACTTTTATGGCCTATAATTTTACTGAAAAAGAAAAAGAAATCTTGAGCATAGTGCAAAATAATTTGCCAGACTCAACCACGCCCTACGCAGACATTGCAGCCACCGTTGGGTGCACTGAGGATGAAGTAATAAGCTTGCTTTCAAAATTAGTGGACGATGGTGCCATCCGCCGTTTTGGTGCAAGCATTAAGCATCAAAAAACAGGTTGGAATCACAATGCCATGGTGGCTTGGGTTGTGGACGAAAATGAAATTGAAGCCTGCGGAAAAAAAGCCGCAACGCATAGTAATATTTCTCATTGCTATTTTCGGCCATCCTCTGCATCAGACTGGCCCTATACGCTATACACCATGATTCATGGGCGTAGTGAGGATGAGTGTAAAAATGTAATAGCTGAGGTGCAAAAAATCACTGGCCTTACAGACTACGCCATTTTAGATAGTATTAAAGAACTCAAAAAAACTTCCATGAAATATTTTTAGCACATAAACTTAAGGACTAACCATGCAAGAAACAAAATCCCAACAGCTCTTTACCAAGGCTCAAAGTCTCATTCCAGGTGGCGTTAATAGCCCAGTGCGCGCTTGTAAAAATGTTGATAGTATTCCATTATTTATAAAATCCGCCAAGGGGTGCGAGCTTATTGATGCAGACGACAACAAGTACATTGACTATGTACTTTCATGGGGGCCCATGATTTTAGGCCACGCCCACCCTGAGGTTACAGTAGCTGTTGCCGGTGCTGCCGAGCGTGGAACAAGCTACGGCGCACCATGCGAAGATGAAGTTAACCTTGCTGGCGAAATTATCGCCGCCCTGCCTTCAGTGGAAATGGTGCGCATGGTAAACTCTGGTACAGAGGCCACCATGAGTGCCCTGCGCCTTGCTCGTGCTGTAACTGGTAAGGATAAAGTACTTAAATTTATTGGTTGTTATCATGGCCATGCCGATGCATTTCTTGCAGCTGCAGGCTCTGGCATGGCAACGTTGTCCATACCCGGAACACCAGGCGTACCCAATACCGTAGTGGCAGACACCTTGCTTGCTCCATACAATGACATTGAGGCCGTCAAAACCCTTTTTGCCAAGGAAGGAAACAACATGGCCGCTGTAATTGTGGAGCCTGCCGCAGCAAATATGGGCCTAATTCCGCCAAAGTCTAACTTCCTTGAAACCTTACGCGAGCTTTGCACAGCTCACGGCGCATTGCTTATTTTTGATGAAGTTATCACTGGTTTTCGCCTAGCTTATGGCGGTGCGCAAAGTTATTTTGGTATTGATCCAGACCTTACCACGCTTGGAAAAATCATTGGTGGTGGCCTACCTGTAGGCGCATATGGCGGCAAACGCAAGTATATGGAGCGTGTTGCTCCAAGTGGAGATGTTTACCAAGCAGGTACACTGTCAGGTAATCCACTAGCCATGGCAGCTGGTCTTGCCACATTGAAAATATTAAAAAATTCCGACTACAAAAAACTAGAAGAACGCACCAAGACCTTTGCAGAAAATATGCAAATAATTCTTCGTGAAAAAGGCCTCACAGCAAACGTTGTAGCCCTTGGGCCTATGTTTTGCCCTTTCTTTAGCGCCAAGGAAGTGTGCAATTTTGACGATGTAAAAGCCACTGATGTTGCCATGTTTACTAAATTTTACAAAGCACTACGCAATGAAGGCATCTACATTGCCCCTGCCTCATTTGAGGCAGGCATGATGAGCTTTGTGCATACTGATGAGCACTTAGAAAAAACCCTTGAGGCCGTGCGTAAAATTAAACTTTAACCTTGATTTTATCCATATTACACTAAAATTATGCAAGAAAATTCTACCATAGCTTGTTATGCTCTTAGTCAAAATGGACTTAAACTTGCCAAGGAAATTGCGGCAAAGTTTAAGGCTCATATTTATGTGCATGAAGGGCTATGGGAAGAAGATAAGTTCGAAAAACACGAATTTTCTAACCTACCCTTGCTAATTGCTCGTACATTTCATGAATACGACGCACACATTTTCATTTGTGCAGCTGGCATTGCAGTTCGCTCAATTGCTCCCAATATTGTACATAAAGGCCTTGACCCTGCGGTAGTAGTTTGTGATGAGTTAGGTAACTATGCCATATCCTTGCTTTCAGGTCATTGGGGTGGCGGCAATGCCCTTGCCGAAAACCTAGCCCAATGCTTAAGCGAGACCTTGGAGCAAAATACCAAGGCCGTAATCACCACTGCTACAGACATAAATAATTTACCAGCCGTCGACATGCTAGCCAAGGAAAGTGGCTGTGTTATACTTGATTGGGACAAACTTAAGCACATTAACTCTGCAATTTTACACAATAAAAACATCCAGCTATATGACCCTATGGGCATATTTATGAAACATGGCGCTCTTTTTAGTACCATCTGTAATGACAAAGACTTAAGCCACATAAATACCAACGCGCCTGCTGTATGCATTGATTGGCGAAAAGTACCAGAGCACCCCTTACTATTTCGATTGGCCATGCCTGCACTTTGTGTGGGTATCGGTTGCAAACGTGGTACCAGCAAGGATGATATATTAAAAGCCTTGGAGCAAACCCTAAAGGACGCAAACCTTGAGCCAAAAGCCATTGCGTGCATCGCTTCTGTGGATTTAAAGTCCCAAGAAGAAGGTTTAATTGAAGCAGCAAAGCAATGGGATTTGCCTTTGCAATTTTTTAGTGCCGAGGAGCTTTCAGATGCCCCAAGCATAACACCTTCAGCCATTGCCGCACAACTCTTTGGAGTGGACGAGATTAGCGTTTGTGAAGGCGCAGCCTTACTTGCAGCAGGCGCAGACAATGCAAGCCTACTTGTACCAAAGATAAAGTACAATGAGTGCATAACCATTGCCATTGCCATATCAGAACATTATATCCCTAACAATGCTGAGCTATTATGACCTTTTCCCCATTATATGTAATTGGCCTTGGCCCAGGTGCTGAAAGCCTACTTTCAGCCGCTGCAGCACAAGCCCTTGGTAATAGCCAAGTAATTGTTGGCTACGGCCTATATGTGGACATGGTTTCGCAAGCATTGCTTGAGGGCAAGGAAATTATTACAACTGGCATGCGCCATGAGAAAGAACGCTGCCAAGCAGCCATTGCCAGTGCAAAATCAGGTAAAAGCACAGCTATTGTTTGTTCAGGTGATGCTGGTATTTATGGCATGAGCGGATTAGTTCTTGAGCTTGCAGAACAAGAGCAAATTTTGGATAAAATTAATATTAACGTCATACCTGGCATCCCAGCACTTTGTGGTGCTGCGGCCCTACTTGGCGCGCCACTTATGCATGACTTTGCTTGCATAAGCTTAAGTGACTTACTAACCCCATGGGAAACCATTACCAAAAGGCTTCATGCGGCTTTATCTGCTGATTTTGTTTTAGTAATCTATAATCCACGCTCTAAGGGTAGAAAGGATCATTTGAGCACAGCCCTTCATATTGCCAAGAAATATTGCAAACCAGACACCCCACTTGGCATAGTTCGTAACGCTTACCGTGAAAATCAAAGTATAGCCATCCACAAGCTATGCGATTTTGACCCCAATGATGCAGACATGCTCTCAATTATAATCATAGGCAATGGCGCAACCAAACAATTGGGTAATTATATGGTCACTCCAAGAGGCTATAAGATTTAACGTAAATAAAATTTAAAATACTATAATTATGCCATTTTTTAATACATCATTTTTTTCACTTTCATGCCAATCCCTCTGCTCCCAACGCCCAAAAATTTGGCACATTTTAATAGCTCTTTTGGCAATACCGAGTTGCTTGTTGGCGGTGTATGCTCTTTTGTTCACCATAAACTCAACACTTGATTTACAAAAATATAAAGACAATATTCTCAAATCCTATGAGCAAGGTTTTTTTGAACAAAACTACCCAGATGTTACCATAATTTTAAAAGCAGAACGCGTGGACATGTGGACAGAATGTGGCTCCATTGGAATGGCCATGCGTAGCCATGACAGTATTGATGATGTTTTTTTAACCAATAGATATGGTAATTGTGATGAGCTAAGCGCAGCTGCATCCCAAGGATTTACCAACCCTCCACAGAACAAGTATTATAGATATACCCATGGATATTCAGTGCTTGGGCGTGCTTTATATACCCATTTTTCCATGCAAGATGCTCGATCTATCATAACAATAATAAGTATAACATTGCTTTTAATGTTGGGCCTTGCTTTACGCGCCAAGGTTTCAACTGGCGCAGCCGCTGTGATTTTGGGTAGTTTTTTATTGCTTAACTCACCTAGCATGTATGTTTTAACAACACATGCCATTCAATTTTGGCTTGTGGTTGTAGCCTCAATCCTAGCAATTTTTTTACATGGCAGAACGCAATTCTTTATTCTACTGGCCTGTATAGGCACTCTGGACGCATTTTTTTCCATATTAAGCATGGGTTCTTTAAGTTTATCCATGCCCCTATTGTGTTTTATGCTGGTAAAGTGGAAGCAACTTAACAATGAGGATAAAGATGCTAAAGAGTTTGAAATCTTAGCCCAAGGTTTTTGGGCGTGTGTGGCTTGGGCTGTGGGCTTTTTAATGCCTTGGCTATTTAAATGGTATGTGATTACCAATTATTATAACGTACCTTTTGCTGAAATATTAGGCACATCTGCTTCAAAATATAGCGCAAGCGGCATTGCTATGATTTTGCTTGCCCTTGGTAAAAACTTACTTGCAACAAATATTACAGCATGGCTTCCGCTCTTTTCCTTGCTATGGTGGATACGACAAAAAGAAGGGCGCAGTCTACCAGAAGGACTCTGGATTATTATTTTCCCCGCCCTTATTCCTGTACTTTGGTGTTGCATATTACCTGGACAATCAGGAATAAGCCATAGCAATTTTGTAAATATTATACTTTGGCCACTCTTTTGCTCGGTAAGTTTTTATCTCTTAACACCAAGTAAAAATGCCAGTTTTAAAGACTTACTTCCTTTAAGCTTGCGCAAATTATAATATGCTTACATTAGTCTAGCTTTATGTTAAAATAAACCTTTCACCTTTTTAATCTGTCAATATAGGTAATTGACCTAAATAATGAAAGTTTTCATATTTTGATTTAATTTTGTCCATAAGTTTGCTATCACCTTCAAGGAAAATCGTACAAATATTTAATAAATCTAAACCATTATCCTCAACAAAATCAAGCATAGCATGCAAAGTAACGCCAGTTGAAACCACATCATCAAAAAGCATAACTTTTTTGCCCTTAACCATTTCTAAAACATCGGCATCGTACCAAAGTTGTTGTATGGCACCAGTGGTAATGGAACGCACATCCATGGATTTTGGATCAGTCATATAGAGTTTTTTTGACTTTCTAAGTACAAAATAGTCAATATTCCAAAGCCTAGCCATTTCTTGAGTTAGAGGTATGGCCTTTGCTTCAGGGCAAACTATTACATCCGGTTTTTCAAAATGTTTTACGGCTTGGGCTGCCAAGTCTTGGATGAGCTTAGTCTTACCTAAGCTGTCAAATAAAACTATGCTTATGCCTGTTCCTGGAAGAGGCACAATTGGTAGCTCAACTTTAATATCTCCAACTTGCAATACTTCATTCATGGCGTTTTCCTTTAACTTTATTTTTTCACACTTAAAAATATTTTGCAATTCTTGCATGTATTTTTGTTGTGTAAATTCAAAATGTAATGGGGTTAGCGTAATGTATCCTTTGTCAAGCATGTTTTTGTCTGAACCTTGCTCAACATCCTTAGCCAAAATTTCACCTTTTATCCACCAATGGCGCTCATTGCGAGGATTTCTAGATTCCACATATTCATCTTTCCAAAGGGCAGTTGTTTGAGGGCAAACGCTCAAACCCTTTGTTTCACTAATATTCATATCTGGATAATTGAGATTTAATACGCAGCGTGGTGGAACACTATCCCAATTAAAGTCGTCAATAAATTTTACGGCATGGCGGGCTTGCTCCAAGAGCGAACTTGGGCGAATATTATCATAAGATATGGCCAGCGAGCGCAACCCACTATGTGCGCCCTCTGTGGCGGCAGCCACTGTGCCAGAAAATAATATGTCTGGACCCACATTGGCCCCAGCATTTATACCAGAAACAACCAAGTCAGGCTTGGTTTGCATAAGTGTGGTTAGGGCAAGCTTTACACAATCAACAGGGGTTCCGTGTACTCCTATTCCGCTAAAGCCTTGTTCATTTATTTCCTTAACTTGCAACGGTTTAAATATGCTAATTGAATGCCCAACTCCAGATTTTTCATTCATGGGTGCAACAACTTGCACCCTGTGTCCAGCTTCTGTTAAGGCTTCATATAAAGCCCTCAAGCCTAACCCATAAATTCCATCATCATTAGAAAGTAAAATGTTCATTTGACAAGAGTCCCAAAAAAAAGAAATATGTAAAAAAGCTCGTGACAATTTAAAACAGCAATAAGCACGAGTACCCATGATTAGTATTCTACACTTGTAGCAAAAAATAGCAAAGCACTTTGTGTAAGTTTATATACAAAAAATTAAAGCACAATAAAATGTGCTAGGCAAATAAGGTACAATATGCAATCAAATATTAAAGATATAGCAGCAGACTCTGAAATTAGAGATGTTTTTTTGCTAGCACAAGCCTCCATTCAACAAGCTCGCAATGGCCCATATTGGAAACTCGAATTACGCAAAAAAAATCAAAGCCTTGATGCAAAAATTTGGAGCCCCCTCAGCCAAGAATTTACTAGCTTAAGCTCTGGTATTTTTGTGGAAGTAACAGGCAGAAGCTCGCTATTTAGAGATCAGGTGCAAATTATTGTCGATAGAATGCACATTTTAACTGAAGAACAATGCCAAGGCTTAAATTTGGCAGATTTTATGCCCTCAAGCCCACGTCCAGCTGAGGAAATGTGGGACGAGCTTTACAACATGTGCAAAAAAGAGTTTAAGCACCCCACATGGAAAAAATTTGTCTTCTCCGTATTAAAAAATGACGATATTAAAAAAGCTTGGATAATTGCACCCGCTGCCAAAGGTGTACATCATGCCTATGCAGGAGGTTTGCTTGAGCATAGCCTTGGAGTTGCACAGCTTTGCCTTAGCATTGCCGCAAACTATCCTGAAATTGACAAGCAAACCTTGTTGGCTGGTGCAATTTTTCATGATTTGGGTAAAATTTGGGAATTTTCTGGTGGCCTTGTCAATGACTATACCACTGAGGGTAGATTGCTTGGACATATGGAATTGGGCCTTGAAAAATTGCAGCCTTTTTTGCAAAAATCACAGCTTGAACCAGAATTTGCCCTTCATTTTAAGCACCTTATATTAAGTCATCACGGCAGCTACGAGTTTGGTTCAGCAAGACTTCCTCAAACAGCCGAGGCTATGCTATTGCACTTTGCAGATAATATAGATGCAAAAATGGCCCAATGCCGAGGAATTTTCTCGGATTTAGATGTGGACATGTGGTCAAACTATCAGCCAACTCTTGAAAGACATATGTACAATGCTCCAAGCACGCCTTGCCCTCCTGACCCTTTGTGTCAAGACTCAAAAAAACAAAAGAATTCAGGGGGAGAGCAATGTTTATCTCTTTTGAAGGTATAGAAGGTTCCGGTAAAAGTACTGCCATCAAGGGCGTGTTCAAACATCTAACTTTGAATGGTCATACTGTCCTTTGCACCAGAGAGCCAGGTGGCAGCATGCTTGGGCGAAATTTACGCAGCATGCTACTTAGTCAAAGTACAGTCATCTGCCCAGAGGCCGAATTATTTTTATTTTTAGCCGACAGAGCACAACATGTAAAAGAAGTAATACTGCCAGCTTTAGATAAGGGCCATTTTGTACTATGCGACCGCTATGTGGACTCAACTCTGGCCTACCAAGGCGGTGGACGTGGACTTGATATGGCAACACTTTTGGAGCTACATAAAATATGTACAAATGACCTTTGGCCAAAGTTAACCCTCTTACTTGATGTTCCTGTAAACATTGGTATTAACCGTGCTATTAAGCGCAATTCTCAGCAAGATAATGACAAAAATGAAGGACGTTTTGACACAGAGAGCCTTGCCTTCCATGAGCAGGTGCGCAACAATTATTTGTTGCGTGCAGCCAATGACAATGAGCGCATAAAAATCATTAACGCCAACAACAACCCACAAAAAGTCATTGATCTATGTATAGAAACAATAAATAAAAATATGGAGAATAAGTAATGCCTTGCGAATACTATAATATTGAATGGTCCGGCAAATGTCTTGATACAACACCCATTATGGCCAGTGCATTTGCCTTAAATGAAGATTTAACCCCTGCTGCACCCATGGAAATTCACTCCTGCCTTGGTGATGATAATAAGATTTGGTGTGAAGTTTACCGTGTTCAAGGCCAAAGTGGTGGAATTTTCATTGTACGAGATTTTGACGATACACTAATAATTGCCAAGGCCGACGATAATATGAGTTTCTTAAAAAGTCTGGATTTTTTTGCTAAAATTGTTAGCAATACCCGTTATGCTGCAGATATTTTTGAAAATGCCGACGATGAAGAAGAATAAAATTAAGCAATATATTAACTCTACTTAATTTTACAACAAACATTATACTAATAATTTTATGAGGGTCTGGGTAATTTTGCCAAAAAACTTCCCCCAGAAAATTTCCAAAACTAAATAAAGATAAGAAAAATTATGCAACAACCAGAAATATTAGCTCCAGCAGGAGATAGACCTTCATTTTTAGCAGCAGTTTCGGCTGGCGCTGATGCCATATATCTTGGCTTAAAACATTTTTCTGCACGAATGCAGGCAGAGAATTTTGGAATATCTGAACTTGTGAGCATGGTAGAGTATGCGCACAGTCAGGATGTGCGTGTTTATATCGCCATGAACACATTGCTTAAGCCTGAGGATATGAATAGTGCGGCTAACCTTGTGGGTAGGCTTGCCCGTGACGTTGGGCCAGATGCTTTGATTATTCAAGATACAGGCTTTATAAATATTGCAAGGCAAGCTGGCTTTGAGGGAGAGTTGCATTTATCAACACTTGCTAACATTACACATCCTTCTGGTCTTTTGGTTGCAAAGGACTTGGGTGCAAGCAGGGTAATTTTGCCCCGCGAGCTTAGCATTGATGAAATTCGCATCATGGGTGATGCTTGCCCTAAAGATCTTGAACTTGAGTTATTTGTTCATGGTGCATTGTGTTATTGTGTGTCTGGACGCTGTTATTGGTCCAGTTATATGGGCGGTAAAAGTGGTTTAAGAGGTCGCTGTGTTCAACCTTGTAGGCGGGTTTATCGTCAAGGTGGCAATGCAGTGCCGCCACCTGCACCACAAGAAGATAATAGATATGATAGGGGTGGGCGCGATAAAGGCCCAAACAAAGGTAGAGATCAAAAAAACCTAAGAAATCAACGAGAACAAAGACCACAAAAACAAGTTTATACAAAACGTAGCGGTAAGGTACACAGTGGTCGATATTTTTCTTGTATGGATTTATCCATAGATGTGCTTACAAAAACTTTGCTTGAAGTTCCGCATTTGGGTTCATGGAAGATTGAGGGCCGTAAAAAAGGTCCGCATTATGTTTATCATGTTGTTACGGCCTATAAATTACTGCGTGACAATCCTAGTGATTCTAAAGCTAAGAAGATGGCAGAGGAATTTTTGCAAATGGCCTTGGGCAGACCCACCACCAGAGCAAGATTTTTGCCACAAAAGCAAAATGTAGCCACAAGTCCCTTTGAGCAAACTAGCTCTGGTTTGCTTGTGGGTAAGACCGGCATTGACGCTGAGGGCAGAGCTTTTTTCAAGGCGCATAGGGAGTTATTAGCCAGAGATTATTTGCGCATAGGCATTGAGGATCAGAGTTTTCATAGCACCATGGCAGTAAGCAAGCGTGTGCCTAAGGCTGGCACATTGGTTTTGCGCGTGGCAAAGCATAAGACACCCAAGGCCGGAACTTCAGTATTTTTAATTGATAGACGCGAGCCTGAGCTCATTGACATACTAAATAGGGGCGAACAACAATTAGCTAATATAGCTAAGAGACTGGATTTTAAATCCAAACCCATGGATGTGAAACTTGAATTTGAAGGGCCAGCTAGTGCAAAAAGACGAGCAGATATGAATTTGAGAGCAAACATTCCTCAAGGCAAAGAAACTCGCGGCTTTAAAGGTGCGCACATGGCTTTGTGGCTTTCGCCAAAGGCACAGGAACTTTCACGCACTATTGTGCCAAAGGTTGCTTGGTGGTTGCCACCTGTTATTTGGCCTGAGGAGGAAAAAGGCTTTGCAAGGCTTGTAAATCAGCTTTATAGGTCTGGGGCAAGGCATTTTGTGTGCAATGCAGCTTGGCAGCATGGACTTTTTGGACAAAAGGACGAGCTTGATTTAATTGCAGGGCCATTTTGTAACTGTGCCAATATTGCTCATATTAATATGCTTAAAGATATGGGTTTTACAGCAGTTATTGTTAGCCCTGAACTTACAAAACAAGATTTACTTTTGTTACCAAAACAAAGTTCATTACCCTTGGGTTTTGTATTAAAAGGTTTTTTTCCTGTGGGTATTGCAAGGTTTGGCTTGTCTGGTATTAAGGCCAATGAACCCTTTGCAAGCCCCAAGGGTGAAATATTTTGGGCTAGAAATTATGGTAGCAATACTTGGGTATACCCTGCATGGCCTTTAGATTTCAGTGAAAAGCGTTTCCAGCTAGAAAATGCAGGCTATAGTTTTTTTGTGGAAATTGGTGAAAACCCACCAGCAAGCTTACCAGAGGTACGCAGGCACGGCCTATTTAACTGGGATAATGAATTATTATAATTTATAAATAAATTTAAGTAGTGGACACTTGAAAATCAATCGCTTCACGGCGCAAAGCATTTGCGCCGTGAAGCGATTGATTTATTGATGGCACTGAATTTGTCAACATATAAGCGGCATTGTAAAAAATACCGCTTATATTATTATACAAATGCCTAATTTAAGCTTTCTTTTAATTGCTTGCTTGGGCGAAATTTCACTGTTCTGGATGCTGGTATGGTAATGGCCTCACCTGTACGCGGATTACGACCTTGGCGGGCTTTGCGGTTTTCAACAACAAAAGAACCAAAACCAACTAAGGTAAGTTTTTCTTCTTGCTTTAAACCTGAAGAAATACCTTCAAGAACAGCGTTAAGAGCACGCTCTGCAGCAGCCTTGGTAATTTTTGCATTGCCAGCAATACTTTCTACTAAATCAGCCTTTGTCATGTGCTTCCTCCAAAAGTTAAATAAACCTTTAAAAAAATTAATAATTTCATGCTATAAAACATGCACACTAATCGTATAAGTCGCTTTAACCTGTAAGAATAAAGTGACTTAAAGCAAATCTAACCAAGTTAAAATTCCACCCAATAAATTGTGAAGGACTCTTAAACTATACGGACAAGTTAAATTTACAATTTTTCAAAGCTAGTCAGCCCATTGCATCAGCGTGTGAAGCATCAGCTAAAGTCATCCTATAATTCAAAGCAGTTAATTCATTGATTATGAATCATAAACATTTGATTTATTAATTAATATCTGTATAAAGAATAAATAGTTTTCATATAAAGTCAAGCTTTATACGCAAATAATTTGTGAAATATTATGAAAATCTTTGGGTGATAAATTTTCTGGTCTAAGTTTATAATCAATGTTCAAAACTTCCAATGCATTACTATAGTTTATGGCTTTATGTTGCTTAAAAATAGTACCAAGTTGCTTGCGTCTATTTTGAAAGCACATCTTAATCAAATGAGCTAATTTTTCAGGATGCTTAGGTTTGTCCACTGCAGGTAGAGGGCTAAAATTTACCACTGCGGAGTCTACTTTTGGTGGTGGATTAAAAGATTTTGGGCCAACAACAAAACCCCATGATGGGTGCACAAAACTTTGGGTCCAAACACTTAAAGCTCCGTAATCTTTACTATTTGGTTGTGCCACAAGGCGCATGCCAACTTCTTTTTGAATCATAAAAACAGCCTGTACAAGACCACTTGCTTGTTCAAAAATATCCCACATTAAGGGTGAAGCTACATTGTATGGTAGGTTACTGATGATTTTCCAAGGATTTTCTGGTGTGATGTTATGCCAAGTCATATCCATGGCATCCATTATGATGGCTTGTGTTTTGGGCCCACCTTGCGCACCGCGTTCTTTTGCCCAATGATTGTCCTTTTCAATGAGAATTAATTTATTAAAATCATGTTCTTCAATAATTTTTGTAAGTGCTCCTGGGCCTGGGCCAATTTCAATAATATTATCTTCTGGAGCAATTTTAAGCAATTGAACTATTTTTTGAGATATATTTTTATCCCTCAAAAAGTGTTGCCCCAGACTTTTTTTTGCTCTTGGTTGCATCATACGGTATCAAATTTTGCAAATTGCATCATAAGTCCAGCCCTACCTTGAGTGGCAGACCGAAGTGAAGTGCTAAAGCCAAATAAACGCGAGAGCGGGGCCAAGCCTTGAATGAGTTTTTGGCCATCGTTTGAGCCTTCCTTACCTTTATCTTCTAGGTTTTCAACTCTGCCCCCGCAAGTGGTAAAAAGCCCAATGGCTGCACCTAAAAATGATTCTGGCACAGAAATTTCTACTTGCATTATGGGTTCAAGCACTTGTGGTGCGGCCTTGTTTAAGGCTTCACGCAAAGCCATACCAGCGGCCATTTGATAACCTGCTGCTGTGGATGCACCTTCCTTTTTTTCAATACTATCAATGCAAACACGCACATCTTGCATGGGGTAGCCTGTAAGCGGTCCGCTTTGCAAACTGTCCTCAACGCCCTGCTTTGCTGCGTCAAGCCAAGCCTTATTTAAGCCAAGTTTGGAGCAGGCCTTGGGATCATGCTCCGTGCCCTTGGGTATAAAATCTCCAAAGCATACTTCATTGCCGCTATCTCTTTCTAAAGGCTCAATGCTTAAAGCTACTTTACCATAATGGTATTCTTTACCAAGCTCACGGTCAAACTCTGCCTCAGTTTTGCTAGTATTTTGAATGGTTTCACGATAAACAACTTGCGGTTGGCCAACTCTTGGGTCAATGCCATATTCGCGTTTTATACGCTCCAAAATAACATCAAGATGAAGCTCACCCATGCCAGATAGCATACGGTGGCCAGAACCTTCATCAATATTCGTAGCAAGTGTTGGATCTTCTGTGATATAACGCATTAAAGCTTCATCTAGGCTAGAACTTTCATCGGCATTACGAGGTTCCAGTGCAAGTGTAATTACAGGCGCATAATGGGCTATACTTTCTAGGCGAATGGAATGTTTCTTTTCACAATATGTTGAACCAGTGGTGGCTGAGCGCAGACCTACAACAGCCACAATATCACCACATTCTGCTTTTTCTAACTGCTCACGGTGGTCTGCATGCAAGCGATAAATACGGCTAACTCTATCATCACATTTTTCATTGCTATTATGATAGCTTATGCCCTCTTGCATGCTACCTGCATAAATACGCATAAAACAAAGCTTGCGCCCTTGGTCCATGACAACCTTAAATACTAAGGCCGCAAGAGGCGCATTGGGGTCTGGATTAATGTGTTGTTCGTTTTCTTTAGCGTCAAGAGCTAGAGTTGGTGGTATGTCAGCTGGTGCTGGCAACAATGCACAAACGGCATCAAGAACCATTTGTATACCAGCATTGCGCAAGGCTGAACCACACAAAACTGGGGTCAAATTTCTTGCAATGGTAGCACGACGCATGGCACAAATAATTTCATCTGCGTTTGCTCCTTCGCCTCCAAGATATATTTCTAAAAATTCGTCATCAGCTTCGGCTAGGGTTTCAAGTAATTTTTCACGCCATGGGGCTAAAATTTCAGCTTCTTTTGCGCTTAGGGCAGAGCGCGTTACTGTGCGACCTTGGTCATGAGTTGCAAAGTCAATGCGCTGCTCTGCAACAATATCTAAAATAGCCTCAAAATCTTCACCTTGCCCCAAGGGCATGGTTAACAAAATGGGCGTTATGTTTAGACGATTTTGCATGGCTTGAAGCACAGCCTCAAAGTCTGCCCCTGCTCTATCAACTTTATTTATAAAGGCAACTTTAGGTACAAGAAATTGTTCTGATTGACTCCAAACAGTTTCTGACTGTGGCTCAACCCCACCCACAGCACAAAAAACACCCACTGCACCATCCAGAACACGCAAAGATCGCTCAACTTCAATGGTAAAATCCACATGGCCTGGAGTGTCAATAATATTAATATTGTGCCCATTCCACTCACAATGAGTGCACGCTGAAGTAATGGTAATGCCCCTTTCTTGCTCCTCAGGCAAATAGTCCATGGTGGCCGTGCCTTCATGAACTTCTCCCAAGCGATGTATTTTTTGAGTATAAAATAAAATACGTTCGGTGAGGGTTGTTTTACCTGCATCAATGTGAGCAATAATGCCAATATTGCGTAATAAATGTAGCTTGTTTTTTGATTTACTCATTTACAAACTCTCTTGAGGCATACATCCAGCCATTAACAAAGAATTTTGAAAAAATTTCCGCTGCAAATTATCATGCACAAAACATCCTTCCATGTCTGTAGCCCACGCTTGTGTAATAAATGGACTTTCAACAAGGTCGTCTGTCAAATTATCTGGCAAACCGTAAACGGCATTAACCTGCAAATTAAGATCGTTACAAAAAATGGCGTCAGGCAAAGTAAAGTTTAATAGTTCTTTATTAGCGGTGGACTTTGCGTAAATGCGTGGCGGTTTTGCATCCTCCCAAAATGGAATATTTACGCCATTTAGGTACTTGCGCAAAGGTGTAAAGTCTGTGCCTTCGTCTGGTAAAATAATCACTCGCCCGCGCTCATTAATCACATGGCTTAAAAAATCTTGTGCCATTGGTAGAGGGTTTTCTACCAGTGCTATGCTATTTTCAATACCCAAAAGCTCAAGTGCCACCAAGATCGCAGGAGCAGGCTTACCCAAATGTATTATAAATATTTGTGGCACATGGGCTATTATGGCAGGCATGAGAGCCGCTATCAAACGCGCAGGCGAGGTGTAGCCTGAAGCACAAAGGCATACAAGCCAAGGTGCTGGTTTTATTTGTACTTGCTGCCGATAACCCTTGGCTGCATGTTCCCTTATAATATGCTCACAGCTTAGCCCCTCACCAGAAAGGGCGTGATAGGCTATGCCATTTTTTAGGCACGAGCGCTCCTGATCACTTGCGGATTCATAGGCATAAGCCTTATCTCTATCTGCCACTTCATAAGTGGTTATAAGTTGTGACCAAGCGGGATTTTGCATGAATTAACCATTTTGTGCTGCATAAGCTAAGCTTGCAAGCAATGCATATTTACGCAAAGTGCTACGCTTTGCACTAAGCTCAGGGTCTATGTCCGGCACGAGGTTGCTTTCATCTGCATTTAACAAGGGCAGTATTTTGACTTGCTGTAGCGCATAACCTTTATACTCATTGGTTAACACAAAGCCCTGCTTCCATACATAATTGTCCATGCCTGTAATTGCAGTCAAACCTGCAGGCTCTTGACTAGTATTCCTATTTGCTAAGCGACTGTCAACATAGACTAAATGAGCATCATCAATGGCCAAGCGTGGCTCTCTGGTCATAAATATTTTTGCGCCAGACTTTAGGGCAAGTCCTGTTTGATAGTGGTCAGGGTCTCCCCAAGGTGGAACAGCCATAAATAGCTCAAATGGTACATATATGGCCGCTTCCATAATGGATTGGCTAAGGCCGTCAACAGCTCCAACAATACTAACTCGTATGGAGTCTAGTGTTTCTGTAACGCTTTGGAAAAGTGCTAGCTCAGCAAGGGCTGCCCATGGGGAGTTTACAGGGCTATAGCCTGTAAACCACACCCCTGCTCCATTGGCAGTGAGTATGTCTAAGGATGCCTCTTTAAATCCACAAGTAATGTGCATTGCTGGCTCGGTGTGCTTAGCGGCCTTTGCTTCTAAACTTTCTGCATCAAGGCTTGAACAGTTATATACAGTCATGGAAAAACCAAAAGACTCAAGCAAACTTAAAAATGATGTGGCTTCTGGGCTTTCCACTGGGCCTTTCCATAAATATATGGGTAGCGAACCAAGGCTTTTTTGCCAAACTTCACATTGTTCTTGGTTGCCGTTGGTAATATCGTGTAATAACTTCCAAAAATCATTTTGTCCCAATTCTAAAATTCGTAAAAAATTTTTTTGCATTATATCTCCTTGCTTGTGCACAATTCTGTAGCTAGTATGTGCCAAGAGTAAATTTTTTCTTAAAATTTTGCACTATTATTTTTTTCTGTATTGTGACAATTCACAAAAATGCCTTTTACAAAAAAATTCTGCACTTGGCAAAAAATATCATACAATGAATTGTGCAGGAGCAGTAAAATACAATAGATAGCCTTTAGACGCAAGGGTACATTTGGTAACTATGCAACAAAAACAAAAATTTCTGGATTGGCAACGCCATTATAGAACTCTTTACGCAGAGCGTAATACCGAAAAATCTTTTCAACTTGTGCTTGATGAGAGTGATTTATACATAATTGCTGAGCATAATTTTGCAAGCTCCATGCTTACTACCTTGGGTAAACTACGAGCAGATATCAAATCATGGCTAACACTTTGCCCTGAATTTTATACATCCCTTTCACCCTTGCCAGAGCCAGAAAATGCTCCTGAAATTATAAAGCGTATGTATGAGGGTTCAAAAAAAGCCGGCGTTGGTCCTTTTGCGGCAGTTGCCGGCACCATATCTCAAATGCTAGCTGAATTACATGTGCATGAGTCACCTAATATTATTGTGGAAAATGGTGGTGATATTTATATGTATTCACAAGTTCCACGGATTGTGGCCATGCTTTCTGACCCAAGCGGAGGCCCAAGCCTTGGCTTACAATTGAAGGCGGAGGACTTTCCTCTTGCTCTTTGTGCATCATCTGCCACCATTGGGCATTCGTTAAGCCTTGGTAATGGGGAGCTTGCCGTGGTTAGGGCAAAGGACGCAGCCCTAGCAGATTCAGTTGCAACTGCCCTTGGCAATCGCTTGCGTGGGGCAAAATCCGTAGAAGTCGCACTAGATTTTGCCCAATCAATTGAAGGTGTTGACGGAGTTTTTGTGCAATGCAATGAGTCCATTGGTGTTTGGGGTAAAATGGAACTTACGCACCTCTAAAAAACCTAAATTTTGGCCTCATTTTTCGCCTTGATACATCTATATATAAATTGGCTGTTTTTTCGGCCATACTTTCAACGCTAAAATTTTCTTTTGCATGTTCATGCGCTTGCGCAGCTATAGATGTCCATAAACTAGGGTTATTTACCAAACTACTTATACATTGTGCGGCTTTATCTGGATTATCTAAAGGATATAAGAAGCCAGTTTTCGCATGTACAATGGCATCTTTGTTGCCCATTACTTCACTTACTACGGCAGGAACTCCATGGGCTTGTGCTTCAAGAACAGCTAGGGGTAGGCCTTCCTTAAGCGATGTAGAGACCAAGCAACCTGCATTTTCCCAAAAAGTATCCACAAATTCTTGCTCACCCAAAAAATTGAAATGATGCGCAAGGCCCGCTTCAATAACGCTTTGTTCCAGATTTCTTTTTTGTTCGCCATCGCCAATCACAATAAAGTGACATTTGGAAATTATATCAATTTTTTTCATGCTTTTAGCTATATCACACAATAATAAAGAGTTTTTAGCATGATCAAAGCGGCTTATGTGTAAAATATTGAACGGCTCTGGCATGGTATGTGTTTGTTTTCCATCTGGAATTTCTACTCCATTGACAATGACATGTAATTTGTTTGGAGCAAGACCAAGCTTGCTTACTTGCTGATATTCGCTTGGTGATACATTGATACATGCTCTACTGATGAAACCTAGTTTTTGTTCTAATAATAAGTAAAGTTTACGTGGCAAATCTTCTTTTGGTAAGTGTAAACCATGGAAAGTATGTACACTTTTCCTAAACGTCATAAGAGCAAGCAACCGTCCATAAATTCCTGCTCCTTTACCATGCGAATGAATTATTTGAATTTTATTTTGAAAAATAAATTGTGAAACATTCCAAAGGGATTTGAGTGAAAAGCGCCGTTGTGGAATGTTCACCACTCGCTCTTTACCTACAGCAGCAATGAAACGCGGTCCGTATGGTTTAAGGTCAGGAGCTGCAATGTATGAGGTTATTGTTTTTGGCATATATTTTACCAATTTCCACACATGCTCTGGACCTCCTCCAATCATTGATGAAGCAGTAATGTGTAAAACACGCAATGGATTTTTTTGTAAGGCAATAACACGCCTAACTAAATCTGGAATTTTTGTTCTTATGCTTTTGTCTTGTACAAATTGCAAACCACAAGCAGGGCAGTTTAGTTTTTTGAGTTTTTTTCCACATTCACATGCATAACCATGAAATTTAGCTGGATTCCCATATACAATAGCGTGTTTTGGTACATGTTCAGTTACAACTGAACCTGCACCCACAAGGGCATATTCACCAATGGTTACACCACAAAGAATGGTGCTATTACCTCCAATGCTTGCTCCTTTACAAACTAATGTATCACGGACTTCATCCTTGCGCTCCACATGAGTTCTAGGGTTAGCCACATTGGTAAATACAACACTTGGTCCGCAAAAAACATCATCTTCAAAGATAACGCCCTTATATATTGTCACATTGTCTTGGATTTTGCAGCCATTTCCTATGTATACATCGGGGCCAATGACAACATTTTGTCCAATGTCACAATTATTTTTTATGTTTGTTCCAGTAAGAATATGCGAAAAACGCCAAATTTGAGTATTATCACCAATATGGGCATTAGCATCAATGCAGGATGTTTCGTGAGCAAAAAACTTTGAACTCATCTAAAGCTCCTTTAATATATAAACAAAATAGTAGTGTAACCTTAGTGTAAGTCAATCGACACTGCAAAACAAATGAACATATTAAAACAAAATTTTCAAGTGTTGACTCCCAGCATTTTTCTGTAAGAAAAATGCTACACCACTTAAAAGAAATTTTTACTTAATTATTTTCCAGTGGTAAGAAAATAGTTTTACTATCTTTAGCACTTAAGTATGCAGCTGCAATTACTTCCAGCGAAGCTAGGCCCTCTCTACCATCTATTTCTGGTTGAGCCTTACCCCTTAAAACATTGGCTACATTTTTAAAATAATTGACATGCCCAAAACCATAAACAGAATCAGTTTCATAGTTTACATTAACTATATTTTTGTCATAGTCTTTTTCATCTGCAAAATTCCAAAGCTCAATGTTATTTATTGCAACTCCTCCCACGCGCACAGTGCCCTTTTCGCCCAATATGGTGATAGAACCTTCAAGATTATTAGGGTATGTGAGCATGGTAACAGCCATGGAACCTAATGTTCCAGATTTCCAGCGCAAGTTGAGCACGCCAGTGTCTTCCACCTCAATATCACGAGCTAGGGTTGCAGTCATGGCATGAACATCCGAAATTGGCCCAATTAGCCATTCTAAAATATCTACATAGTGGCTTGCTTGGTTCATAAAAGCTCCACCGTCCATTTCTGGTGTGCCACGCCATTTTGCAGAATCATAATAATCTTGGGAGCGGGCCCAAAATAAATTGACATGCACCATATATATTTTGCCAAAACGAAGTTCATCAATGGCACGTTTTAATACCTGAAGTGTAGAATTATAGCGGTTTTGCTGTATTACAAAAAGATGCACCTTGGCTTCATCACATGCTTGAACCATTTTTAAGCCATCCTTCCAATTGGTAGCCATGGGCTTTTCTGTAATAACGCTTTTGCCATATTGTGCGGCACAAATGGTTTGCGGTGCATGTTGCCCAGAAGGTGTGCACAAGGAAACAATATCACAACCACTCTCACGCATGAGGTCAGCATAATTGACGTAAGTTTTCACATTGTACTTTTTTGCGTGTTCGGCAAGTTTTTTTTCATCTGCATCACAAACAGCCACTAATTCAAAATCGTCTGCATGATGTTCTATGGTATCAAAGTGATTTTTGGAAATACGCCCACAGCCTATAACGGCAATTTTAATTTTTCTGCCCTTAATAATTGGGAGCATATGTTCTCCTTTGTACATCTAATTATTTTTTATGGTTTTAAAACAGTGCTTTAGAAAATAAGCACTTGTATTATGGAATAATTGACTCCCATTTTTATTTCAGGAGCATTGACTATGTAAATCGTATAATAATTCACCTGCACTGTCTAGTTAGTCGATGCTGAACAACACGCTTTAGCGTGCTGTTCAGAGAGGCACGTTGCCTTCAAATACCCCTTTGGGGACGCCAGAAGTGAATTCTGGCTTATTTTACGGCACGCGAAATTTTTCTTACAGAAAAATTTCGGTAGTCGGCACTAAGAAACAGTATTTTGGCAGCATAAAATGCCAGAAAGTTGTATTTTATACGCTTGTTTCTGGCATTTTTATTTGCTCATTTTTAGTTAAAAATGTTTTGTTTTCGTTGTGTTATGTGCTTTTTCAGTGCCGACTAGTTACTGTTCATGGTGCACATTAGGGTTTGACTTACAATAGCGGCACCTTCCGCAAAGTGCGGTTTGTCATTCGGCTGAGAGCTTGCAAAGTCAGCTCTGCTGTTTTGGTTGCCACAAATCCCACGAAATGGGATTTATCATCAAAAAAAAGACCCTAAATCTAAGATTTAGGGTCTTTTTTTTAGTGGTGCGAGAAAGGAGAGTTGAACTCCTACACCTTGCGGCGCTAGGTTCTAAGCCTAGTGCGTCTACCAGTTCCGCCATTCTCGCACACTGTGAGGAAGGTTTTAGAGGTATTATGTTTTCTTGTCAAGTGTAAAAAGAGAGCTCTGCATAATTATTTTTTACTCAGATTTTTGTTAGTTTTAAAAAACAATTTTTTATAAAAACAGCAGCGCTGTGCTAACAGCTAAAAAAAATTCCGCCTTGCCCTCAATGTCTAGGCGGCTCGCAAGCTCATTTAACAATTTTCTCTCATAATTAGGATTTTTGATTTTTGGTCGTACAATTTAGCATTTATGCTGCATAATACTCTACTAAAGAAATAATGCAGAGTGCTAAAAAAATTTCTTGGTTTTTTAGCATTTAAAAATGCCACCCCAAGAAAAAGTTTAAAATTTTATTAGACTTTTTAAGCTATAATTTTAACTATTTATATTAATGATTTTAAAAATATAAAAAAAATTAAATTTTTTTTGCCTTAAAATGACATATAATTTCAAAAGGCTAACCGAGCAATGCGGCTTTGCGATACATGGCTTTTTTATTGGTTTTAGTGTACATTAAAAAAAGAGAAAAAAGTTTGACAGTTACAAATTTGATACTTTTTTTTGTACTGTTTTTTTATGGTAGCACTTGCTGCCTTTATTATTTTAGCTAGTAAGGATTGATTATTATGATTGCCATGCCCAAAAGCCTTCCACATCCCGCCATATCAGCCAATACTGAGGTTGTTCTTAAAAAGCGTTACTACCACACCAATGCAGATACAGGAAAAATTGAAGATGCACGCGATTTATTTTGGCGTGTGGCTTCCTCTGTGGCCATTGAGGAAAAAAAATATTCCAAGTCTCCTTACAAGCAAGAAGATTTAGCCCGCGAATTTTATGATATGATGATTCAATGGAAGTTTTTACCAAACTCTCCAACCATCATGAATGCAGGCACAAACTTAGGGCAGCTTTCTGCTTGTTTTGTACTTCCCATTGAAGACTCCATTGAAAAAATCTTTGATGCTGTCAAATATGCTGCCATGATTCATAAATCTGGTGGTGGTACTGGTTTTTCCTTTACTCGCATTAGACCTCAGCAAAGCCGTGTTGGTTCCACAGGTGGCGTGGCATCTGGGCCTGTGTCATTTTTGCGTATTTTTAACACTGCCACTGAGCAAATTAAACAAGGTGGCACTCGTCGTGGTGCTAACATGGGCATTTTACGCATTGACCATCCAGACATTTTAGCATTTATCCGTGCCAAAGAGAAAGAGGGAGACTTTAACAATTTCAATCTTTCCGTTGGCTTGACAGAAGCTTTTATGGAAGCTGTACAAAATGACACTGAATATTCTTTAATTTCACCGCACAATGAGAAGGAAGTGAGCAAACTTCGTGCGCGCGAGGTTTTTGACTTATTGGTCAATAAAGCATGGGCTTCTGGCGATCCGGGCATAGTATTTCTTGACCGCATCAATAGAGATAATCCAAACCCAGACCAAGGTGAAATTGAATCCACCAATCCTTGTGGAGAACAGCCACTATTGCCTTATGAAGCTTGTAACTTAGGTTCCATTAACCTTGCTCAATTTGTAAATGGTGTAAAAAGCAAAGACCAAAACAAGCCCATTGACCAACGCATTGATTGGAAAGAGCTTGCAAGGGTTGTGCATTTGTCTGTGCGTTTTCTTGATAATGTTATTGACGCATCGCGCTTCCCCTTAGATTTAATAACCGAACGCGTGCAAAAAAACCGTAAAATTGGCCTTGGTGTAATGGGTTTTGCAGACATGCTCTTCAACTTGGGCATTGCTTACGACTCTGAAGAAGGTCTAGCCATTGGTGAAAAGGTTATGGCCTTTATTAATGATGAGGGGCACAATGCTTCTAAAGAATTAGCTAAGGAGCGCGGACCATTCCCTTCCTACGAAACATCTATTTTTGCAAAACGTAAGCAAGGCCCATATCGCAATGCCACTGTAACAACTATTGCGCCAACAGGAACTTTATCAATTATTGCAGGTTGTTCATCTGGTGTTGAACCATTATTTGCCCTTTGTTTTACTCGCAATATTCTTGATGGCGAAAAGCTAGTAGAAGTTAACCCATATTTTGAGCGAGCACTTGCCAATGCTGGTGCAAATAGCGTTGAACTTATGGAAAGTGTTATACAAAAAGGCTCCATACAAGATATGGAATTCTTACCAGCTAAAATGCGCAATGTTTTTGTAACTGCCATGGATATTAAACCTGAGTGGCACTTAAAAATGCAGGCCGCTTTCCAAAGACACACTGACAATGCTGTATCCAAAACAGTAAACCTACCAAATTCTGCCACAGTTGAAGATATTTATAATATTTACTGGATGGCTTTTGAGGAAGGTTGCAAGGGTGTTACAGTGTACCGTGACGGATGCAAATCTGTTCAGGTTCTTGCCACTGGTGAAGGACAGAAAAAACAAGATGGCACACAACAGCAAACTTCAGAATTTGGCGGTGCTGTGCGCAAACGTCCTGATGTTGTTAGAGGTTTTACCCACAAAGTACAAACAGGCCTTGGCGGACTATATCTTACTGTTAACGAAGTTGACGGACAGCCCTTTGAAGTATTTGCAACCATTGGTAAGTCTGGCCGATCAACCACAGCAAAAGCTGAAGCCATAGGTCGTTTAGTATCTTTATTATTGCGCTCTGGTGTTAGCGTGCGCGAGGTTGTCAGCCAAATTAAGGGTATTGGCGGAGAACATCCAGTATTTCGTGGTAAGGGCCTTTTATTATCTATTCCAGATGCCATAGCTTGGGTACTTGAACGTAACTACCTTGAAGGTTCAGCCCCAAGTGATGAGGTACTATCTTTAGATGGTAGCTCTTGCCCTGAATGCGGCGGTGAGCTTGCCTTCCAAGAAGGATGCCACATTTGCCAAGCTTGCAGTTTTACTAAGTGCGGCGGTTAATTATTGAATATTACAACAAAGGGGCTTTGCACTGGCTGCGGCGAATGTTGCCGTAAGGGTGGCCCTTTGCTCCATATAGAAGACATGCCCCTTGTTTACGAGGGGCATGTTTTATTTTCAAATCTTGTGACCTTGCGCAAGGGTGAGCTTGCTTATGATGATGTGAAAAGCTGCCTAACTCCGCTAAAAGATGAAGTTATTAAAATTGCAGGCACAATGGAGTCAACATATAATTGGCATTGCGTATTTCATGGGGAAGGGGGGTGTAATTTGCATCCGCTACGCCCAGCACAGTGCGCAGCTTTGTTTTGTAAAGATACATCACAACTTGAAGCCATGTATAAGCATAACCTTGCCAGTCGTGAACATGTGCTTGCCAAAGCTCCAGCTGGTTGGGCAGAGCTTGCCAGAGCCCACGCAGAGGAATGTTCATTACAAGTTTTGGCTGACCTTATAAATGATATTCACAATAATAAGTCAGAAATTTTGCAAATGTTGCGCTATGATATAACATTTCGAGAACTTTGCATACAAAAAGCCCATATGCCAGCAGATGTTTTAAATTGTGTACTTGGCCGTGAGCTAGGACAATTTTTGCGCAGTTTTGGCTATGTGGTGCAGGGTGAAAACATAGTTAAAAAAGGTAATAATTTTCACAAAACCTAACTACTAAGAAAATTTATTTTTGAAATTTACCCCTTTTTTTGATTAATGGTTTGTTAGCAGTAGACTTTTTACCTCGCACAAGACCCAGCGTAATTTCTAGGCGACCAAGATTTACATCTATGAGCCTTGTGCCAATGGTTTGGCCCAATTTGTAACATTTGCCATGCATAACCCCTGTAAGTTCCTGTCTTTCTGGGTCATACTCAAAAAAATCATCGCCAAGATCACGAATGCGTATCATACCTTCCACTGGCATTTCATTAAATTCTACAAATATTCCAAAATCTGAAACTCCACAAATAATACCTTCAAAACCTTCGCCTATGCGATTTTGTAGTAACAATACTGCAAGGCGCTTTGCCATTTCGCGCTCAGCCTCAATGGCTGCACGCTCACAACGGTTAAGCTTATCCCCAAGTATAACCAGCTTTTGTGCGCTGGGTATGGCTACATCGTCAAGGCCAAGAGCAAACTTTAAGGCTCGATGTACAACCACATCTGCATAACGGCGAATGGGAGAGGTAAAGTGGCAATAATTGTCGGACGCAAGACCAAAGTGACCTATATTTTCAGGATAATACCTAGCTTGACTCATGGTGCGTAAGGTCAAACGACTGACCAAAAATTCTTGAGGGCTATTTTTTGCCACATGCAATATACCTTGCAAATTTTTTGCAGTTGGTTTTTTGGGTATATTTTCTGCTATTGGGGTAGTTTTGAGAGTTCTAAAAAGACCATCCAAATGGTTTGCGTCAGGCTCTGGGTGTATACGATAAAGAAATGGAGCATTTTTTTTAGTCAAAAACCGAGCCACAGCCTCATTGGCGGCTATCATAAATTCTTCAATAATTTGGTGAGCAAAATGAGTTTGTTTTTTTATAATATGAGTTACACGCCCATCTTCATCAAATTCATATTCAGGCTCTGGCATATGAAAATCAAGGCCACCTCTGTCCACACGGCACCTTGCAAGCACTCTAGCTAAGCTTTCAGCTTGTATGAGCATGGGCAAAACTTGCTTGGCATTTTCTTCTTGTAAAAAATTTTGGCGTGCTTGCTCATCATTATCCAGCACCAGCGCCTTTACCTCAGTATAGGTTAAACGTGCGGCGGAACGTATATAACCCTTGGCAAAACGACTTTTTTGCACATTACCACTTTCATCAAAATGCAATTCTGCTAGCATTACAAGACGAATTTCATGTGGTTTTAAACTACAAAGCCCATTGGATAAAATTTCAGGTAGCATGGGCTGTACGGAGCGTGGAAAATACCACGAATTGCCACGGGTTTGAGCCTCCTTATCAAGTGACGTGCGTGGGCGCACATAATGTGTCACGTCGGCAATACCAACTCGCAAACACCAACCATTATTTAATTTTTCAACATGGATGGCATCATCAAAATCTTTGGCAGTTTCACCGTCAATGGTTACAAAGTGTATGTGCGATAAATCCTCGCGCCCTTGCAAGTCACTTTCTTGCGGTGTTTGACTAAGGTTTTGTATTTCATGATAAACACTGGGAGGAAATTCCGCTGGAGCTTCGTGGTTAAGTTTTACCAAATTTTCTTGCACGGCTATATCTTCTTCATGGCCAATGCAGGCAAGTGCCTCTGCTGTCCAAAGGTCTGAGGCTAGTTGTTCAAGTGGCTTTACTCTAAGTAGCTCTCCACGTTTGGGTATGGTTTTTAATTTACTGCTGTCTAAGCGCAAAAGTATTGGATAGCGTGGGTCTGCTGGTTTGCAGAGTATAAAATTTGCGCTATGTTTTTCACCTTTTTCTTTGTGTAGCATGCGCACAGTTAGTTCTTTTGCTTGGCGCTCAATTACTTGAACTATGCGCCCTTCTGGTTTATCACCATCTCTTTTACCCCTTCTACCAGGAAGTAAGGCCACTTGCACTGTATCACCATGCCAAGCATCTCCTGCTTGAGATGGATGAATAAACACAGAAGATACCTTTAATTTTTGGATTTTGTCGTCTATTGATGGCGGCATGTCCACATAGCCCACGCCTGAGCGTTGCACACTGTATTTACCTGTAAGAATACGCATTTGTGAACTTGAAACCCATTGTCCACCGTGCATGCGAAAAATTTTGCCTTGCTCTGCCAGCTGAAACAGTATGCCCTCAACAGTCTTTTTTTGCTTGCGCGCAACACCCAATATGCGCAATATTTGATCCATGCGCATGGGCTTATGCCCTGCATTTAATAAGTCTAGGATTATTTGAGCCGAAATTTCTTGGCTTTGATCAATTTTTTTTGACTTTTTGCCTATGTATTTTTTTTGCCTGTGACTCATATATACCCTTTGCTTATAAAAATAAGGCTTTTCCACTGCAAGCACAGTGGAAAAGCCTTGTTATATTTAAAGTATTATTTCAGAATTAATCTCTGCTACCGCCAAAAAAGCGTAACATCATAAGGAATAAGTTAATAAAATCAAGATAAAGAGTTAAGGCACCAAGAATTACACCACGACGAACAGCTGTTCCGTCAGACAGTGGAGCATTTGCGCCAAATTCTTTTATTTTTTGAGTGTCATAGGCGGTTAAACCGGTGAAAATAAGTACACCCACAGCACTAATTACAAAGTCCATCATGGCGCTTTGTAAGAAAATGTTAACAACCATGGCTATGATTAGACCAAAAAGACCCATCATCAAAAAACTGCCCATGCTTGTTAAATCGCGTTTAGTCACAAGGCCATATATACTCATAGCTAAAAATGTGCCGGCTGTAACCACAAAGGCATTTACAATGGACCCCATAGGATACACAATAAAAATGCTTGATAATGTCACACCAGTAAGAGCAGAATATAATAAAAATAGGCCAGTTGCTGTAGCAGCAGACATACGTTGCACTGCAGAGGAAATACCAATAACAAGACCAAATTGAGCAATAATAAGGCCAATTAACACAAAGGAATTACCAAAAATAAGGTTGCGTGCAGCCTCAGAACCTGCAACAATCCAAGCCATAGCGGCAGTAGTGCCAAGGCCAATGGTCATCCATTGATATACCTGACGTAAAAATATTGAAGCAACACTGACACCTTGACTGGCAACAGTACGACTAGTTTCCATTTCAACCTCCAAAATGCCGCAAAAAACGGCTAATTAGTTTCAGTTATTTATATAAGGCCATATGTAGCAAAAGGCAAGTGATTAAATATGTATTAACACTGGTGCATAGTTCATTGTGCGAAGGATTTTGAAACATTAATGTAAGTCAAAGCGTCCAAAAATCAACAGAACACGCAATTTACTTGCGTTGTTAAGCGATGTTTTTTTATATTTTTCCATCACAAATGAATTTAAAAGCTATAATTTATTATGAAAATGTAAAACAAAACCAAAAAATAATTCGGGACCCTTGTATTGGACATTCACATGCTTCTTGTGGCACATAAAGTGCATACAAATAATGCTTTTAAAATAAATTGACTATTAAAATACGGATAAAATTATGCCAGCAAAACAAATCACAAAATCAAGCACTTGGAAAAGGCTTCTTCCAGCTTTGTCATTCATGGCTGCTTTAATTTTGCTCATGGTGATTTTTTATGATGCAGAGGAAAAAAAGGTTGCAGCTCCACAAGAATCAACGGCAAAAGCTCGTTATCTTGTGGCAAAAAATGTTTTTGAAGAATTAAAAAACAAAGATAATGTTAACCGCAAACAGTGGTATAGTTTAGCTGGAGAGTTTTACGACATCTATGAAGAATATGAAACTTGGCCCAACCGTCCTGCCGCATTGTTCCGTAGTGCGGCGGTTCTTGAAATTTTAGCCAAAGACTCTGATGATGAGGAAGATTACGCACTGGCTGTTAACTGCTATGTTAAGGTAGCCCATGAATTTAGAAACAGCCGCCTTGCTGATGATGCTTTGCTACAAGCGGCCATATTACAGAGTAAAGAATTAAATGACAATGCTAAAGCACTGCAATTAATTAAGTATATGAAAACATCCTTTCCAAAGGGCGACATGTACGGCGCAGCCATTGCCTTTGAAAAATCCATAAGCGCAGGACAAGATACGTCAAAAAAACGACTTTCAGCGCAGCAAGTGGCTTTAACCCAAGTCACATGGTCCACATTGGATAAGCATACAGTTCAAATAGTTATTTCACTAAATAAAAATACCACATGGCGTGTAAAAAAATCAAAATCTGGTCAGCAATTATTTGTAACCATGGACAATACCACTCTTGCCAGTGGCGTGCATGATGGTGCAAGGGTAAAAAATAGTGTGCTTAAAAAACTTGTCATTACCCAAGGTCATACAGGGGCCACTTCTCTCAAGTTAGATTTTGACAAGCTTTCAAATTATCATACAAAAATAGAAAAAAATCCCTTCAGAATAGTGCTTGTGGCCTCAACAAAACCTGTAATGAAAGAACCAAAAAATACAACTGTTATGGCAAATCCCGACAAGTCCAGTCCCGTACCTAAGCTTGCGCAAAAAAAAGTCAATAAACAACCAACAACTGAGACCTTGTCTAAGCGAGTAAACAAAGCCAACACAAATAATATGGCTTTGCAATTGGGTCTAAATGTAAATACAGTTTTTATTGACGTGGGCCATGGAGGATATGACCCAGGTGCTGTTGGCAATGGCATTATTGAGCGGGATGTGGTTCTTGATACGGCCTTGCAGCTTGGTAAAATTCTAAAAGCTAATGGTTTAAATGTTGTATATAGTCGAACTAGTGATAAGGCTATACCCTTAAGCACACGCCCTGAACATGCCAATAAAGTTACAGCAGATGTGTTTGTATCTATTCATGTAAATGCCAATAATGATAGCAGGATACATGGTTTTGAAACATATTTCTTAAATTTTGCAAAAAATGAACAAGCAGCACAAACTGCGGCTTTAGAAAATGCCACCAGTGACCGCAAACTTGGAGATATGCAAAATTTGCTAACCAAAGTTTTATTAAATGTGCGCACCACAGAATCAAGCGATCTAGCTGACGATGTACAAAGATTTACCATTTCAAAATTAAGAAAAAGTGGCTTTTCCACAAAGGACGGAGGAACACGCTCGGCACCTTTTCATGTTTTGATAGGAACAAATATGCCAGCAATCTTAGTGGAGCTTGGATATTGTAGCAATAGAAACGAGGCTAACAATCTAAAAAAATTAAGCTATCGAAAAATATTGGCAAGTGGTATTGCCAATGGTATTTTGGCATATAAAAATCGATTCAAAAAAGCTCAAGGACTACACTTTGCCTTGACGAACAAGTAATATTGTGCTATGAGGTAAGGGTTATTTTATGATTTTCATTTTATAACGTACCCACTAAGGAGATTTTATATGCGTAAGGTTTTAGGATTAGCTCTTTTAGCTTTTTTTATGATGACAAGTTTTGCATTTGCTGAGGTTAAAATTGGCGTTGTTGATATGCAAGAAATAGCAACTAACAGCGACCCAGCCAAGGACGCCAAAAAGAAAATGGAATCCAAATACGGCAATGAGAAAAAACAAATTGAAAAACAAGGTAAAGACCTTCAAAAGAAGGCTGAAGCACTAAAAAATAATAATAGCGAAGAAAAACAAGTGGAGTTCATCCGCTTGCGCCGCGAGTTTGAAGAAAAAACACGCGCTTTTTCTCGCAAGGTAGAACAAGATGAAATCAAAATTCGTCAAGATATGGTAACTCTTGTTTTCCGTGCTACCTATGAAGTTTCAAAGCGCAAAGGTTTTGACTTTGTAGTTGATGTAACCGCTGGGGGCGTACTTTATGCTCAGCAAAGCATGGATTTAACAAAGGATGTTCTTGCAGAAGTTAACAAACTTTGGAAATCTGGCGATTACAAGAAAAAATAATTAGCTGTTATTAATAAAATTAACTTGTCCCCGATTCCCTTCATGGGGAATTGGGGATTCTTAACATTTATAATAAGTTTTGTTTTTGCTTTAGGAGATTAGCATGAGTCAGGATTTGGCGTCCACAATGGACATTGACAAAATATGTTCCATCTTACCACACCGTTACCCATTTTTATTGGTAGACAGAGTTTTGGAGTGCGTTCCAAAATCTCACATAAAAGCATACAAAAATGTAACTTTTAATGAGCCATTTTTTCAAGGACATTTTCCTGGTCTGCCTATTATGCCAGGCGTTTTGATTTTAGAAGCACTAGCTCAAGCCGCTTGCATACTTGGCCTTGCTGAATTGGGTTTTCCTGATGATAAACTATTGCTATTTGCTGGCATTGAAAAAGTTAAATACCGCAGACAAGTTAGACCAGGGGACAGGCTTGATTTTGAGTGCATAAATCCACGTTGGCGCATGCAACTTTGCAAAATTGAAGTCCGCGCATATGTTGACGGACAATTGGCGGCTGAAGGTGTAATTACTGCGGCTTTAAGCAATAAGTAGAAGTCATGCATAACTCCCCACTAGATAAAGCGCACTTATGTAAAAGTGTACTGGCCCTTAGGGATAAAAAAGTTCTTATATTGGGCGATGTTATGCTTGATGTATACTTACAAGGCGATGCAGCGCGCATTTCGCCAGAGGCCCCAGTGCCTGTGGTTTGTATTGGTACAGAAAAGAAAATGCTTGGAGGTGCTGCCAACGTTGCCCGAAATATTAGTAGCATTGGTGGTATACCTACTCTTGTGAGCGTGTGTGGCAATGGTAGCGATGGTCAAATGCTTACGCAATTACTTGATGCTGAGTCCATTAATAACTACATCTTAAAAAGTGCTGACAGAAAAACCATAGTCAAAACACGCATTATGGCCCAAAACCAGCAAATGCTACGCTTTGACAAAGAAGATTGCACCAAACTAACCGCTGCTGAATTTGCATTTATTAGCAATACTTTACAAGATATTATACCAGATTATGATGTTTTAGTTTTGTCAGATTATGCCAAAGGCCTTATCAATATTAATGTGCGTGAAAATATTTTTTCTATCATTAACTCCATGCGCAAGCCTCTAGAAATATTAATAGATCCAAAACCTAGCAATGCTGTTTGTTATACCAATAGCTCGCTTATGACTCCCAATAGGAAGGAAGCAGCTGAAATGGGGCATATTGAGTTAACTAGCCGTGAAAATATAATTCTTGCTGGCAAACGCATTATGGATGCCTACATGTGCAAAGAGCTGTTAATCACCCTTGGATCTGATGGCATGGTTTTATTTACAGATGATGGCTCTGTTTGGAATATTGCACCTCATGTGAAAGCTGTTTTTGATGTGACTGGCGCAGGTGATACTGTTATTTCAACCCTTGCCCTTGGGCGTGCGGCTGGACTTGATTTGCTAACCTGTTGTGTTCTTGCAACATATACTGCTGGGCTAGTGCTTGAGCATGTGGGCGTTGCTTGCGTAGAAGCCGATGATGTTATGCAAGTAATACAAAAAAGTGACATGCCCACTTGCACACAGTGGAGCTAAATATGCCTGAGCAAAAAACTTCTACTAATAATACTGATTTAACAAATAATTCTTCTGAAAAAAAATCCACCCGATCAAGGGTTGCCACATCAAAAAAACTTACATCATCAAAAAAAGCAATCCATCCACCCAAGCTTGAACCAGCAAAAAAAGTAGCCTTGGTTCATTTTTGGCTTGTGGGCATGCGTGGTGGCGAAAAGGTTTTAGAATCCCTTTGCCGCATGTATCCACAAGCAGATATATTTACACATGTACTTGATAAAGCAGCACTTTCTCCACTTTTGCAAAGTCATAATATTTACACAACCTTTATTCAAAAATTGCCGTACTCCAAAAAACTTTATCAAAAATATTTACCACTTATGCCGCTGGCTTTGGAACAATTAAATCTTAGCGACTATGACCTTGTAATTTCTAGTGAATCTGGCCCAGCCAAGGGTGTTTTGACTCACAGCAACAGCACTCATGTTTGTTATTGCCATACACCCATGCGCTATCTATGGGATTTATATCATGAATATTTAACCAATGCATCTTGGCCTGTGCGCATGGGAATGCGTGTTTGCTTCCCCCGTTTGCGCACTTGGGATGTGCTTTCAGCCATGCGTGTGGACCATTTTGTTGCCAATTCTAAAACAGTTGCCAAAAGAATTAATAAAACTTGGAAGCGTGAAGCAAGTGTTGTTCATCCACCTGTAATTATGGATGATTATATGCTTTCCACTGCGCCAAGAGAAGATTTTTACCTCTGTGTTGGGCAGCTTGTTAACTATAAGAGGGTGGATTTAGCAATTCAAGCTTGCACTCGCCTTGGTCGTCGCCTTTTGGTAGTTGGCGAGGGAGAGGAGAGCAAAAAATGGCAAGCCATGGCAGGGCCCACTGTGGATTTTTTGGGCCGCATACCAACATCCGACATTATAAATCTTTATGGCAAATGTAAGGCCCTATTATTTCCTGGTGAGGAAGATTTTGGCCTCGTGCCAGTTGAAGCCATGGCAACTGGAGCACCAGTAATAGCTTTTGGCAAGGGCGGAGCAACAGAAACGGTTGTTAGCGAAGAAACGGGCATATTTTTCCATGAACAAAGTGTCGATGCCCTATGCGAAGCAATTTCTTACTTTGAGTCCAAGCAATCGCAATTTGATGCAAAAAATATTCGCCAGCTTGTTTTACATTTTGAAGAAGCAAATTTTAGAGAAAAAATGTTTGCTGAAATTGAGCGTGCCAGACTTAACAATTTAAAATAGTTTATAAAATAGATATGGATTGTTTTTAAGGGGAATGTGATTTTCATCCATTCCCCTTAAAATTTGTCTATGCTGCAAAAGCTTAAAAACCGTTTAGGCAAGCAAGGCTGCAACTCGTGCCGCATCAAGCCCACTATGTGCATACATTGCAGAATATGGATCACTAGCAATGGAATCGGTAGTAGCATTAAGCACGCTGTCCACATCCTCATCTTTTAATAAGGTTGCTCGGTGAACATTGTTATTAACTTGTACACTATCTTCCCTACCCTGCGCTGCTTGCTGTGTTGAGGTGATGTTGTTTTGGTTTGAGATTACTTCCCAAGTTGTAGTTGAAGCACTTAGTGAATTACTGGCTAATAAATCCATAATAAACTCCTGACGGGTATTAAATTGTTATATTTATAGTTTAAGCAGTTAAAATGTTAATTGTCAAAAATGCATCATAAATAAGCATCAGTTACTGAATTTATGCAAATCATATGCCAAGAAAAAAATTCCCACACACAAATTTAGAACAAATTTTACTCTTTTACCCTTGACGATGGCGTAAGAAATTTTATTTATAAGCAAGGTTTTAATCTTGGAGGAAACATGAGTAGCGGAACAAAAAAACATAAATTCAAAGCAGAAGTGCGTAAAGTCCTAGATATTATTACACATTCTCTTTATACTAATCGTGAAATCTTTTTGCGTGAGCTTGTGTCCAACGCATCCGATGCGCTGGATAAGTTGCGTTTTGAGCAAAACAAAGGCCAAGCCCCTCTTAATCCAGATGCTCAACTGGAAATTAGCATTCAAATAGATAAGGATAACAAGACCCTAACTATTAGTGACACTGGCATTGGCATGACTGAAGCTGAGCTTATGGCTAACCTTGGCACCATTGCTAAGTCAGGTTCTGAGGAATTTTTGGCCGATTTAAATGCAAATGCTAGCAAAGAAGGCGCAGACAAGCCAGATGCGGCTAATATTATTGGTCGTTTTGGTGTTGGTTTTTATGCTGTTTTTATGGTGGCTGACAAAGTTATAGTTAAATCTCGCCACGCTTTTGGTGATGGTCAAGCTAATGAGTGGATAAGCGACGGTAGCGGTACATTTACCATTAATACCACAGATGATGCACCAGAACGTGGCACAAAGATTGTGGCACACCTAAAAGAAGATGCTGCGGAATTTTTAGAAAAATACCGCCTTGAGTCCATAATTCGCAAGCATTCTGCGTTTATTCCTTTTAATGTGAGTGTTGATGGCGAACATATTAATACAACTCCTGCCCTTTGGCGTGAGCCGAAGTTTTCCATAACCAAGGAGCAATACGCTGAGTTTTATAAATTTTTAACTTTTGATAGCACTGACCCGCTAGACACTGTGCATTTAACTGTTGATGCTCCAGTGCAATTTAATGCATTATTGTTCATTCCGCCAGTGGCGCATGATTTTATGGGTTCAGGGCGTGAGCGTTGGGGACTTGACCTTTATGCTCGCCGTGTGCTTATTATGCGAGAAAATAAGGAGCTTTTGCCAGAGTATTTGGGATTTTTCAAGGGTGTTGTGGACACAGAGGACTTACCCTTAAATATATCTCGTGAAACGCTACAAGAAAATATTATACTTAGAAAAATTCAGCAAACCTTAGTTAAGCAAAGCTTAAGTCACTTGGAAAAATTGTCTGCTGATAAAGACGCTTATGCAAAATTTTGGCATACGCATGGGCGCATATTCAAGCTTGGCTACCATGATTTTGTGAATAAGGAAAAGGTCTCCACGCTGTTGCGTTTTAACTCATCATTCCACGAAGATGCAGAAGGCTTAACCTCACTTGATGATTATATGAGCAGGGCAAAGGCCTCGCAAAAAACATTTTGGTATGTGTCTGGGGCAAGTCGTGAGGCTGTGCGCCTAAATCCACATTTAGAAGTGTTTCGCAAAAAAGGCTTGGAAGTATTCTATCTTACAGAACCCATTGATGAATTTGTCATGAGCGGCCTTGGACAATATAAAGAGTGGGACTTTAAGGCCGTTGAACACGCAGATGATGAAAGCTTAAAGGACTTTGAAAATACAGAGGCTGAAGCCAGCAAAGCCGCACCCCTAGCCGAAGATGATGTTAAAAATTTTGACACATTACTTAAAGAAATGCACGAAATTCTAGGAGATAAAGTTAAAGAGGTTCGTGTTTCACATCGCTTAGCAGATAGCCCGGCATGCTTAGTTGCTCCAGACGGTGGTATGACATCTTCCATGGAAAAGCTAATGCGCATCATGAACAAAGATGAAACAGTGCCACAAAAGATTTTTGAGGTTAACCGTGATCACCCCATGTTACGAACACTTTTGCGCATTCATAAAACAGATTCCAAGGACCCACTACTTAAAGAAATGGTGGAGGGACTCTATGACACAAGCCTACTTTTAGATGGTTATGTTAAAGACCCACATGCATTGGCTGCCCGCACCAATAAGCTCATGGAGCAAGCTGGCGCTTGGTATGCAGAACTTAAGAAAATGTAATTTAAAACTTATGAAAATCTACCCATAAGTA
>CAYJOP010000007.1:0-11410 GCA_964371835.1 uncultured Desulfovibrionaceae bacterium
CCCGGCATCCTGGTCCCAAACCAGGCGCGCTACCAAACTGCGCCACGTTCCGCCGTAGAGGAATACTTTTAGGGTAAAGTTAAAAAACTTGCAAGCAAAAAAATGCAATTTAATAAAAATTTATAATTTTTAACCATAAGGAGATGGATAAAATTTGAAAAAAATTTTGTTGTATGTTGTAAAATAAGGCAAAACTGTCTTATGACATGTGCAGAGTGGCATTTGGGGTTAGTGCGGTTTTAAAATATTTGCAAAGATATTACTAGAGTTGATTAATTTTTATACAAAATTGAGAGGGCTTACTCGAAGCCCCCTCATATTTTAACTGTTATTGATATTAGTTAGACTGACTAACTCTTTTTTGTCCGTCCCAAACCATGTCTGCTTCTGGCAGAACTGGTAGGAGCTTAGTCCAAGGATTTTGTTGTAAAAATTCAGCATCTTGCTGTAATTTTCGGCTTAATTCCTTGATGGGCGGCACAATAGTTTTAATGTCGCCAGCAATGGCAGCACTAATACCAAAGTTTGTTGCTTCGCTTGCAAGGTCAATGGCCTTTTGGCTAAATTCCATGGATGACATAAGAGTATCTAAAGCCTTGGCTGGATTATGGAAGCCAACGCTATTTTCTGCTGACACATAATCCCAGAATAATTGACCTTTTCTTACCATGTCACGAGCTTCTACCATTAGAGCATCGTAATTGGCATTTCTTTCACCAATATAGTCAGCAGCAAGTCTCACAGCTTCGTGAGCTTTAACTG
The DNA here is from genome assembly GCA_964371835.1 of uncultured Desulfovibrionaceae bacterium. Classification (GTDB taxonomy): domain Bacteria; phylum Desulfobacterota; class Desulfovibrionia; order Desulfovibrionales; family Desulfovibrionaceae; genus CAYJAD01. Next base: position 763 of record CAYJOP010000007.1, read on the forward strand.
AGATATCTTGGGCTTTTAGTAGTTGGTTAAAGGTCTTTTCTTGTGTATAGACAACACGCTCTTTTAAATATTCAGCTGTTTTGTCAGAGTGACACTGACGACAAGCTGACATGTTTGGATCTTTAAGAGGGGCTGTCCACCAGTGGCTTGAGATTTTTTTGCCGTCAACACGCTCATAGGCCATGTGGCAATCAGCACAAGATACACCGGCGGAACCGTGAGGTCCGTCAATCCAAGTTTCATATTCTGGATGTTGCATCTTAATCATCGGTGCCTTTGAAGCAGTGTGTGTCCAGTCTGCAAACTGGCCATTTTTCGGGCCGTGACTTTTGTAGTATTGGTACATATCTTCAGGGTTCATGCCATTATCCCATGGGAAAACGGGCTTTCCTGGTGCAGGGCCGTTATCTTTATGCTGGAAATAGTATTCCACATGACATTGCGCACATACTAGGGAGCGCATTTCATTGCGTGAAATTGTTTCAATATCTCTACCACTTTTCTTAAGCCAATCTTTTAGTGGCTCAGAATATAGGCGTAGTTCCATGGTTTCTGGGTTGTGGCAGTTGGCACAACCAATGGTATGATCTCTTGCATCAAGTTTATCACGATATTCATTGGAGTTTCCGCTCCAGAATTTATCGCCTTTTTCTTCTACCCATTCCATCATTTTTGGAGTTTTGCAATTCCAACAAGATGCAGGCAGGGCGCCATTTTCAGCAAAGCGATTGATACGGTCAATGTTTACCAAATCGTCAATGGCGTAAGAGTGACCACGCGCTTCGTTATATTCATAACTGAAAGGATAACCAAGCCAAAGGTTCTTTAAATATGGCTGAGCATATTTGTAGCCCTTGGGAAGTGGTGAAAAATCGTCATTTTTGCGATAGTGCACAGAACCTTTATACACTGTCATAACTGATGCTTCTTCATTTTTTTCAAAGCTTTCATACTGAGCTGGGAAAGGTTTTTTGAAGGCTGAATTATCAATTTCATCTGCAGAAAGACCAGATTTGAACTTTGGTGTTTCAAGGTCAGTGCTTGTATCAGTGCAGCCAGCTGCCATAATAAGGCATAACACTCCCAGAACCATAAGACTAAAGTAAGTTTTAATATTATTCATCGGCTACCATCCTTGCGCTGATGGGCTTTTGGCGCATGTGCGCCACATTGCGGTGACAGTCCACGCAGTAGGGCTTTGCTTCCATGCTTGCCACATTCATATTAGTAATGGCGTGACAGGCTTTGCAATTTGCGTTTACAACATCCTTTGTTCTGACACTAATACTCAAGGCTACATCCTTACCTTGCATATTAGATGTAAAATCTTTCAAGGCCTCTGTGGCTTTGAAAGGTATTTTACTAATCAGGTTTGTGGGTGCGTGACAACTGTTACACGATTGATTAGCATGTGTGGACATTTTGTGAGTCACCGCAGCCTCAGCCATGACATGACATTTACCACAAAATTGTCGTTGATCTGTGTAGTGCATGCCAATGGCAGCACTAGCGCATAAACCAACTCCCACAACAATGCCTAGCAACATCATTTTTAGCCACGGTCCGTGGCGAGATGCTCCCATACATTTCCTCCTTATCTTCTATGTATCACCCCAATGATGATACTTTATGCAATTTTATAAAAATGTGTCATAGATTTATAAAAAGCAAAGAAATCATACATTCATAACCTGAAATTGGCAAATGAATTAGTTGAAATTTAAATATTGTGATTGCATGTTTACATTTAGCTAATCATAATCATAAATAAATGTGTTAATGTTGTATGCATGTGATTGATTTGGATTAAAAAAATAATTTAGTTATGTGGTTTTTGTGAAAATAATATTTTAAGGCTTATTATATGGATACGTTACTTTAGCCAGTGATAAAAACTTGCAGACCATGTTAAACAGCCAAAGACTATTGCCACATTAAACTTGGTCCAATGTTTGCAAACATTCCTTTTATGGACATCTATAATATACCAGCCGTCACTATTTTGAGTTTTTTGCTAACCTTCATGAGAGTTAGCATAGTGATGTTTTTGCTGCCCATATTCTCGTCAGAGCGAGTACCCATGAAGGTTAAAGCCGCTATTACCTTAGTGTTCACCCTTGGTGTTTGGCCGCATTTATCCTTGCCTGGTGCTGCAATGCCATCTCACCCATTTAATGTACTGTTGCTTTTTGCCAATGAGTTGGTGCTTGGATTGGTTCTTAGTATGTGTATTAACTTCGTTTTTATGGGTATTCAAGCTGGTGGCGAGTTGTTTGGCTTTCAAATGGGCTTTACCATGATTAGCTTTGCAGACCCTCTAACTGGTAATCAAACTGGCATTACAGCCTTCTTTTTATGGATGGTTGCCATTTTGACATTTTTAGCCTTGGACGGACATCTTTATATGATTCAAGCCTTTGCTTTTAGTTTTCATATAGTTCCTGCTGGTGGCGTAGTTCTTGGAGAATTGCTTTTAACGGAAGTGCTTAAGTTGTCTGCTCAAATGTTTGTTATAGCAGTAAAAATTGCATCTCCTGTTATGGTGGCACTGTTCATGGTGGAACTTGCTCTAGCTCTAGTTAGCCGCACAAGTCCTCAAGTTAATATTATGGACATTGGCTTTCCTGTAAAGATTGGCGCAGGCTTTTTGTTTCTTGGTATGATGTTGGTTATGATGTCTGAATTTATGTCTAACTATATGCTAACTTTAGATGATATGTTGGCAAATATTATGCGCATTGCAAGCCCTATAATAAATTAAAGACTCCTGCACAATTTATTGTGTGGAGTCTTTTGGAGCGTTGACGATAGTCAATGCGACCAAAAATCAAGAATAGGCGGAGCTTTGCTTCGCCGTTAAGTGATTGATTTTTCCTGCCCTAGTGGTGCCACGAAGTGGCATAGCCGTTAGGCGAGGAACGAGCCTTACGGATACAGAGAGCAGAGATGTGGTTTTTGTTCTACACAAGTGAATTTTCAAATAAATGCAAATTTACTGCAAAAGCACAAAAATAGAACAAAAAAATAATTGTGCAGGACCTTTAATTAAGGATTTACTATGTTTGGAAAACAAGCAGACCCAAGTAGAACGGAACAAGCTACCCCGAAACGCTTAAATAAACAACGCCAAGAGGGTAATGTTCCAAAAGCACAAGAATTAAGTAAGTTTATAAGCTTAGTCGCAGGACTTGTGGTTTTATTTTTATGGATTGAAACCATGGGTGCTGAGATTATGAGTTTATATAGGCATTTTTTAACTCGTTCTTATACGTTTCAGGCTGATCCAGAATCCGTATACGCGTTAGTTATTTGGATTTCAATATTTCTTGCTAAAATAATGTTGCCTGTCTTGTTATTTTTAGGATTCAATGCTTGGCTGTGTCTGCGTTTGCAAGTGGGTAAGTTATGGACAACAAAAATATTTAAGCCTAAGTTGGAAAAATTTAATGTTATTAAAGCCTTAAAGCAAATGTTCCTTTCCCCACAAACGGTAGTTCGTCTTATAAAAAGTTTAATGTTTTCTTTAGTTATTGCCATCATCCCAGCAATTATTATTAAGCAAGAACATGTCAATTTTTTGCCTATGTTTTATGAAGATGCATCAGGTGTTGCTAGATATATGCTAGAAATGGGTTTTACCATGGTATATTATACGCTTATACCCATGGGAGCCATTGCTGCATTTGACCTTTGGCAAAGTCGCTTTGCTTATGCTGAAGGTATTAAGATGACTAAGGATGAGGTAAAAGATGAGCAAAAACAAGCAGAAGGTGATCCTGTAATTAAGCGACAACAGCGTCAAAAGATGATGGATCAAATGGCGCAACGCATGTTACAAAACGTGCCCAAGGCCGACGTGGTTATTACCAACCCAACACACATTGCTGTTGCCCTAAGTTATGATGTTTCAGAAGCTCCAGCTCCCATCGTTTTAGCAAAGGGTGGTGATCATATGGCTGAAAAAATAAAAGAAATTGCAAGAGAGCATAATGTGCCAATTCGTGAAAATGTGCCTTTGGCACGGGCTTTGTATAAGAGTGTAGAGGTAGGGGATATGATTCCCGAAGATTTGTACAAGGCCACAGCATCCATCCTTGCTAGCATTTGGCGAATGAAGGGTAAGATGCCAGGAAAATAGAATAAATTGTCTAAGTTTTGATTAACATAAGTTAAAAAATGAGGTGTCAGTATTATGGCAACATTACCACAAATGAATTATGAACGTTTTGCCAAGCAGGGGGATTTACTCCTTGCTGGTGGCGTTGTTCTAATCCTATTTATGATGCTTATACCTTTGCCAACTTTTATGTTGGACATTATGTTATCTGTGAGTATTTCTTTGTCATTGCTCGTGCTTATTACTACGATGTTTATGACATCACCCTTAGAATTTTCCATATTTCCCTCTCTTTTGCTTGTAACAACCTTGCTTCGCTTGGCCTTAAACGTATCTTCCACCAGACTTATTCTTCTAAATGGCGATCAAGGTGTTGAGGCAGCAGGTTCTGTTATTCGAGCCTTTGGTGAGTTTGTTGTGGGTGGTTCATATGTGGTTGGTGCAGTAATCTTTATGATTTTATATATTTTGAATAAGACTGTTATTACCACTGGTACATCGCGTATTGCTGAAGTTGCAGCACGTTTTACCTTGGACGCTATGCCGGGTAAGCAAATGGCCATTGAAGCAGACTTAAATGCTGGACTAATTGACGAAGAAGAAGCCACAGATCGTCGTCATGCCTTGCGTAAAGAAGCTGACTTTTACGGTTCCATGGACGGTGCTTGTAAGTTCGTATCTGGTGATGTAAACGCTGGTATGTTAATTACCATGATTAACTTAATTGGTGGTATTATTATTGGTATTGTGCAAAAGGATATGGGCTGGAGTGATGCGCTTACAACATATTCACTGCTAACCATTGGTGACGGTCTTGTGTCCACCATTCCTTCAATTTTAGTATCAACTGGTACTGGTATCTTGGTATCTCGTGCTGCAGCCGAAGCCAAGATGGGTGAAGAGTTTCTTGCTCAATTAACCTTTAATACCCGTGCATTACAAATGGTATCCTTAGTGCTTTTAGTGTTTGCTCTTGTGCCAGGATTGCCAACTATACCATTCTTAATTCTTTCAGCAGTGTGTTTTCTTGCAGCTAGAATGACTGCTAGTGAAGAAGATGAAGATGCAGAAGTGAAAGCCAAAGCTAAAAAAGCTAGGGCTGGTTCATCTGCTGACACTCCAGAAGAAGTGCAAGCATTACTACCGCTTGATTCCTTAGAACTTGAAGTAGGCTATGGTTTAATACCACTTGTTGACGAAAGCCAAAGTGGTAACTTGCTCTCACGCATTCGCTCCATACGCAGGCAATTTGCATTGGACATGGGTGTGGTCATACCAGCCTTGCATCTGCGTGATAATTTGCAATTAAAGCCAGGTCAGTACGCTCTACTTATTAAGGGCAATCAAGTGGCCTCTGCAGAAATATTAGTGGATCATTTTCTTGCCATGGATCCTGGTAATGTAACCAAGCAAATTAATGGCATAGCAACTCGTGAACCAGCATTTAACTTGCCAGCTCTTTGGATTCCTGACGCTCAGCGTGAAGAAGCCATGCTTGCAGGCTACACAGTGGTTGACCCAGCAACTGTTATTGCCACACACTTAACTGAGATTTTCCGTAAGCATTTGGCTGACTTCCTAGACCGCCAAGCTGTGCAGGGTCTTTTGGATACACTTGCCAAACATTCTCCAAAAGCTGTTGAAGATTTAGTTCCAAATACACTGCCACTGGGCGTTGTGCAAAAAACTTTACAAATACTTGTGCGTGAAAATGTAACCATTCGTGACATGCAAACCATAGTGGAAACTCTTAGTGATTTTGGCCCAAATATTAAACAATCAGACATGTTAGCCGAGTATGTGCGTGAGCGTTTGTCCCGCTCTATTGTGCGCCCTTACGTTGACAGTACCGGAGGTTTGGCAGTCTTAACACTAGACCAAGAGGCCGAACGTACTGTACAAGAAGGAATACGCCAAACTGATGGAGGCACATTCTTGTCTCTAAACCCAGTAGTTGCGCAAAAACTTATTCAAAGCGTTAATAATGCCATTGAAAATGCGGTGCAGGCTGAGGGGCAGCCAATACTTCTTGCCACCCCTATTATTAGACCGCATTTGGCTCAGCTTATTACGCGCTTTTTGCCTACGGTGCCGGTTATTTCTCAAGCTGAAATACCACCGGACATTCATTTGCAATCTGTAGGCGTAGTGGGGATTGATTAATGCATGTAAAAACATACTCAGGACCAAATACTCAAGCGGTGCTTGCTCAAGTTAAAGAAGAACTTGGCCCAGATGCTGTTATTCTTAGCAGTAGAAGCTTTCGCAAGGGCGGTGTTCGTCTGCATGAAGTAACAGCTGGTATTGAACGTATTCCTAATGTCAATAATATGACATCAACTGGAACTATAAAAAATACTGCTGGCTCACAAGCAAGTAGTAAAGCCCAAAGTTTGAGTCATTTAATTAGCAATGCTCAAAGTAGTGCTGGCTTTACAGCACAAGGTGGACATATAAACCCTCCAGGGTGGAGTGAATGGCATAAAGAATGGCTACAAGTAAAAGAACATCTTTTTGCACTTATGAAGCCGTCCATACAATTGGAAAAATTAACCCCAAGACAGCGTGTGGCACTTGAATATTTACAGCGTGAAGGTGTTTCAGACGTGGTAGCCTTGGAGCTTTATCGTCGCTTGCTTGCAAACCCTGGTGCGTCTGTGCTTGAGTCTTTAAGTGAGCTTGTTCCCGTTAAAACTTGGGGTGCCAAGGATTGGCCACAAAGAGTACACTGCGTTACTGGTCCTTATGGAGTTGGCAAAACCACGTCCGCCTTGCGCATGGCCTTAAATTTGCGTGCTGGTAATCCTGATTTGCGCATAGCTTTTATTAATGCAGATTGTCAGCGTGGTAATGGAAGGTTAATCCTTCGTCATTGGGCAGAGCTTTCTGATTTTTCATATGTGGAAGCAAGAGATAAACAAAGTATGGAAAAAGCCCTCATAGCCAATGCCCATGCTGATAAAATATTTATAGATATGCCAGGTATTGGTCTTGAAAGTACATTGCATGAACTTAAAGTATCTCTTGGATTAGAAGGGGACGTGGTTGAAGATATGGCAACTCATATTGTACTTTCGCCAAGTTATGATGGGGCGCAAGTGACAGCATTTTTACAACGCTATGCTTCAAATGGCATCACAAGTCTTGTTTGGGCAAAGCTTGATGAATGTGTAAGTTATGGTACTATAGTTAATGCAGCAACAGCTTGTAATATACCTGTATCAGCCTTATCATTTGGAGCAGAGCTTAGAGATACACTTTCTGGAGCAACAGAGTCTCAATTATGGCGATTAATTTTTAAAAGACAATTACCATCGGCTGATGGCCTTAATAATAAAGGGTAGTGTGGGAGTTTTTTATGAGTGATACCTTTCCTTTAGTTGTTTCTGTAACCTCCGGTAAGGGGGGCGTTGGAAAAACAAATTTATCAGTAAATCTTGCTGTGGAGCTTGCCAAACGCGGAAAAAAAGTGGTACTTTTGGATGCGGACTTAGGCCTTGCTAACGTTGACGTTTTGCTTGGTTTAACTCCACAAAAAAACCTCTTTCATCTATTCCATGAAGGAGCAAACATTCACGACATTTTATTTGAAACTCCCTATGGATTTTCCATCTTGCCAGCATCATCTGGCATGAGCGAAATGCTATCATTAGACACAGGTCAAAAGCTAGAATTGCTTGAAGCTGTAGATGTTTTGGAAAAAGAAGTTGACTTTATGCTTGTGGACACAGGTGCTGGCATAAACGACAATGTGCTATACTTTAACCTTGCTGCTCAAGAAAGGTTAATAGTGTTAACACCAGAACCCACATCTCTTACTGATGCATATGCCTTAATTAAGGTGCTAAAAACAACACATGGTGTTGAGCACTTTAAGGTTATCATAAATATGGCCCAAGATATTAAAATGGCAAAAAATGTATTTAGCAGATTGTACCAAGCTTGTGAGCATTTTTTAAGCAATGTGAGCTTGGATCTTGTGGGCATTGTGCCGCGAGATGTTGCAGTGCGTAACTCAGTTGTGAATCAATTACCACTTTGCGTTAACAACGATAAATCCCCTGCAGCAAAGGCTATGCAAGAAATTGCAGATAATATGATTGAATGGGATGTTGCAAAACACTTGGATGGAAATATAAAATTTTTCTGGAAGCATTTATTGTTCCAACAGTAAAATTAAATAAAATCTGATTTTTGACGATTATAATAATGTATAGAGGTTCACCATTTGTGAGGTGAAAAATGAACGAAGTTAGAGCTAAAAAACACGATTTACCACCATGGGAAGAGATGGAACTTGGCACTACTGCATGGGGTGACTTTTCTCCTGCTGATCAGGAGAACATTGTTCGCCATTATGCTCCCAAAATTAGATTTCTTGCTTTACGCATAAAAGCCAAGTTGCCTAAAAATATAGAGCTTGGTGAAATGATTAGCGCAGGCACTCTTGGGCTTATGGAGGCTCTTGGTAGATTTAAGCCACAACTTGGAGTACGTTTTGATTCTTATGCAGAAAATCGTATTCGTGGTGCTATGCTTGATGAATTACGTAAGCTGGATTGGTTTCCTCGCTCACTGCGTCAAAGGGTGCGGCAAATTGATAATGCCATTCGTCGTGTGGAGCATGAACACGGCCGTCAAGCCTCTGAGGAAGAAATACAGGAAATTACAGGCCTTAGCCAGCAAGAAGTACGTTATGGACTTGAGGCCTTGCATAATCAGCTTTGGGTTTCGCTTGATGCTGTACAAGATATGGTTAGTGGTGATGCAAAGACCTATGAAGAACCATATCAAGCAACAGCCATGCGGGAGATGGTTGAGCGAGTAGCCCCTCTTATTGATACATTGACACCAAGAGAAAAGTTGGTATTATCGCTCTATTACACTGACGAACTAAATATGCGTGAAACTGCTGAAGTAATGGGAATTACCGAAGGTAGGGTTTCGCAATTGCATTCGCAAGCTTTAAAAAGGTTGCGTCAAGCGTTTTTTGATACATATGGTAAATCTGAAACTTTGTAATATTAGTACATTAGGGGGGAAACATGAATTATGATACTGAAATGCGCGTGCTCGTAGTGGATGACTTTTCTACAATGCGCAGAATTGTGCGTAATATTCTACGTCAACTTGGCTTTAATAATGTGGTGGAAGCAGATGATGGTCTTACCGCTTGGGAAGTGCTTAACCGCGAAAAAATAGATTTTGTTGTGTCTGACTGGAATATGCCAGGCATGACTGGCATTGATCTTTTGCGTAAGGTGCGCGCTAGCGAAGAATTTGAAAAAATTCCATTTCTTATGGTAACAGCAGAAGCTCAACAGGAAAATATTTTGGAAGCTGTGCAAGCTGGTGTATCAAATTACATTGTTAAGCCATTTACTGCTGATACGATGAAACAAAAAATTGACAAAATATTCCAATAAAATGCGGAATATTGTTTTGTCTTGATTTGAAATTGAAAAATCAAAATTTAACGCACTAAATGGTGGTTTTCTGTGTCCGAAGTTCAAGAAAAAACGCAAGATGAAACTGCCGCTCCAGAAGTAGAGGTTAGTTCTAAAGCAGATGAAAAGGTTGCCCTTGACATCGAAGATGCTGATTTTTTGAATGAAGAACCTGAAGAGAAAATTGAGGAAGAAAGCGACACTGAAGAGTCAGATGAAGAAGAAACAGCTGAAGAAGAGGGAAAGAGCAAAAAGAAACTATTTATAATTATTGGGCTTGTGCTAATAATTTTAATAGGTGCTGGTGCTGCTTGGTGGTTCTTGTTGCGTACTCCGCCACCACCTCCCATTGAGCCGGAGATTATTACAGTTCCAAACATTCCAGAAACTGCACCATTGCCCAGTGAATTTATTGTTTCATTTGAACCTTTTTGGGTACCATTTAATGATGAAAAATTAGGCGAAGTTTTCCTTGTGTGCAAGTTTGCCATTGTTACTAAAGATGAACAACTAATGCTTGAATCGCAAAATAAAATGGCATTGTTGCGTGATGCTGTATATTATTATCTTGTAAACAAACCACACCACTTTTTAGTGGACCCAGCCAATGTGTCAACCATTAAGGCGGACTTGGCTTCTGTATTTAGCGGCTATTTAGTTGGTGGAAAAGTTGACGACATGCTATTTGAGAGTTATCTAGGAAAGTAGGAGTCTTGTATAAGATTTACTAATGGCGAATAGCTCAAAACATGGAGCTGTATTATGACAATAGATGCAACCATTGCTGTACTCTATGCCCAAACTGGCTTTACGGGCCGTGCGGCGCATGATGCTTCAACGGGGCCACAGGCTGCTCTTGCCATGTCACGCGCCATTGCCAATGAAATGTCTAAATTAGAAAAACAACAAATACAGTCTGTTGATAATGCAGTCGAATCTCGAGTTACAGATAATGGCGGAGAAGGCAGTAGAGGGAAAGGAAATTTTGGTAGCCGTAGAAGAAATCGGCAACAGATGAATGAAGATAACGAGGCTTCAGCACCTAGTGGACCTATGGTGGGGAATCTTCTAAACATTAAAGTAT
>CAYJOP010000007.1:11510-49681 GCA_964371835.1 uncultured Desulfovibrionaceae bacterium
TATATTTGTATGACGCTTGGTCGCACGTCCTGTGCGACGCAAGCTCTCGCAAGCGACGTCTGCGCATGAAGTAAATTCATGCTTGACTTTGGCTTGCTCCCCTGCGGGGCTTGCCACATCCTGTGGCATATATTTGTATGACGCTTGGTCGCACGTCCTGTGCGACGCAAGCTCTCGCAAGCGTCGTCTGCGCATGAAGTAAATTCATGCTTGACTTTGGCTTGCTCCCCTGCGGGGCTTGCCACATCCTGTGGCATATAGTTATGGCGAGGTGTTGAAAAGTGGCAATTTGTTGCTTCAGTGATAAATTTTAGTCAGGTCATTGGGGAAAGGCCCAACTTCCTTCCTAAAATTCACCACTTTATTGCACCTTACCCCTTTTTGAACATTCTATTTGAATTTTATAATTTTAAGATGCTTAGTTTATTTATTGAGTAAGCGGAAAAATTTTATTTATGAAGGGTAATGCAGCATATGTGCTTTTCATAGTATTATAAAGGATTAATTAATGTTATCCATGTGGGCGGTCATATTATTTTCTGTGATAGAACTTGTATTGTTTGGTTCTATCATATTTTTCTTTTTGCGGCTTAAGAAGTCTGAGCAACTTATGCAGGCCTTGCAAGGTAATCAGGAATTGTTGCTTGCCCGTTTGCAGCATAATGCTGAGCTTGAACGTGAGCTGGTTGCAAGTTTTGCCCAACGCCAAGCAGAACTTCGTACTCTTGACCTAAAAATTGAAGAAAGAGTCGTAGAATTGCGTCGTTTGGTTTCTCAAGCTGAAGGTATATCTCGCTCACCACAATTTTTGCGTGAACTTATCTTAAATCAGCGTAGCCGTGGCTTAAGTGCTAAACAAATTGCCAAAAATGCAGGCCTTACTGTGGATGAAGTGGAGCTTATACTAGCTCAATCTGCAGATAAATAACAATGTGGCAGTGTAAAAATTTGCGAGCCTTATGTTCTTTGCGGAAAATCCCCCGATATTTACCATTTAACGTATGAAAAAAACGCCTATCCCTAAGGGATAGGCGTTTTCAGTTTGTTAACAAACCCATTTTGTGGAATTTGTTATATGCTCTTGACTTTAATAATTATTTACGTTCCATAAGTCTTTGCAATAATTCTTGTAATTCTATGGCCATATCCGAGAGTTCGCGTACAGCTTGGGAAGCATTGGACATGCCAAGAGCTGTTGATCCAGCTATGTGGTTTATCTCGTCAACAGAACGGTTAATTTCTTCAGATGTGGCAGATTGTTGTTCAGCAGCAGCTGCAATGCCAGATATCAGTGCTGTATTGTCATTTACTAAGTTTAGAATTTCCTCAAGAGCATTGCCAGAAATGGTGGCAAGTTCTGTAGCTTTTCTTGCAAAGTTTGCACTTTCACTAACCTTTGTTATGTTCGTGCTTGTGGTTTGTTGTACCCCACGGATGCTATTGCCAACTTCTGTGGTAGCGGTCATGGTTTTTTCTGCTAGCTTTCTAACTTCATCAGCAACAACAGCAAATCCACGTCCAGCATCACCAGCACGGGCAGCCTCAATGGCTGCGTTAAGTGCAAGCAGGTTGGTTTGGTCAGCAATGTCTGATATTACGTCCATAACACTACCAATACTTTCTGCTTGTTTGCCAAGTTGTTCCATATTTTCTTCAAGTTCACGGGCAACTTCATTAACGCTTTTAATGGCTTCAACCACTTGATTAACAAGGTCAGTGCCTTCTGTTGCTTTTTCACGCACGTTACTTGATTGAGTGTTGGCATCACCAGCATTGTTGGCAACTTCAAGCACAGTTGAGTTCATTTCTTCCATGGCAACTGCTGTTGTTGTGACTCGGTCACGTTGTGTTTCTGCGCCAAGTGCTACCTCCTCCACCTGTGTAGATAGTTGCCTTGATGCAGTGGCCATACGGCTAGATATATCTTGGGCTTGGTTTGCCACTTCAATAATGGTTCGTTGAGTTTTTTTAATTTCTGTTAGGATAGTGACAATTTGTAGTACACAACTAAGAGCTCCGTCTTTATCGACAATGGGAATGGCGGTGTATGAAATATCAATTTCTTGCCCACCTGGCCTTGCAATTGTTTCTGATGTGGCTGGCTTTAGAGTTGATACAGCAATTTTAATGGCATCATGTTCTGTATCAGCGTCATCGGTGTTTATAACTTCCTTAAATGTTTTACCAAAATAATCATTGCCAGTATTGGTTTTGGCTATGGTATTGAGGTAGGTTATGTGTAGATTTTTATCCATGGCTACAACAGGTGAAGTTAAGGAATTTAGTATATTTTGATATTGTTGCAGAGTTATATTTGTGCCTTCAATGAGGTTTGCATATGCACCGTCAAACTTTGATGCGTCGCCTTGAGCCTCAATGTGACCATCACGGATTGCTTGTTCAATGCTGCTGTATTCATGAATGACCCTATTTAGAGTTGCAGGAATGGAGTGCAACGCATTGGCAAGGTCGCCTATTTCGTCATTACGCTTAATATCAAGAACACCGTTAAGGTTGCCGTTGGCAATGTCGGAGGCAAAGTTTGCACCTTGAGATACAGCAGTGACTACGGGTCGAATAATGACTAAAGCTATGATGGAGCTAAGTATAATGGCTGTAATGGTTGTATAAATTGAGAGATTGCTAAGTGCATCAAGACTTGCAAAAATATCGCGTGTTTCGCTTCTGGCAATTATGGTCATGTCGCTATTTTTCAGCTTAGAGTGGTAGGCAATTACTTGTTCGCCAGCGAGGTTTTGGTAATTAGTAACGCCATCTTCGCCCTTAGCAATTTCAATCATGGTAGGTGTGATTGGTAAATCATCCTTCATGAGTGGCTCTTTGTTAGGATCAAGCACAACGCGACCCTTACCATCAATGGCAAAAGCATAGCCGCGCTCGCCAACACTAATGCCTTTAAGCACTGTGTCATAAACCTCACTAAACTTAATATCTCCACTAAGCACGCCTACAACATTTCCTTGCGTGTCCTTTACAGGAAAGACCACAGCCATGAGCACTTCATTAGTGATGGTGGACATGCGTGGTTCAGCTCTTGGAATTTCGCCTGTAACAGCAATCTTAAAATATTCGCGAAATGAGATATCCACTCCCACAGCTTCTGGATTAGAGGATGCCATAATTACACCATTGGTATCGAGCAGGTTAAAACCATTCATCATGGCAATGTCGTGCGCATGCTGTTCAAACCAAGTGTTCATGGCGTTAACTTCGTCTGGTCCACGTTCAATATTGGAGGAAAAATTAACTACTAAGGTGTTTTCGGAGGTTAGCTTAATGAAAGTTTTAGTGGAGCTTATGGCATAATCCAACATCCTTTGCATGGTTGAGGATGTCACCTGCATGGTATTGATGGACGACTCCGTCAGTGATTCAGACATTTGGCTATAAGTTAAATAGCTTAAAGCACTCATAGATAGAAGAATAACCAGTATAATGGGTAGCAATATTTTTTGTAATAATTTCATAGCAAACTTCCTTATGGTGTAATGATGTAATTTAAACATCGACTAATGAAAAAAAAACTTAAGGTTGAAATACTAAGGCAATACTTAAAAAAATCTACACAAATGGCGAGTGAAGCTTAATATAAAAAATATAAATATGCGTCATGTGCTGGTAATGTACTCAGTTTTTACCAAGCTTTTTGACGCCAAAATTCTGGAGTGAATAATACTAAAATGGCATAAATTTCAAGCCTTCCAAGTAGCATGGCAGCTGAGAGAATCCACTTGCCAAGGTTTGGAATATGAGCAAAATTATCCACAGGGCCAACACTACCAAGGCCAGGACCTACGTTTGAAAGACAAGAAAGGCTTGCAGTGAAGGCCGTTTCAAGGTCTAGGTTTAGTAATAATAACAACATAGTGCAGACTATTAAAAGACCCATAAGCAAAAGGAAGTAGGCAACAACAGCCATAATAATTGTAGGAGTAAGGCTTTTATTATCCATCTTAAATGGACGTATTAAGCGTGGGTGTAGGAAACGGAAATTTTCAAGTAGTGCAAGGCGGCTTAAAATGTGAATCCGCAAAATTTTTAAACCACCAGCTGTAGAGCCAGCACAACCCCCAGCAAGGCTTAATAATAATATGATACCCAATGCAAAGGTGGGCCAAAGGACATAATTATCGCTAGCAAAGCCAGTGGTTGTGCAAATAGATACCACTTGAAAGGTAACAGTGCGTAGTAGGACTTCCAATTCACTCAAGCTTTGCACGCTAAAGACATTTTTTGCCCATAAAGTTATGCAAATGGCAATAATGCTAAATAAAAGCAAGCGGAAATAGGTTTTGCACTCATCATTTTTGAAAAAGCAAAAATAATCACCGCGTAAAAAGCGAAGATGTAGAGTAAAATTAATGCCAGCAATGAACATAAAGAAGATGATTGACCATTGAATAAAGGGGCTTGGGAATGCTGCCAATGATGCATTGCGAGTGGAAAATCCACCAGTGGCAACAGTGGCAAAACTATGGTTAATGGCGTCAAACCAATCCATACCACCCATGTATAGCAATATTATTAAAATGCCAGTCATGGACATATAGATTTTCCAAAGTAGGCTTGCTGTGTCGCGCAATCGTGGGGTTAGTCTGTCTGGCATATGTCCTGAAACTTCGGCCTTATAGAGCTGAATGCCACCAACGCCCAATAATGAAAATAGGGCGAGAGAAAGCACAACAATGCCCATGCCACCAAGCCAATGGGTGAGTGAACGCCAAAATAGTAAGCTTTTTGGCACTACTTCAACATCAGTAAAAATGCTAGCTCCTGTGGTGGTAAAGCCAGACACGCTTTCAAAAAATGCATCGGTGAAGGATACTTCTCCAGCAAAAATAAAGGGAAAAGACCCCACAAGGCTGGTCATTACCCAACAAAGCCCCACTGTGGCAAAGGCTTTTTGCTGTGTAAAGTTGCTACTTTTTTTCCAGTAAGCTGGCATGCAAAATAGGGCGCAAGCTAGAGTTGCAAGGATGGATATGATAATGCCCTTGTCAGCACCATCATTATAATAAAAGGAAATGGCGAGCAAACTCGTCATGGCAATGGCCATGCAAAGCAATAATAAACCTATGATAAATATAATTCTTGCCATTTTATATAAGTATTGTTTCAACCTTGCTCACCACATCTTGTAGGGTGAGTAAAAGTATACGGTCATTAGCTTCAATTATGGTATTTCCCTTAGGAATGTAGGCGTCATCTTCACGAATAACAGCAAGCACAAGTACGCCCTTTGGCAAACCTAAGGAATAAACAGCACGGCCCACTAAGTTTGAATTTTCTTTAACATAAACTTCCATAATTTCTGCCGCCTCATTGCCCACAGAAACACAAGAAAGTATGGCTTCTTGTCGTACATATTGCAAGATGCTGTTCACAGCAGAGTAGCGCAAGCTAACACTATGGTCTATGCCAATATTTTCAAGCAAGGACAAATATTCTGCCTTGTCCACTCGACAAACAGCCTCACGCACGCCCAGTGACTTTGCCAAAAGGCAAGATACAATATTAGTGTTTTCATCGTTACTTAATGCAACAAAAGCCTGAGAATTAAGGAGGTTTTCCTCTTCAAAAAGTTTTTTATCTGTGCCATCGCCATGCAAAATTGTAACATTTTCAAGATTGTTAGCAAGTTCAGCACAATGTGCTGCGTCACGCTCAATGAGAGTTACGGCAATGCCTTTTTTTGCAAAGGAATCTGCCAAGTATGAGCCAATGCGCCCACCACCCATTATGCAAACATTGGATAAAGATTCTCGTGTGCAATTAAGAGCTTGTAATAATGCAGGTTGGGCCGCAGATTGGTATAGAAAGTAAGCAATATCGCCTTTTTCAAGTATATCTTCACCTGATGGGATAATAAGAGATTTTTGCCTAACAATGGCCCCAACCATTATTTGATCTTCTTGAGTGATTTCTCTAAAGCATTTTAATTGCTTACCCAGCAATGGTCCACACTGTATCTTCATGGCAACCATGCAAATACGCCCATCTGCAAATTCACCATACTCCACAGCTCCTGGTAGGGTTAGGCGCTTATCAATGCTATTTACGGCTTCTTGCTCTGGGTTAACTAAGGCACTAATGTTTAAGGCAGGGTTATCTAAAATATTTACATGTGTTAGGTACTCTGTATTGCGAATACGAGCAAGCTTTTGAGCTTTAGGAGCTAGGGAGTTGGCAAAAAGACAAGCAAGAATATTGCTTTCATCACTGTTGGTAACTGCAAGGAAAATATCTGAATTTTTAAGCCCAATTTCTTGTAAAACCAGAGGACTTGAGCCAGAGCCGCATACAGTTTGCACGTCCATGCTGTCGTCCATGCGTTGCAAGGATTTTTCGTTAGTGTCAATGACAATAACTTGTTTTTGTTCTTTAGTTAGGCGTAAAGCTACATGATAACCCACTTCGCCTGCTCCCACTATAACAACCTTGCGTGGGTCTTCCTTGGGGGGTGAAGGGCGATAAAACATATCAAGCTTCCTTAAGCCATTGTAAAAGCATGTTAATTTGATTTTGAACTGAGTTTGGGCCTGTGCCTCCATGTGTTTCACGTCTTTGAACAGCAGCTTTATAGTCTAATATGCTATAAACATCATTAGTAATTTGTGGGCAAATACCTTGTAATTGTTCAAGGGACAAATCTTCAAGTCCCAATGAGCTTTTTTCAGCAAGTGCTACGGCCTCGCCTGTAAGGTGATGAGCCTCGCGAAATGGAATACCCTTAATTACTAAATAATCAGCAAGCTCTGTGGCATTCAAAAATCCTGCCTTACAAGCTGCCGCCATGCGATCTGGTACAAAATGCAAAGCCTCTAACATACCAGTCATTAATATTAATGATGCTTGCAGGGTTTTGTCTGCATCCAAAAATGGCTCTTTATCTTCTTGTAAATCTCTATTATATGTGAGTGTTAGACCCTTTAGTGTGGTGAGCATGGCCATGAGTGAGCCATAAACACGCCCCACCTTACCACGCATAAGCTCAGCCACATCTGGATTTTTCTTTTGTGGCATCATGGAAGATCCTGTGGCATAGCCGTCAGGTAGGCGTATAAAGCCAAAGGCTGGGTTTGCCCAGATGATAATTTCCTCACAAAATCTAGACAGATGCATCATGGTGCAAGAGGCCACAAACAGGCTTTCTGCTAAGAAATCTCTATCGGCAACGGCGTCCATGGAGTTGTTGAAAACTCCATACATATCAAGTTCTTTTGCAATGGATTGTGGGTCAAGCGGATATGTTGTGCCAGCCAGTGCTCCAGCCCCAAGCGGTGAGATGCGCACTCTTTTTTCACAATCTGCCATGCGCTCCACATCACGCTTTAGCATGAAGGCATAGGCCAATAAATGTTGAGCAAGGCTTACTGGTTGGGCTGGTTGTAAATGAGTGCAACCTGGTAGTATGATTTCTTGATGCTCGGTGGCCCTTGCCAAAAATTGAGCAATGAGGCCATTTGCAAGGTTTTTCCACTCACGCAAGGCATCAGATACATACAGACGAAAGGCAAGCCCCACTTGGTCATTACGGCTGCGGCCTGTGTGTAATTTTTTGCCCACATCTCCCACCAGCTCTGTGAGGCGTGCCTCAATATTCATGTGCACATCCTCAAGGGCCATTTGCCATGAGAATGTGCCAGCTTCTATTTCAGCTTTAACGCCATCAAGGCCACGCACAAGCTCTGTGGCTTCTTGCTCAGAAATAATACCTTGCCTTGCAAGCATTTTGGCATGAGCTTTTGAGCCTTCAATGTCATGAGCATAGAGGGCCTTGTCATAGGAGCAGGATTCAGTATATGCGGCAACGGCTTGTTCTGGCCCTTGGCTAAAACGCCCGCCCCATGCAGTATTTTTTGACATTTTCTTACCTTATTTTCTATTTTTCATGGCAGCGTAAGTTTTAAGACGCAAACCATTTAAGCGTATAAAGCCTGCTGCATCCTTATGGTCATAGGTTGCGCATTCCTCAAAGGTTGCCAAATCATGGCAGAAAAGCGTATTGGGCGAGGTGCGAGCCAAAGGCCAAGCATTACCCTTGTATAATTTTAAGGTGACGTTTCCGCTAACAGTTTCTTGAGCTTGGTCCATGAGGGCTTGCATGGCATAACGCTCTGGCGCAAACCAAAAACCATTATAAATTGCTGTGGAATAACGAGGGATTAACATGTCACGCACGGCTAAAACTTCACGGTCAAGGCAAATGCCCTCTAAATCTCTGTGAGCAGTATATAAAATTGTTCCACCAGGTGTTTCATAAACACCACGGCACTTCATGCCCACAAAGCGATTTTCTACCATGTCAAGGCGGCCTATGCCATGCTTTGCACCAAGAGCATTAAGAGTTTGGATGATTTTTGCAGGTGACATTTTTTCACCATTAATGGCAACAGCATCGCCTCGCTCAAAATCAATATTAATTATTTCAGGTGTGTCTGGTGCATTTTCCACTGGTACACAAAGTCTATGGCAGCTTTCATGTGGGGCCTCGCCTGGATCTTCAAGCTCGCCACCCTCAAAACTACAATGCAGCATGTTTTCATCCATACTATAACGCTTTTGAGCTGTGGAGATGGGTATGTTGTGCTTTTCCGCAAAGGCGTTTAGGGCAGTGCGTGACATTAAATCCCACTCACGCCAAGGGGCAATTACTTGAATGTCAGGTGCAAGAGCATTTACAGAAAATTCAAAACGCACTTGGTCATTACCCTTGCCTGTGGCACCGTGAGCAACTGCATCTGCACCTTCAATTCTGGCAATATCCACAAGACGCTTGGAAATTAGCGGGCGGGCAATGGATGTTCCAAGCAAATAACGCCCTTCATAAAGCCCACATGCACGCATCATGGGGAAGACATAATCCTTGGCAAATTCTTCACGCAAATCTTCAACATATGCTTTTACAGCACCAGTTCTCAGGGCTTTTTCTTCAACATCTGATAAATCTTCCGTTTGTCCAAGGTCGGCTGTCATGGTGATTACTTCACAATTATAAGTGCTTATAAGCCATTTTAAGATAACTGATGTGTCTAGTCCGCCTGAATAAGCAAGTACAACTTTATTAATTTTTTGCATTTCATGTCCTTTGCATTGATTTTTATAAATAAGAATACTTCACAATTATTGTGCGTAAACTTTAATTGTTGCGCGATAGTATCACCTAAAGTAAGCTTAGGTGCAAGTATTTGTGCTAGCATATTTTTATTTTACTGCAAAGTGCTTTATTGTAAGCGTTTTGCAGTATATTTGCTCATTTTAGATGGTGCTTTTATATTAAGTGGCAGTTTTGACATAAACTACTGCAAAGCGAAAATAATTTTTACGAGGCCATATTGCTCTTTATATTCGCAAGATTCTTTCATTGCCTTATGTTACAGCACTTTGTGCCACCCTTAGGGCAGGCAGGAATGGGTAATAATTAAATAATTTGCCTAAAATACACATGCGTCGCAAGGCTTAAGAGTAAAATTTATATTTTTCTATAATAATCATAAAAACAATCATCTTTTACATTAGAATATCCATGTAGAACAATCTTGCCCCATATTCTTACTTGACGATTATGCAAAGCTTTTTTACAATGCATAAGTTTGAACACATTCAGATTGTGAATATGTATTTTGTTAAAAAATACAAATCCTTACCATCATATAACGTCAGGAATATGCAGACTAACTATGCCAAAACGCACTGATTTACAAAAAATTATGGTTATAGGTGCCGGGCCCATTGTTATTGGGCAAGCTTGTGAATTTGACTATTCAGGCTCTCAAGCTGTGAAGGCTCTTAAGGAAGAGGGCTATGAAGTTGTATTGGTTAACTCCAATCCAGCAACAATTATGACAGACCCTGGCCTTGCTGACAAAACTTATGTTGAACCCATTGAGCATGAAACGCTTGCCGCCATTGTTCGTAAAGAAAGGCCTTGCGCCATTTTGCCAACTCTTGGTGGGCAAACGGGCTTAAACGCAGCCCTTGGCCTTGCAAAAGCTGGTGTTTTGGAAGAATGTGGCGTTGAGCTTATTGGGGCAAGAGCTGAGGCCATTGAAAAGGCTGAAAGCCGTGATCTTTTTCGCAAAGCAATGGAAAACATTGGCCTTAAAATGCCAGCCAGCGGCATTGCCCATAATATGGACGAAGTGCGAGCCCTTGGTTCTGAGTTACCATTTCCGTTGATTATTCGCCCAGCCTTTACCCTTGGTGGTACTGGTGGTGGCATTGCTTATAATATGCAAGACCTTGAAGAAATAGCAGGCCGTGGCCTTGCGGCAAGCCCTGTTTCTGAGGTTATGGTTGAGCAGTCAGTTATTGGTTGGAAAGAGCTTGAAATGGAAGTAATGCGCGATAAAAATGATAATTGCGTCATTGTTTGCTCCATTGAAAATGTTGACCCCATGGGTGTGCATACTGGTGACTCCATAACCGTTGCGCCAGTGCAAACCATGACTGATGCAGAATATCAGCACATGCGTGATGCTTCCTTTGCTGTCATGCGTGAAATTGGGGTGGAAACTGGCGGTTCCAACGTGCAATTTGCTCAAAATCCTGCCGATGGTGAGCTGGTAATTATTGAGATGAATCCGCGTGTGTCACGTTCATCTGCTCTTGCTTCAAAGGCAACGGGTTTTCCCATTGCAAAAATTGCCGCAAAACTTGCCGTTGGTTACACCTTAGATGAGCTTCGTAATGATATTACTCGTGAAACTTCAGCAAGCTTTGAGCCATCCATTGACTATGTGGTTGTAAAGATTCCACGTTTCACCTTTGAAAAATTCCCAGGTTCAAAAGATGAGCTAACCACTGCCATGAAGAGCGTTGGTGAGGCCATGAGCATTGGGCGTACCTTTAAGGAAGCTTTCCAAAAGGGTATGCGCTCCATGGAGCTTGGCTACACTGGCCTTGGTTTTGGCTTTCGCAATGCCCATGCTGATAAAGAAAGTGTGCTTGCTTCATTAAGGCAGCCCAATTCACGCCGCATTTTAGCCTTGCGTGAGGCTGTGCGCATTGGCTTAACTGACAAAGAAATTTTTGATGCATCTGGTTTTGACCCTTGGTATACAAGGCAATTCCGTGATATTGTTAATATGGAAAATCGCCTTTTAGACTTTGGCCTTGCCAATGACATGACCTCAGGCAATGAGGAATTGGCAGAAATTATGCGTGAAGCTAAGGAATATGGCTTTTCTGACCGCCAGCTTGCAGAAATGTGGAAAAGACCAGAAGACGACATACGCCGCTTGCGCCGTGAGCTTGAGATAACACCTTCATATTATTTAGTTGATACTTGTGCAGGTGAGTTTGAAGCCTACACTCCATATTTTTATTCAACCTATGAAAGCGCCCAAGAAATGGAGCTAAGCGACAAGAAAAAAGTCATTATTCTTGGCGGTGGCCCCAACCGCATTGGGCAGGGCATTGAGTTTGATTATTGCTGCTGTCATGCGTCCTTTGCACTAAAAGACGCTGGAGTCATGTCCATCATGGTTAACTCAAATCCTGAGACAGTTTCCACAGACTATGACACATCTGACAGATTATACTTTGAGCCGTTGACCTTTGAAGACGTGATGCACATTGTGGACATTGAAAAACCGCACGGTGTAATTATACAATTTGGTGGGCAAACTCCGCTTAATTTAGCAGTGCCTCTCATGCGTGCAGGTGTTCCCATTCTTGGAACATCACCAGACGCCATTGACCGTGCAGAAGACCGTGAGCGTTTTCAAGCACTCATTAAAAAGCTTGATTTACGTCAACCACCCAACGGTACAGCCCTTAATGTAAAAGAAGCCCAAGCCGTTGCCGAGGAAATTGAATATCCTGTGGTTGTTCGCCCAAGTTATGTGCTTGGTGGTCGGGCCATGGCCATAGTATATGATAGTGCGGAGCTTCAAGAATATTTTGAAAATCACGTTTCAGAAGACTTGGAACACCCAATATTAATTGATAAATTCTTAGAACATGCCATTGAGGTGGACGTTGATGCACTCTCCGATGGTAATGAAGTTTATGTTGCTGGAATTATGGAGCATATTGAAGAAGCTGGCATTCACTCTGGTGATTCTGCTTGTGTGTTACCATCATTTTCGCTTTCATATGACCATGTGGCAAATATAGCTTTGCAGGCTGAGGCTCTTGCTCGTGAACTTCGAGTGGTTGGCCTTATGAATATTCAATTTGCCATTAAGGATGACACTATCTTTATTTTAGAGGTTAACCCAAGGGCTTCACGCACAGCACCCTTTGTGGCAAAGGCCACAGGGGTTCCGCTACCATATCTTGCAACGCAAGTTATGCTTGGTAAAACCTTGGAAGAGCTTGACCCTTGGGCCATGCGCAAGGGCGGTTTTTACTGTGTTAAAGAGGCAGTTTTCCCATTCAATCGCTTTACTGGTGTTGATGTATTGCTTGGGCCAGAAATGCGCTCCACTGGTGAAGTTATGGGCATGGGCCCCACATTTGAAGAAGCATTTTACAAAAGCCAACTTGCAGCAGGCCAAGCTCTGCCACGCAGTGGTAAGGTATTTATTTCTGTCAATGACCACGATAAAAAATATTTGCCAGAAGTTGCAAAAATGTTTGCCGCACAAGGCTTTGAGCTTGTTGCCACCAGTGGCACAGCAAAACTACTAGAAGCAGAAGGACTAAAGGTTGCAACTGTACTCAAAGTTTATGAAGGCCGTCCTAATATAGTAGATTTATTAAAAAATAATGAAATTGCCCTTGTGGTTAACACCGCATCTGGCAAGCTAACCACGCAAGATTCAAAGACCATTCGCCGTACAGCCTTGGCCTTTGGCATACCATATTGCACAACTTTAGCAGGGGCCAGGGCCACAGCCCGTGCGCTTGGGGCGCAACTTGATGGCGCAATTCATGTGGAGAGTTTGCAAGAATATTACGAAAGAGATTAAATAAAAGAGTATACTATGAAAGCACTACTTGTTTTAGAAGATGGTTTTTGCCTTGAGGGTAAGTCATTTACTGGCGCCATTGATGGTGGCGGTGAGGTGATTTTTAACACTGGCATGTTGGGTTATCAAGAGTTACTCACAGACCCATCATATTGTGGTCAAATGGTTTGTATGACCTATCCGCTTATTGGTAATTACGGTATTAATGACGAAGACATGGAATCACAAAAAGTGCATGTTTCTGCACTGTTAGTTAAAGAATGTTGCAAAGAGCCATCCAATTGGCGCTCCACCATGTCCTTGCCAGACTTTTTGGTGAAAAATAATATCCCTGGTGTTGAGGGTCTTGATACTCGTGCTTTAACTCGCCATATTCGCATAAATGGCGCCATGCGTGGGGTAATTTCCACCACTTGCCTTGATGTGGAAGAGCTTAAAAAAAGGGCCAATGCCATGCCTTCCATGCAAGGGCAAAATCTTGTGGATCACGTTGCAGCAAAAGAACCATATATATGGACTGGTAACAAAGTTGAACCTGCTAAAATTGCTAGCGATGGTAGTTATGCATGGCAAAACAAAGGCCCACGCCTTGTGGTTTACGATTATGGTATCAAGTGGAATATTTTGCGTATTTTAGAACAACAAGGTTTTGATATACTAGTTGTGCCGCCAAAGTTTAGTGCAAAGGCTGTAAAGGCCACTGGTGCTCAAGCGGTATTTTTATCCAATGGCCCTGGCGACCCTGCCGTACTTACAGAAGAAATCGAAATTGTTAAAGAATTAATTAAAACCTATCCCACAGCTGGCATTTGCCTTGGGCATCAGCTTTTAGGGTGTGCAGTTGGTGGAAAAATTACCAAGCTTAAATTTGGTCATCATGGTGGCAATCATCCTGTGAAAGATTTAGTCACAGGGAGTGTGGAAATATCTTCACAAAATCATGGTTTTTGTGTGGATTTAAGCAATGTGCCAGATGTGGAAGTGACACATATAAACTTAAATGATAATACTTTAGAGGGTTTTGCGCATAAGACTCTACCAATTTTTGCAGTGCAGCATCATCCTGAGGCTTCACCTGGGCCGGTGGAGAGCCGCTATATATTTGCTAGGTTTAGGGATATGATTAATAAAACTGTTGGTCGTTGAAAAACGGCTAGCTGCTGCGTCAGTGGAAAATTTTAGTCAGGTCATGGGGGGAAGACCCCACTCCCCTACTAAAATATTCCACTTCCTTGCATCTCACCATTTTTGAACGCCCTGAGACATTTTATTATGTAGGATTTAAATTTGTAATAAACCAAAAAACTAACAATTTTAAAGGGTTCCATAAAAACGTGACACACACTTTTACTTCGCGTTTGCACGCTTGTAAAAATGGTGTCTCCCGAGGGGTGTTTTAACACTTTATTGAAATATATAGGGTTTGCATTTTAACAGGTTTATCTGCGCATTACGAATAATTTAAAACCCTTACTGTTGCTCCAAGGGGGTAAGCAGTAAGGGCATTAAAAGTTTTTAAGGGGGGTCTGGGGGGAAATTTTTCCAAAAATTTACCTCAAGAAAGCTCTTATAAAAAATTTCAAAAAGGATAATATTATGGCAATTTATATTTCAGGTTCCATGGCATTTGATAGGATTATGACCTTTCAGGGTAAGTTTAAGGATGCCATTGTGCAGGACAAGTTACATATGATTAGCATTAGTTTTATGGTAGATCGTATGGAAGAAAAATTTGGCGGTTGCGCTGGTAACATTGCATATAGCCTTAGTCTGCTAGGTGAAGCTCCATTGGTTTTGGCAGCGGTTGGTCGTGATTTTGGCCCTTATGCTGAGCATATGAAAAATCTTGGCTTGCCGCTGGATGGTATTGTGCAAGATGATGAGCTTTTTACAGCTTTATGTTATATTACTACAGATTTAGACAATAATCAGATTACAGGTTTTTATCCTGGTGCCATGAGCTTACCTTGTAAGTACAGCTTTCCTAATTTGAATAAGGATGTGGATTATGCCATAGTTTCACCGGGTAATCTTAATGATATGCGTGCCTTGGTGGAATATTATAAAAATAAATCTGTGCGTTATATTTATGACCCAGGCCAGCAATTGCCAGTGCTTGAGGCTCAAGATTTATTAAGTGGCATTGAAGGTGCTTTTATTTTGACCATTAATGACTATGAGCTTGAAATGATAAGCCAAAAGACTGGTAAGACTGCGGCAGAAATTCAGGCCATGCCCAAGTATTGTATTACTACACTTGGTGAGAAGGGCTCATTGGTAATTGGTGAGGGTAGGACTGAAGAAGTGGCGGCTGTGCAGATTGCCAAGGTTCTTGACCCCACAGGTGCTGGTGATGCTCACCGTGCTGGCTTGTTAAAGGGTTTATACGCTGGTATGGATATATTTGAAGCAGCAAAAGTTGGTGCAACTTCAGCAAGTTATGCCATTGAGCATTTTGGAACGCAATTACATAATTATAGTAAGGATGAATTTTTGCAACGCTATACTGGTACATTTGGTAATACTTCTAAGCCTTTGTGGTAGTTTGAGATTTATATGACTTTAGGTGATAAAAGCCCAAGTGCCGAGCAATTGCAAGAGATGCAAGAACTTGCGCGCGTGCTTCATGAACATAATTATCGCTATCATACACTTGATGAGCCTGTGATTTCTGATGCAGAATTTGATGCATTATTTAAGAAATTACAGGCTTTTGAGTTTGAGTTTCCTAATCACCGCATGCCCAATTCACCCACAAGCCGTGTGGGTGGTGGATTGCTTAGTGAGCTTGAAAAAAGGGCGCATAGCCTTAGTATGTATGGCCTTGATAATGTTTTTAATGGGGCAGAGTGGCAGGATTTTGTAACTAAGATGCAAAGGGCTTTGCCAGAAATTGGTCATAGAGAGGCCCTTGAATTTTGGTGTGATCCAAAGCTTGATGGCCTAGCTTTAGAGCTTGTTTATGAGCATGGAGAGCTTGCTTATGCCCTGACTCGTGGCGATGGCGAAGTGGGTGAAGTTGTGACCGAGGCCATACGCACCGTGAAAAATGTACCTTTGCGACTCATGTTTGCAGAGGGCTCTGCTCCACCTGCGCTTTTGGAAGTGCGTGGTGAGGTTGTCATAAATAAAGATGACTTTGCAAAGCTTAATGCCAAGCAAGAAGCCAGTGGTAATAAGGTTTTTGCCAATCCTCGTAATGCTGCGGCAGGGGCTGTGCGTCAGCTTGATGTAAGCGTTACGGCAAGTCGTCCTTTGCGTTTTTTTGCCTATGGGGTGGGGCAAGTGGATTTTGGTAATTTAGCACCTTGGCAAATGCATAGTGAGCTTATGCAAGCATTGGTGAATTATGGTTTTGCCACACCACCACAAGGTAAGGTTTGTAAAGGCCCTGAGGCTGTAATTGAATATGCACAAAACGTGCAAGATAATAGAGAAAAATTCCCCATGGAAATTGATGGGGCAGTTATAAAGTGCAATGATCTTGAAGCGCAAGCGGCACTGGGTTTTACAGCTCGTGCACCACGTTTTGCAGTGGCTTTCAAATTTCCTGCCATGCAGGTGCAAACAAAGCTTGAGTCCATTGAAATTCAGGTGGGGCGCACAGGTGTTTTAACGCCAGTGGCTTGGCTTTCGCCTGTGAATGTTGGCGGTGTAATGGTTAGCCGTGCCACCTTGCACAATGAAGATGAGATTAAGAATAAAGATGTGCGGGTTGGTGATACTGTCATCGTGCAAAGGGCAGGGGATGTAATACCAGAAGTTGTTGGCCCTGTGCTTAGTTTAAGGCCAGAAAATACAAAAGAATATGATTTTCCGCACATTTGCCCAGTTTGTAATGAGGCCGCACAAAGGGAAGATGGACAAGCGGCATGGCGTTGTATAAATGTATCTTGCCCTGCTGTAATTATGCAAAGCATAAAACATTTTGTTTCAAAAGCTGGGCTTGATATTCAAGGCATTGGACAAAAATGGATTGAGCAATTGGTGCTGGCTGAGCGAGTGCGTAATGTTGCGGATTTATTTACCATAAGCGTTGAAGAATTACTTAATTTTGAGCGTATGGGCGAGGTGCTTGCCCAAAAATTTGTGGATGCCTTTGAAAAGGCAAGGCAAAATGCAAGCTTAGCACGTTTTATATCTGCCTTGGGCATTCGTCATGTGGGTGAGCAAACGGCACGCTTGCTTGCAAAAAATTATGAAGACATACAAGCACTTTCCAAGGCAACGCAGGTAGAGCTTATGGCTTTGCCAGATGTGGGGCCAGAGGTGGCGGCGTCCATTGGGTCTTTTTTTGAAAGTGAGAGCAATGTGGCTTTGCTTGCAAAGTTGCGTGAGCTTGGGCTTGATCCTAAGGCCATGCAGGGTGCGCAGGCTGAGCAAAGTGGGCCGTTTTTTGGTAAAAAGATATTATTTACAGGTACGTTAAGCATGCCAAGGGGCAAGGCTACGGAAATTGCTCTAGCCGCAGGGGCGGAGGTTGTTAGTGCCGTTAGCAAGAAGCTTGATTATTTGGTTGCAGGTGAGGCCGCAGGGAGTAAACTTCTTAAGGCGCAAGATTTGGGGATTAAGATTATCAACGAACAGGAATTTATTGACCTTTGCGTTGAGAAGATAGAAGTTATAACTCCAAATGTGGCAGAAGTTGAAATAGAGCAGAAAAAAGGTGGAAAAAATTTTGCAAAATATTCTGGTGCTACTCAAGGTAGTTTGTTTTAGTAACTATTACTGATTGATGCGGCACAAACGCCCGTAAGGGGTTTGTTATCGGTCTGAAAGCTCTGCACAAATTATTGTGTAGAGCTTTTAATTTAATAAGAAAATTTCTTATTAAAGTTTTAATTGACTGTTGCTATGGCGTGTTGTAAATTGAGCATCATGTAAATAGGAGAGTAGTGTTTTTTAATTTAAATATTTTGCATGTATTAAAAATGGGGTCTGGTTAAACTTAATGACCCGGCAAGAATTTTATGATTAATTTTTATATAATTTTCAAAATGTTATAGTATTTTATCTTAGGATAATATGACCTCTAGGAGGGTGTTATGAGTATTAGAAACGAAATTTTACCTGGTTCCACATATGTGGTTGATGTAAATTTAAGTAGTGCAACTTTAACTATGCACGGGAGTGACTTAGTAATTACAGCTCCTGGTGGTTTTGAAGTTGTTCTGTCTTTTGCTGGCGATTTGATGTTGGCATCTTCCAACGTGACCATTCAATTCCGAGATGGTTCTTTGTCATCTTATGAAATATTAGAGCGCACTAAATTTACTGAGGAAGATGAAAACTCTAGAATTCCTACTATTAGTAAAGTGCAAGAAGAAAATGTGAAGGAAGATGAGTCCAAGACAACTGTTGAGGATGAAGAGGAAAAAACTACTAGCGAGGAAAAAGAACAAAAGCTTTCTTCAAGTAGTGAGATAGAATCTGAGGTTGATCCAAACAATACTGAGCAGGAACTTTACGAGCAGCCTCCAACTCCTCCGGGTAGTAATAATGTCAGCGATATGGTTGATCCACCTCGACCTGATGTTATTCCAAATCCGACACCTGCGGCTTCGTCATCAGATTCTTCTGAAACTCCTGAAATACCTCCGCCTGTTGAGATTATTCCATTGCCTGAAGTTATTCCTGAGGTAATTGAATTGACAATGCGCCTTAATGAGTTGTCAGACACTGGTGTAGACCAAGATCCTGAGCGTGGTGATACCTATGTTCAGGGTATTTATATAGGTGAATTTTTAGGTGTTCCTGATGAAAAGCCAGCTGATGGTAGTAACCCAACTCGTGAATTTGGTTTTGAGGGTGAAGCACCAGTAGGCTCCACACTTGATTTAACCTTTGCGTGTGTTTTAGAAGTGCTAGAAGGTGGGGTATGGAAAGAGATTGATGCCAGTTCGTTCCCTGGTATTACCGAGCTTGCTGATGGTACGTTAAAATTTGAGTTTGCAATACCCACAGCAGCAGATGGTACATGGGAGTTTAAGTGGACTGACTTTGTAGCTCAAGAGTTGCCTGCCCTTGCTCCAGAAAATGTTCGCATAAGTGCCAGTGTGCCCTATACAGCAACAGTATTAACTGAAGTGGACGGTGTTGTATCTGATCCTCTTATGATGATTGGTTTTGCTGACGAAAATGATCCCAAGGTGCCATCGGTTACGCTTACAAGCAAGCATTCTAACGGCTTTCAAAATGATTCTAACCACACTAATATATCAAAGCTTGAGTTTGAAGGAGAATCTGACCCTGGCGATCTTATTCGCTTATATTTCATTGATGCTGCTGGTGAAAAACAATATCTGTATGAGAATATTCGCTTAGACCCAATTACAGGTACCTCTGAGCCTGTTCCTGTCTGGAGTACGTCTGACGAGTTTGGTAATTGGACTATAGTGGCAAATGCCACAAGTTCTGGTGCTAACCCTGTATTAGATAAGGGAGAGCTAACCATAGAGCAAGAGCTAACTGTTTATATGGAGATTTTGTCTGAGTGCGGCGTTTTTAGAGATACAGGACCAATTGCTCCAGCTCCAGCTCCAGCTCCAGCTCCAGCAGCTTTTGCAGCTCTTGCTGTTGAGCCAATTGCTGAAGAAGATGATGATACAATAATAACCTCCAATACTGGGTCTATTGTTATTAACTATGACAAAACACCTCCAAAAGAAGTTAAGGTTATTGTTCTTGAAAAAGATGAAGAGGATGATTGGAATGATCAAATTAAGGCAGCGGCAAATCAAGCTCAACAACCATTAGTTATAAGTGATGCTGTTCCTATTTTTGGTGGGCAAGCAGAAATACCCTCTAAAATTGTTTTAAATTTTGCGTTAGAAAATCAAGAAGCCTATATAAATAGTCTGGTTGGTGCAGATTTTACTGCTCAGTATAATGAAGATGGAACGCTTAAGAGTATTACCAGTGTTGCTGATCCTACAAAAGTGTATACAGGTTTAGATGAAATAGCAGCAGCTCTGCATGGCCTTAATACAGTTAAAATAGAAGAATTTAAAGAAAATTTAGCAAATGCATACAATGCTCCCTTGGAGTTTACGGAAGAAATATTCTTTACACCAATATATGATGACGAAAAAAATCTTATTGCGGTAAGGGATAATTTTAATAATTTTTATACAGGCAATCAGCTTGTTTCAGCAGACGATGGCCACGGCAACATAAAAACATATGTGAACTGGGTTGCTGATTATACGCAATTTGAATTACCAGCATTTTATGATGAAGGTCTTCGTCAAGGTGATTATGACTTTGAAGCCTATAATGAAGACGTAGCAGGCAATAAATCTGAAGGTGGCACTGCACTTGGTGGCTTTGTGATTGATGATGATACATCAGATAAAACTCCAGGGCGAACCGAAGTTACCATAGAGCTTGAGCATGATACAGGCCACTATGAAAGTGAAGAAGACCACGCAACCTTAGCGAAAACCAAGAATCCAGAAATTGCCCTAAAAGGTACAGCTCATGGTGAAGAAGCTATCGTTGTTTCAATCAAGGGTAATTATAATGTTGCAGGAGTGCCCATTACGGATAGTTCTAATATTACAGTAACCATGCGCCCTGCAGTTACAGAAGAAAATACATGGTCTATTACTTGGGACCAATTGTACCAAGCTGTTCGTAACAGTCTTAATATCCCTGGTTTGCCTAGCAATGTAGTAATAACACCTGTACAAAACTATCAGCCTGACTCTGCTCCTCAACAGTTTACCGCTACAGTTTCAGGTAGTTACGCTGAGGCTAAAACCATCACCTTTGCCGTTAATGACACTGCTCCTGAAGTGCCTAGTGAGTTTCGTTTAAGTACGGAAAGTGACTTAGGTATTAGCAATTCTGACGGATTTACTTCCGTTACTATGCCTATTTTTTCCATTACAGGCACTCAGATAGCTGGCGACACCAATGACGGTGACTTTGTAAAAGTTTATTATTATGAAAATAACGACCCCACTACAGAGAAGAAATATATTAATGATGATTGGGTAGAAATAGCCAATGGCAGTGCCCTTGTGCGAACTTCTGAAGATAATGTGCCCTATGGTTTTAGCGGAGAAGTGAAGTTCTATGCAGAAATACAATCTGGATATGGGCAAACGCTAGCCGCTGGTGATTTAACATATGATGTGGAGTTTGATAATATTCCTCCAGATTTTAGTCCTGAATGGATTTGGTTGAGTGACCCCAATGACCCCACCGACCAGCTTGTTCATGGAAGGGATCATGGTGAAACCTCAATCATACTACCTGCATTAAATGCCAGCATAGGTGCCAATGAAATGGTGCGCATTGAGATTACAAAAACCTATGACAAGACCCCTGGTAATAGTGTAACTGAAGTTGATAACATAACTGTTATTCTTTATGATGAACCAGTATCAAATCCAGTGGGCTATCCAGCTGGTGATTACTATGAAGTAACGTACTTTAAAGCTGATCAATCTGTTGCCACGCAGTATTATCCTGTGTCAGCATATGATCATGGTGACAATCATTTAGCAGTTACAGCACCCTTTGAAGTTTGGCATAGCTCAACCAATATAGGTAGAGGTGACTTTACTGTTAAAGCATATGCTGAGGATTTAGCAGGTAATATATCAAATAGACAATACGAAGCGCAGTTTACAGTAACTGTTGCTCCTGTTCCTCCTTATGCAATTTATCTACACGAACACGATAACTCACATTTTTCTGGCAATGCTTTGCATAGTCCAGATGAAGATATTCGCGGCGATGAAGATAAAATAACAAATAATACTTTACCAAGATTTGTTTTTCAAACAAATGGCAAATCTCCAAGTACAGGTGAAGCTTTCATGGTTGTGCGTTTTGCTCACCAAAGTGAAGCTGAAATAAAGGAAAATGGAGAGGTCACTACGCTCAATGGATCCGTTGCAGATGTTGAAGGTGATCTTGATGGGTATTGGATAAAGGATAACTCTGCTAGTTTACCTACAGAGTTTTTCCCAGAAGACTTTATTGCAAGTGGTCAATCTTTTTGGGCTGTAAACGAAGAAGGTACAAATTATACCTCTTACTATTTTAGGGCTACTGGCCTTCCTGGTGACGGCAAAGAAATTGTAGTTGATACAAAAACCATTTTTACTGATACCATAAAAAACAGTATGGGTACATCAGGTATGATTTTTATAGATTCTAAGGGAGTACAGTCAGGCGTTATATCTGAATGGTATTCAGAAATACATGGTGCCAGCGCTAACTTTAGAATAGACACTATTGCACATGAGAAAATAGATACTTTTGAAATTATTGGTACTTCTGGTGGTAGTGAGAGAGAGTTTTATAATAATGACTCACCAGACACCAGTGATAAAAATGACGTTGAAATACGTCACTATGAAGACCACTTGTTTTTTTCAGGAACAATTTTGCAGGGTACTGAAGAATACGCAGGTTACTATGACGATTTGTCTGACTCAAGGGTAATAGTTAGGATAATTCCTATAGTTCAGCAAGGAGAAGATGATAGAGTTGCCTTTGTAAGACCAGCTGACGGGCATACTCAGTATCGGGATGAT
This sequence comes from uncultured Desulfovibrionaceae bacterium, assembly GCA_964371835.1. Taxonomy (GTDB): domain Bacteria; phylum Desulfobacterota; class Desulfovibrionia; order Desulfovibrionales; family Desulfovibrionaceae; genus CAYJAD01. The sequence goes on from CAYJOP010000007.1 coordinate 34,000, forward strand.
CCTTATTATGTTAGGGGTGAATTGGTACAAAATGAAGATGGAACTGGCTTTACTTTTTCTGTAAGAGTGACACCGTGGGAAGGCTATAACCTTGCCAATGGTAGCTACAAAACAGAAATATACATTCAAGATAGTGCTGGTAATACAACATATGTAAATGAAAAACATCATGCCAGTACCTTGCATGTGCGCTCTTACTCTGAAACACCAAGGCAAAACTTGGATGCAAATAACCAGACTTCAACCATACCAAACTATGAAGATAAGGACCGTACAACCCACCATAACTCAGTGGATAATGCGCCAATAATTCATATTTCTGGTGAACCAGGTTCTTATATATTTGTTGAAAGGTGGAAACTCGCAGGAGGCGAAGTTGTTTCTGCAGGTTATGTTTGCCTTGGCAGATTAAACTCTGATGGTGTTCTAGATACTAAGGCAAGACTTAGCGAGATTGTTGACGAAACATTGTATGAAAGCAATGAATGGATTTATGACACAGGTTATAACCCTGAAAATCCATCTGAATTCTTGGTAGAGAAAGGACGTGTTATCAGCGATGGAACGTATCCTATCAATACTTATTCCGTAGTTTATTTGAAAGACGGTGCCATGAGCGCTGAACAATTAAAAGCTGTGGAAGAAGCGCTTGCTAGTGATGAACCTTCACATCCTGGTAATCTGGAAGATTCTCATGATGTCTATGTTTCTGATAAGAGTACGGGTTTTGAGGTCATAGTTGATACAGAGCTTAACATTACATCTACTCAACTGGAATTTATTATTTCTCTTGAAGATCCTTTTGTGGATACTATGCCAGAAAATAGCAATCTACCGCCAATAAATGATGCTACTTATGGCGATGATAGAGTGACTCAAAGTGGTAGTGCAACATACAAGGGAGAGGGACTTGAAGATTTTGCTGGCGAATATGTTCGCCTAACCCTTGTAGCACGTAATAATGGCCAGAATTCACAAACTGTTTATGCCAAAATTAGAGACGACGGCACTTGGGACGTGACAATCCTTAATCTAGGTGATGATCGCTATGAAATGGTTGCTGATATTGTGACAGTAAGCGGACTTGTGTTGCACCATGAAAAAGGTGGTCCTAAATTAGTTGACGAGCTTGATGGTGAAAAAAGTGAAACCATGCTTGTTGTGGACTCAAACGCATTGGAATCTGCTATTAATATGCATGTGCATAATGGTGGTTATTCTGGTGGTTTTGATGATTCGCACAATGGAGCTTCAAGACAAGTAAACGATAGGGGCGACTTTTTCGTATATAATGCGCAAGTGGAAGTTGGCTCTGTGTTAAGGTTTACAGTTGTGGCAACCTATCTTGATGATAACGGTATTGCCTCAACCCTTGAATTTACTGAATTGCATGATTTTCGTAGTGATGCCGACCCCGCAGATTTTGGCAAAATGCTTGCCAACCAAACCTTTTCCATTGGTAATATCAGCAAATCTGGCATAACTAATGACGAAAAACTGATGATTGAATTTGTCCCTAACAGGGATAAGTATGGCCGACCAGTTGATAGCGATGGAAATGTGGTTGAAGACGTGGCTGACGCTGCCACTACTCAAAAATTGAGAGAAGGTAGTTACCAAATTACCGTGTCATACGAAGATTTAGCAGGTAATGATTTTACTACCACTGTAAACTCAATTATTAACAGAACAAACCCCATACTTGATGATAGAGCATACACCGAGGAAGATCATAAGCCAGAAGGGGACTTGGACGGTAGAGAAATTACTACCATAAGAGATTATAATGATCCTGCGAATACATATCTTCCTACAGATGGTTCCATGGGTGGTCGTGCAATTTATCATGTAGATAAAGATGCAACAACACTTGGTATTAGCGGACGTTTTGTATTGCCAGTGGAATATGATGTGGATGCTGACTCTGCTCCTCCCAATTATTATGTGAACGTATACACCCTACATCGACCAGATAGGTATGGTAAGGGTACCGTGAGAAAAGCTTATGGGCTTACTTCTGCACAAATAGAAGAATATTTAAACTATGACGAAGATGGCTTTATATATTTTGACATACCAATTGGTTTGCCAGGTGGGACCAGTAACGATTATTTCTATGTGGATATTGGTGTTACAGACATTTGTGGTAATAATACAGGTAAGGGTTTTTATTTCCACCGCAACAATACAGGTCATGTTGATTTTAGGCCTAGTATTGTATCAATAGCTGACTATGAAGCAATTATTGACCATAAAGGTGTAATATATGGCTATGGTACTCCTGGTGTTCGTGATGGCTATACACCTACAAGTTCTAAAGATTATAAATTTAAAGGTTTAACTGGTGTAGGTGTAGAGGGTGAACAGCTCACCAATATGAAGTCCCCTTGGTTCCAAGTAGAAGGTCACCGTGATATTAATTATACAGCTAGACTGTATGAAGTGGACTCTGAAGGAAACCTTCTTGGCCAAGTGGCTACACATATTGATAAAACTTCATCCATTCCTTTGCCTCATTATGATGAGAATTATATTCCTCCTCATCATAAATATGGTTATGATCTTTTCCAATTCAAAAATGCTGATGGCTCTGTTTTCGAATTTGTGCATGAAAAAAACTATCAAGTAGTTTTTGATCCAGTTGAAGACCATACTGGTAGCATAAATAACAATATTACGCCCACCACGGTTTTTGAAGTTGACTTAATACCGCCAGATTTAAACATCTTTACAGTTGATGTTTCAAATTTAAGCGATGCTAGGGGTGTTGTTGACCTAAATGATGATGAACTAAACACCTATACTGAAGATGACGCAGACGATGGAAAAGCACCTGTATTCATTGATGTGCAATATGATGGCTCTAATAATTTGTATTTTACAGAGTCCAATAGATTGCATTTTTCTGGTACAGCAGAGGCACACTCTCGCATTTATGTGCAATGGATTTCGCATCAATCAAATGCGCAGGTTAAACATTACCAAACCTTGGGTAGTATTTTTGTTGATGAATACGGAAATTGGTCATATCCATCGCCAACGGGAACTATACCTTCAGGTGCAGCGCAAACAGCTTTAAATATGTTTGCTGACAATACTGTAGTTAGTTTTAGAATTATAAATATTGACCGTGCAGGCAATATAGCACAAGTGGATGCCGATCCCAATTTAAACAGTACATTTGCCAAGCAGTATTCTATTTATAATGTTTCTGCCATGAGAGATATTAATACATGGTTAGATGGCGACGATGGTGTAGTTGGTAATGATAGACATATACGCAATGCTGGTGCTGTGAATCTTGAATTTTCAACTACCCCAAGAACTCAACTAACAATAACAGTGCAAGCAGTTGATTTTAATGGTGAGGACATAGGAGCACCAAGAGAAAGAATAATTGTTACTGGTACGGAGCAATTTCATTTTGATATGGCACTTAGTGAGCTTTTTCCAGCAGTGGATGCAGACATAAAAGGCCCTGTGGAATACAAAATACATATTAAGAGCTATAATGGAATTGAAACGAAAGAAGTAGATTTAGCAAGTATTTATGCGTATAGTGATAATGTTTATTATACAGAAGGCATAGATATGCGCACCTATGCAGAAGATGGTAGCGTTGAAGGCTCTGTAAACCTTGGTGAGGGCTTTGATACAACCTTTATTGCATTCTCTGATCGCTTTGAATTTAGAGGAGAGTTGCAACTGCATGAAGATTCAGGTCTTTTGCCCTATGATGATGCTGGCAATCTTTTAACTCCTGAAGGTGGTAAACAAGATGAGCTTAATGCTCTTAAAGCCGTCTATGATGACATTTATGTTCATTTTTATTTCAAAGAAGCTAATGCATCTGATGCCTCAGCAATTCGTATTACAAAAAGGCTTTCCGAAGTGCTTTTTGAGGAAGGTAGAATAGCTCACTATAATGATGAACATGGTGTATTAACACCTCTTATTGACAAGTTCGGTAACTTTAATTGGACAATTTCATATGAAGAAGTTCTTGACGCATATGAACAAATAACAGGCGAAGTTGAAACGGACTTGGCAAATGGTAAATATATCATAAAGGTGGGCATGGGCGATATTTATGGTAATGGTATGCCTAACTTTAATGGGGACGATTTACTAGAATATACCTTCCACTATCAAAATGGTGTTACATTAACCCCTGCTGCCACCTTGATGACATATGATCCGCTTGTGGCGGAAGATAATTCACTTAATGATAGTTCTGCAGACTTGGATTGGAAAACCCATGGCACAAGCCCCAAATTCAATATCAATACGGCTTATTGTAAAGAGCTTACTATTTCATATTATAAGGATTTAGACTCGACTGCCGTAACTATTAATGAGTTTGGTTTAGTTACTTTCAATACACCTACTGCAGCTGATGCATCAATTACAAAAAGTTTTAACTTTAGAGATGTTACTACTTTTGAAAACATTATACTAGACGAGACATTAACTGACGGTACTTATACTGTTATCATTACTTCAACAGACTGGAATGATACAGATAGACACTATACCATGATGCATAATGGTCTCCCAGCAGAATTAATTGTAGATACTGATGATGACTTTAAGATAGCTGGTCTTATCTTAGAAAAAGAGCCTCCACAGGCAGCGGCATTCTCAGGCGGTAGTTCTGGTGGCGGTGGTATAGCCCTTTTGGCGGCAACCACTGGTCTTGAAACTGTTTTAGGCAATACTGTTGTAAAGGGATCAATTTCTGGTTTTAGAACAAACGAAGTTGATGGAGACCTTAGTATTCCAGATGGAGTAGCCACAGAGTTATTAGTTTATATTCAACCAGAAGGTGGAGCAAAAATCCTACTCACAGCCTTTAATCTAGAGTCATATTTAGTATCTGATGCTGATTATGCAACAACTCTTGGAGCAAAGGTTAATGCTACAACAGGCGATTTTAGCCTTATCATGAATTCTGGGCTTTTTGCTAAATATCAAGGGCAAGATGTGGAGCTAAGTTTTGCTTTGCGTAATGTGTACGGCTCGCAATCTGATACTGCTGCTTACAATGATACAGAGTATGATGATAGTCATAACAATTTGGGCGATGGCGGCGGCCTTGATATTGAAGTTGATATTCTTAACCCAAGAATTTCAACCTTGGAAATAGTAAATACTCCAGATAATGATAAAGCACTAACTAATATGGTGATTAAGAATAGCAATGGCACGACAGTGGAAGATGCTCTTCTTATCCATTTCACATGTAATAAGCAGTTAAATCTAAGTGATATAGAAGATTCACTTATAGCTCACATAGGTTTAGACCGTGTTGATACATCTGATATATCCAACTTGGCTCTCTTAAATCAAGTTGGTGGAGTTTATACATATTCAGTGCAGCTTTACCTTGGAGATATTATTAGAGAATCTGGCGACTACGAGCTAGACTTTCAAATTATTGATAAGTCAGACCGTGTGTCCCCAGCCTATGAGCTTGATTTTACTGTAGACCTTGATATACCAATCAATTCTGACTATGCAGAGCTTATGACTCTTAATACCTTTGGTTCATTCTATGGAATATCCTTTGGTGATGTTCCTGATGATACTGGCGGTTTCCAAGCTTACATGAATGCAGGTAAGGTCATTGATTTAAGAGGTTCTTTAGCAAAAAATAATTTATATGATGGTGAATCTCTTACAATTAATATTTATGACAGCAATGGACAGCTAATAGCAACACAAAAACCGTCAATTCAGTCTTGGAATGGCGTGTGGAATTTGCGTATAAACTTTGATGATTTGGGTCATACCTTTAGTAAAAACACCGATGGAACTCCCAATACATTTAGTATTGAAGCAATTGTAACCGATAGAGCAGGAAACGTAACCCCTCGCAACGAAGCAGGAATTATAAATGTCGTTTATGATGTTTGGCAACCTGTGCTTTCATCAATACTTCTTGATGATGAAGATGCTGGTTCACTTTCTGAAGTTACATACGACAATTTTGGTAGACCAACGTATGTTTGTAACAGCTCCATAGACATACATACCGTAGAGGCTAAGGTAGAACTTGATTTTTCAGCAAATGATGTAGAGACTAAAGTTTTAGGTGTAACTACAAGACCTTATGTGCTGCGAGTTGAGTATGATAATAAATTATTTACACAAGAGTTTGCTTTAGCTGAACACCTAAATGAACTTGATCTTACTTCAATCTTACGACAAATTGTCCCGAAAGATATTAATGGCAATGCTGTGGAGGACGAATATAACTTCACCATTACTGTTGTAGACCAATTTGGCAATGAGTCCACAGAACATAAAATGAGTTATGTGTATAATAATACTTCCATAACTCCGTCTGACTTTTTTGAATATATCTCTTTTGATAGCGATATCAGTAATGTATACGATAAATTTGATGCCAAAGATGAAACTGTGGGCAAAGGGGATATTATTTTCTCTGGCGAGCTTGGGGCAGCCATTAACAATGTTACAAGCGTCACAGTACAGGTAAGAGATGAAGGCGGTGATGTTGTACAAACACTCACAATAAATGTTACTGCCTTGGGCAATCCATTTGGAGAGTGGGAGTCTAGCGGGCTGGATACCGAACGCCTTGTTGATGGTGTGTATACTGCAAGTTATACTGTGCTTGATCTTGCAGGTAATCCAAGTGAACCCAAAGAGATTGGAGAATTCACTGTGGATAGAACACCGCCGACTGTTCCCACAGCAAATGAGCTTAGTGAACTCATATTTGTTGATTCAGGTTATAACCAAGCATGGGGCAATAATCGCTTCCACTTAAATGAACAATATGAGAAGGAAGGTCAATTTTACTTAAGTGGCCAAGGGCTGCTTAGAAATGAAACCGTTACCGTGCTTTATAAAAGCCAAGATGGTAACGCGGTTGTTCCGTTAACTACAGCTTATGTTGGTTCCAGCGGAAGATGGAGTACAGATAATTTTTATGATGAATTGTCAGAATTAATAGGTGGTTTAGGTGTTGATGACTACTTCTCTATTGTATTGAGAGACGGTTATGGAAACGAAAGTGAACCAACTAGAATTTACAGAGATACATCAGCACCAAGTGAACCTACAATTAGCCTTCAGGGTGATCAAACTGTTGATAATAATTATGAAACCAGCACACCACAACCTAATATTACGGTAAATTTTGAAGAAAAATGCAAAGTTACCCTATATCGTGTTGACGGTGCAAACAAGATAGAGCTTGCTAGTAGGTGGGCTGAAAATGGCACTTGGACGTATCCTTTGGACGACCTTGATAGTGATGGTGAGACCATTACATATGTCATTGCTATTACTGATAAAGCTGGTAATGTTACTGAAAAGACAGTAGATATGACCTTAACCGAGGTGGCAGGTAGCGACCACGCCATAAAACTTGATTTGGAAAATAATACTGTTGGTGACACATCTGACGATATACGACAAGATGATAGCGGTACGCCACATGTTAAAGGTGATAGTATTTATCTTATCCTTGAGGGTAGAGAGGGTTCAATAGTATCTAAAATCCTGTATCGTCAGAAAAATGTTGATGACTTTACAGAATATGCTGTTAATCCGCCTATTACCTTTGATGCATCAGGCCTTGCAAGCTTTGAGTTTGATGTATCTGGACTAAGTGAACATGAGTGGGAAATTTCAGCTGAAATGCAAGATAAAAATGGGGCAGCAATAGATCTAAGTAATGACTATTTCTCCATGATTATTGATAGAACAGCCCCAACGTCAATAGACTTAAGGCTTGATAATGCAGGCGTTGAAAATAACATTACTGATGTTAACGATGATGACTTAGTGTTGCAGCTTGAAGAAAGGAATGATGCTTCATTGGCGTTTGTAGATGAAGTTATTATTGAAAATGCAAGTGGTGATATACTAACAGATGTAGCGTTTGAGATTGTAAATGACCAACTACATGTAACCGTCAAAGACCCAGTCAATGGAAAAGTTCCTGAGGGAGAATACACTGCTACAATTATTCAGCGTGATATTGCTGGCAATGAAACAAAAAGTTACATAACTTATACTGTGGACCGCACAGCCCCAGATGTAGATAGTATATCTATGATTGTTAATGCTGAAGATTACAACAATATCGTGAGTGATGAGTATTACACTTCCGATGACGATAGTATTCGCTTATCAGGTTATGTTACTGAGCCAGCCGGTTCAGCCGATGTGCATAGCGTAAAAATTCATATTTATGATGATGCAAACAGTGACATTCCTATTTATACATATACCGATGATATAAATAACAGAGGTATGTGGAATACTACCCTTGTTCCTAAAAACATCCCAGGGTGGGAAAGAGGCGGAAAATACTTTGTAGAAGTTGTTGCTTGCGATAAAGCTGGTAATGAAAGTGCTATTACAAGCGAAAAAATTGTTCTGCAAGATGTTCCTGGTTTTGTAATAGCAGAAAGTGAGGAAGATCCGAACGATTCTTCCACCGTATTCATTGACCATACAAAAGAATTTACTCTTGATGGCACAAACGGTAGTCCGGGTGAACAAATTATTGTTTACTTAACTGATGCAGCAGGTGATAGAATTTCCTTTGAGCATAATGGAAGCCAAGTTGACTTTGTTGCGGTAGACGTTTTAGCCAATGGCACTTGGGATTATACCTTTGTAAATGGCTTAACAGGTAACGGCCTTGATGGAGAAGAAGTAAGAATCAATCTTGAAATGCATGATGGTAAAGAAACGTTTGTGGAATACACTCTTGACTCAAGCATTACTCCTGTTGAAATTGAAAAAATTTCATCTACGGAAGATGTAGATTTAATTACTGATCACTTAGACAGTGACAATAATCAAAGGTGGATATCCAAAGACAAAACCTTTATTCTTGGCATTAACGCTAAAGAAACTGTGACCATTACAATCTTTAAGGGTGAATACACTGCAAACAATCTACCAGCCGCGCCTACTTGGACTTTTGAGGATATAAACGGAGTAGATGAATTTACTCTTGTGAATGCCCTTGATGGTACTGCTGAAGATGTAGACCAAGTGTTTACCATTGTAAGCACAGATGTTCTTGGACATCAAAGTGTTGAAACTTTCACCGTTACTCTTAACAGTGAGGCAGATAAGCCTATAGTTTCTATTGTGGGTGATGATAACTTTACCATTACCAATCAAAGGCCTAATATTGAAATTCAAAGTAAGATAGATGACCAAAAAATAGTAGTTACACTTGCTGGTAAAACATACACTTACGATGAAAATAGTAATAGCAATACTTTGCGTCCTAAGCTTAATGCAGATGGCGTGTTTGAAAGTGGTATATTTGAATTTACACCATCAGAAGATTTAGCTGTAGGTTCAGATCACAAAATAATCATCGAGGTTACAGACCAACAAGGCAATACTAAGACCTTTGATGATTATGAAGATATTGTCGTAGAAATCGCAAGAACAACTACCACCTTTGAGGTAGAAGATACATTTGGTAATGATGCAAACGAATATACCAATGATACTACGCCAACATTTAATGTTAGTTTTGATGCAAGAATAACAGAATTAGGCGATGGAACTACATTTGAAAACGGTATCATAGATTATGGCATTTACACGACAGGTGGTGTTTTAATCCAAGGTAAGGATGCCTTTATCGTTGTTAACGATGGAGCAGGAAATTATACCTTTACCTTAAAAGACCCTAGTCAATTAAGTAGTAATGCTGGTATAGATTATGAGTTTAGAGTTAGTGGTGAATATCGTAATGAACAGTTTACCGATAGCTATAGATTCACACTTGATACGGAAAATGTATTGCCGCCTGTAAGCATGGACAAAGACTCACATGGCACAGATGCAGGTGATGACACATCTCTTAACAGAAATGGTAAATTGTACTTTAGTGGTAGTGCAGAAGCGGAAAGTACAGTGCAAATTGTTGTAAAAGCAAATGATGGATCTGTTATTTATACGCATAATAACTTTGCACAAACTACAACTACCAATCAGGATTGGAGTGCCCAATTTGCTTTGAGTGCTGTTAGTGGTATTGATGCCCTAACAAACGGAAGCTATACCATTACCATTACCTCCACTGATAAGGCTGGCAATGTTTCTGCAGGGCAGGACTTTACCTTCATTTATAATAACACTGCTGAAGCTATAAACTCTTTCACAGCAGTTATTGATGATAGTGGTGATGGTGGGCCTGATTATGGTTTAGGTGATGATACTCGTGATCCACATCGTATCTATGAAGACTTTACCCTCTCAGGAAGCATTGATCCGCATAATGTGGTAAAAACCATACAGATTTATGAAAATAATAACCTTATTGGATCCGTAGCCCATCTAAATGGTGATTGGTCATTCAATATTGATATTGATAAAGCAGGTATGGTCGATGGCGATTATAAATACACCTTTAAAGCCATTGATAGTTCAGGCAATACCATAGATTTGGCAAGTGAAGGCAGCATTACCATTACACGAGATAGCGTTGTGGATATTGCAAGCGTTGATCTTAGCTTAGAAAGTATAGCAAATGGTGGTATATTTAAAGAAAATGGCGATGACTATTATCTACGCAAAGATGATGCTGGTAATACCACTTGTAACATTAAGGTGACAGGGCTTGTTGATAATGCCACCGAGATTAGAGTATATGACAAAGATAATACCCTAATCGGAACTGCAAGCGTTTTAGGTAATGAAGCAGTGTTTACTCTAGAGAACAACCAATTTGGTAATGATGGGGAATATACTTTCTCTGTTGAAGTTCTTGATGATCTTGGTAATGTGAGCACTACTAAGAAAACCATCAGCATTGATTTAGACAGCACCAAGCCAACGCTTGCTGACGTTACTCTTATTCGTGCAAGTGCAAGTGAAAATATTGCTGTTGATGTGGCTACTCTGAACACAGCTACACTAAATGTGGGTACCAATGGATTTACGGTAACTACCAGCGAAGACGTAACCTTTGAACTATTAAAAGGCGGCGCACAAGTTGGCGTAAATAGTACGTTTGGTAAAACGCATACCTTTAATCTAACAGGCCAAACCAATGAACAAGCTGAGTACACTCTAAAAATAACCGACAGGGCAGGCAATGTTACAGAGCAAAAGCTTGATATTAACTTTGATAACGTTGCACCAACTGTTGATTATAGTACGATGGTGTTAAATGGTATTGATATAGTTAACAATACACTTTATCACAATGAGGCCGCTGGAGATGCCTTCGCACTCACTTTACCGCAAAGTAATGATGTTGCGTATTACAGCATTAACCTTGGCGGTACTGTGCATAAGGTTGTAAAAGAAGGTGCAGATTTTACCTTTACAGAGTCACTGGCAGGAAAAGGATCATTCACTATTTCTGCTGTGGATAGTCATGGTAATGCAACACCTCCACAAACCATAACTGTTACACATGATATAACAGATGCAAGTATCATAAAAACAAATGGTGAAAACTTCATCTTCCATGGTGATGTTTACTATACCAATGCTGCGGACAAGATTACTTTTAGTGCCAACGATAGGCTCTTGTCAGTAAAGCATAACGGTGCAGATATAGCCTTTGACGCAAATTCACCAACTCCAATTTTTGAAATTCCTTTGGATAATACAAATGGAGTTACAAAAGAATACAGCGTAACCGTGGTAGACAAAGCAGGAAATGAAAGCACGCATACATTTAAGGTTCGCCTTGATGATACCGCTCCTACGCTTTCTGCACCTAAGTTTACTGATGAAATGCTTGAAGCAGGCTTGGAAAATAATGAAATTGCAACATCTAAGGCTCTTAAGTTTAGCATGACGTCTGATGAAGAGCTTGATGAAAGTGCTTTTGTTTTCACGCTTAATAATGGTAGTCCTATCAATTATACTCCAACTATTGAAAGGAGACATGAAAACGGTACTTATACATATACCTTTGCCATGGTTGCCGCCATTGCAGATGGTAACTATAATCTCACCATCAAGGCAGAGGATATTGCAGGAAATGAAAAAACCAGTGATGCCTTTAACTTTGTGGTAGACACTTCGGTGACAACTTTAACTGCTAATCCACTAAGTGCCGATGATAACTTGCTTAGTGCCGTAGATATGGCAGGCGGAGTCATTGCATTAGCTGGTACAGTTGAGGCAAATTCTATAGTTGAAATTTCCATAGATGGCGGTGCTAGCTGGTTTACACCTGCTACGGTAATTGGCACAAACTGGAATTTTGACTTGCAAAAAACATCCTTGCAAGGCAAAGCCGATGGTAATCATAACATAACCATTAGGGCAACAGATGAACTTAATAATACAAAGGAAATCACCCTTGCTTATACCATTGATACAACTGAGCCTGACTTTACACATACCTTTATTGATGAAAATGGTGTAGCTATCGTAGGTGAAATTGCGCTTGGTGGTGATATTAGTAATCTTCGCGTGCAACTTGCTGCCACAGATGCTAATAATCCATTTGACGCCTCAGATGTCTTTAGTGGTATATTCAAACAAAATGGAACAGAAGTTGGCGTTGCTACTTTTAGTTCTAAAAATTTGAATAACGGCGTTTGGACATTGGATTTAGGTGCAAATGCTGCTCTTGCAAGCGGAAGTTATGCGTTAGAGCTAACCGTAACAGACAAAGCAGGTAATGTTGAAACTCAAATCATTAACTTTACCGTAGACAGAGATGCACCTAATATACTTGATATTGCAGCTCTTACATATCAGGAAGGAACATATGCAAATAGTGCAATAAAATTTGTAACTGACTTAGACCCAAGCTCAGGCTTTGCTACAGCACAAAAAGCTTTCTACTTTAATAATGCAGAAATAGGTTCATCCTTACTCATTTATAAAGGTGGAAATATTGTTGCAACCATTGCAGAGCAGGGCGGAAAGTATGCTATTACAGATATTACTGCCTATCTTGACGAAGATTCAACTTCCACATTGACAGGTGATAAAGCAGGTAGCTTAAAGTTTGCCACAAAGGACTCGCATGGTAATATTAGTACCCAGAGCAGCGAGCTTGGTATTAAGTATTATTCAAATACAATAAGTCCAACTGTTACTATTAACGATGCTGAACTTGGAAATAACGAAACCCTTACATTGGAAGGACTAGCCGTTCCAGGAAGTAAAGTTACTATTCAAATAGTAGGCGGTAGTATAAACAAATCCTTTGACGTTGTAGCCAATGACTCTGGTGTTTGGACTTGGACACAAATGGATGGTGCAATAAATAATTTACCTGACTTAGAGCAGGGTAATTATTCTGTTACTGTTTCATCAACTAAAATAGTCGATGGTAATATTGAACTTAGCTCTCAAGATACAGCTAATGCAAACTTTACCGTGGACCAAACCGCTCCTGATGCACCAACCATAGAGTTTTTAATTGACTCTCAGTACACTACAATTATTGATACTACACAGTATGCAAAGGCAAACGAAACAAAGCTGGTTGTACGTGGAGAAGTTGGTGCAACAGTTGGCATTTATCGAGACGGATTTATATGGCCAGATGCAGCTGGAGTAATTGGAGCTGACGGCACATATACCTTTGCACTTTCAGCTGATACTGAGAGGGAATACTCTTTTAGTGCTAGAATTACAGATGCTGCCAATAATAGAAGTGCATACAGTAATGAAATCATCATTACCTTTGATAATAGTGTTGCAACACCATCCATGAAACTAGGGGCAGGTGTTGACACTGGTGCAAGTTCTACTGACTGGATTATACAGTCTCGTGAGTCTATTGCGCTTGAGGTTGATGGTGAGGATTATGCAAAAGCTATTGTGACTGTTACCAATGCAAGTGGTTCCACAGTATTTACCTCTGCTACTCTTGACCTTGGCGATACTGGCAAGGCAAATGTTGACATAACTGGTCTTGCTCAATCAGGTTCAGGCAAAAATGTGTATACCGTAAGGGTTACACTTACTGACAAAGTAGGCAATGTTACTCATAAGGAACAAACCCTAACGGTAAAACCTGAAGCCCAAGAACCAACAATTAATCTCTTTGGCAATGCCAATAGCGACAATTGGTTGACTCACAATGCAACTGGAATGAGCTTTACCTTAGGTAATCTTGAAGGTGATGCTACTACACGTTCTTTCCAGATTATTGATGCCTCTGATAATGTAGTATTTACTCAGCCTAATGTAACGGGAAGCTCTGTTTTTGTGAGTGCTGGAAACTTAGGCGATGGTGAATATACTGTTAGAGTAAGGCAGGTGGATATAGCTGGAAACGAAAAGATAACTGATAAGACTCTCATTATTGATGGCACTCGACCAGACATAAACAGTGTAAGCTTAACTCTTGAAAATGACATGGACAATGCATATGGCATCATGCAAACAAGCTCTGAAAATCCACAAATTACTCTTAAGGGATTGGATGCTGGCTTGACCTATGAGTTAAGACTTATACCTAATAGCGGTACGACTATTACTGTAACTGGAATAACTGATGGCAATGATATATTACTTGACTTTGATGGTAAAAACTTTGCAGAAGGAACTTATTCAAGCAGGCTAACGGTATCAAGTGCTGCTGGACGTGAGGTTACAACATCAAGTGGTGCATTGCCATCATTGGTCATTGATAGAAGTATAGGTGAACCTCATGTTGTCTTTGATGGCCTAATCAAGGAAGGGGACCTATATGTAACCGATGCTAGCAATGCCACCATTAGTATTTATGGTGAAGAAGGTGCAACAGTTACTGTTAGTTATGGCGCTTACCAGAAAAATGCAACCATTGAAAATGGGGTGGCACATATTAACTTAGACAACCTAGTAGAAGGTGAAAATGCCATTACAGTTACTCAGTCAGATGGCTCTAATACTAGTAGTGAAGTTGACGTAGCACTTTTTGTTGATACTGGTGAACCAAATGTACCTACATTTGCGTTTGTAGGTGCTAATATACCAACAGGAAGTGGTGATGAATTCTTTACCAAGGTAGAAGGCGAACCAACGATTAGAGTAACAGGTGAGGCAGGAACTACTGCCACTGTAATTTATGGGGCTCAAACCTTATCAGCTGTAGTTGGCTTTGAAGGAACGGTAGACTTTACCTTGATAAACCTTGCTGAAGCTACATCTAATGTAAGTATTATTCTAACAGATAAAGCAGGCAATGTTTCTCAGGCGGAAACTTTTACCATAACAAAAGACACAATAGCTCCAGCTAAGCCGACCTTTGATTTTGTAGGGGACGACCCAGCTAATGTGGGCGACGTGTACACAATAACGCAAGATTCAGTAACTTTTGAAATTACAGGCGAATCAGGCGCTAAAGTTAAGTTGATGTACGGCTCAACGGAATATGATGCAGTAATACCAAATGGTGCTAATAGTGTAGAAATCACTTTAGACAGCCTTTTGGATGGTAGCTCTACTAATATTACTATTACTCAAACCGATAAGGCTGGAAATGTATCTACAATTCAAGAATTGACTTTAAATGTTGATTTACCTGACCCTCCAGCACCAGCACCAGCACCTGCACCTGCTAGCCGAATGATGATGTTTGCTAGTGCTCCTGTTCAACCTGACGAAAGCACTTACGAACAAGAAAAAGCAGAGGCAGAAGCCAAAGCTAAGGCAGAGGCAGAGGCACAAGCTCAAGCAGAGGCAGAGGCACAAGCTCAAGCAGAAG
>CAYJOP010000008.1:0-6055 GCA_964371835.1 uncultured Desulfovibrionaceae bacterium
TTAAGTCCAAGTGCGCACCAAAGGAAAATTGCTCGCTCATTCTGTAGCTAGCCCCTGCGGTAACACCCACATTGCTACCATCATAATCATATTTACTATTATTAGCATAGTTTGCATGTGGGCTTAAGAATACTTGCCAATTATTATTCATGGCACTTGAACCAGCGGCAACACCGCTAGTGTTATTTTGCCCAGCATCTGCAATTAAATTGGCTTGTGTATAAATTTCCACAAGGGCATTGCGTAGGGAAGCTGACAAATTGTTAAATTGACTTTGTACTTGGCTTACCGCTTGTTGCATTGTGGCAGCACCTGGGGTTGTTTCTTCGCTCACATTGCTATCAAGGCGTACAGTGGCATTAAATGGATCATTGCCATTCACAAGGGTAGCTTTTAAAAATGGAACTTCTGCTACAGCCTCAGCAATATTTCCTTCAACATGATTAGCTGTCAAAACTCCTTCATTTACCATATCAGTCGTGAACTTTATCATGTCAGCTACATTATAGGTTTTACCAAGCTGAAATTCCTGTGCTGAAGTTCCGGGGCGCAATATTAGTTTAGTATTTTTAAAGTCTACATGTCCCAATTTATAGATACCAAATACATTATCGTGTATGGAATAATTTCTTAAAGTGGTGGCCCATGTTCCAACATTTAAATTACCTTCAATAGCCAAGGCCTCACTGGCGATGCCTGAGTCAGCCCAAACATCAATAACTCCTGTATTACTGATGGTTAAGCCTTCTGATTCGCCACGCATACCAAAAATTTCTTGGCCAGTACCCCTTACGCTAATATAGCCACTATTATGAAAATTGGCGGCGGATTCACGGCTATACATACCGTAGGAAGCCTTATATGCATTTATGATAATTGTACCGTTATTGATTAGCGTATGTGAATTTCCGAAATAGCTATGCATTGCTATCAGCAGTTCTGCTTGGCTATCGGAGGAGCGTAATAAAATTGTACCATTATTAATCAACGTATGTGAGCCATTATCTGAGCGTGCATACATGCCATAAGCATGTTTATCTATAGAGATTATATTAATAGTACCATTGTTGGTTAGTCTGTGTGAGCCACTATCTGATCCTGCAAACATGCCATAACTATGCGCTTGAGCATCATTAATAGTAATATCACCAAAGTTACTAAAGTTATAACTTGCAGTACCGGAAGATTGTCCATACATAGCAATTCGATAGTTGCCAGCAACGCTATACAAGGCACCATTTAAAATTGTGCCATGGTTCTCAAGGACTGGGCCTAGTGTAGTAGCATCCATACTATTTACAGTTGTGCCAGCTGGGTTGGTGGCGGCATTTGCACTTGGACTAAGGGGCATGGTACAAAGCATGGCAAAACAACATGCCAAAATTGAATTTCTAATTAACCTAATCATAAACTTCCTTTTCTTCATTCGTTTAATAAAATAGTTGCTTTGCCCATTTTTTATGTGGCAACAGCTAATAGTTCATCATTACTAAGTCTTGTGGTATGGTCTGGGTTTGTATAAACAAACTTAATATTACCACTGGCATCTGCCACATAAACAGCAGGTACTGGCAAGTTATGGTGAGTTTCGCCAGAGGCCTTTACTAAATCAATATTAAATTTTTCTAGATACATGGCTACAATATCATCTTCCATGTGGAAGGCAAGGCCAAAGCTTTCTGCAAGTTCTACTTTGCAATCTGAAAATAGTGGGAAGTTTAGGCTTTTGCTAAGATGTGTTTTTTGAAGACCCTCGGCTAAGTCTGGGCAAATGCCTATAACTTCATAACCACGCTCTTGTAATGTTGGTAGAATGTCGTTTATTCCCGCTAACTGCGTGAGGCAAAAACGTCACCAATCACCACGGTAAAAAACAATAATAGATGCCTTGCCATTAATGGCTTGCTCTAGGGTGGTTTTTTGTCCATCCATGGTGCCAAGTGGACCATCTGGAAGGTTGCTACCCACAGCTAATGGGGAAATTTTTTCAGCAGAAGTTGCAATTGTCATATAATACCTCCATAAATATTTAAAAATAAACTTATTAACTTGCTATGTATTTTACACAATGTGCATAAAATTGCAATATTATCATATCAAACTTATATTAATACCCATGTCTTTAAGCAGCACACTTCGTTTTAAGCAGTGCCTTCCTTAGCTTCTGGCATGGTGGCAGAGGCATGCATTTGCAAACGCCACTCTTTAACTTCGTCGGTGGCTCGCCATTGGGAAAAAAAGTTCTTCCATGCACCAAATTCTAAAAAACCTTCGTCAAGTTGGCTTTCATGGCTTTGCACCCATGTGTTAAATAGCTGTAATTCTATCTGAAAAGTGCTACTATCAAAGACCATATCGCTCATATTTTGGGGTATGGTTTTGCCGTCAATTTCTGTTACCACAAAGGTACACAAAGCAGCACGAGATGAGTCAAAGGTAAGCTCCTTACCATTTAATAGCTCAGCCAAATGCAATAAATGCGGATATAATTCCTTTATCTTATTCATGCCTTGCTCTGGCACTGTTAAAAATAAAACATCTTCTTGTTCTGGCTTTTCGCTAATAAAGTAAAAACGTAACCAATTTTCAAACATTACAGCTTCTAAGATGGTTTCAACACCCTTGGCAAAGGCTTCTGATTGTTGTGACATTATAAACTCCCTTTAAAATTTCTTAACTAATGTATAAGCCAAACCTTGCTTACGTCAAGATATAACAGTAGTATACCTCTATGATTGATTACAAACAAAGCTTAAATCCTGCCCAATTTGCGGCTGCCACTGCCAAAGACGGCCCTGTACTTGTTATTGCAGGTGCAGGTTCTGGCAAAACTCGCACCATTGTTTACCGCCTAGCTTGGCTTGTGGAGCAAGGCATTGACCCTTGCGACATGCTGCTTTTAACCTTCACTCGTAAAGCCGCACAAGAAATGCTTTTGCGTGCCTCACAACTTTTGGAGCGTGGGCTTGTGGGCGTGCGTGGTGGAACTTTTCACGCTTTTGCATATAGTATTTTGCGCCAATATCGCCCTGCATGGCTTGAAGGGCGGCAATTTTCCGTCATGGACAGTGCAGATATTTCAGCAGCCATTAGACATTGCCGTGAAGAATTAAAATTGGGCAAGGGTGATCGCTCCTTCCCCAGAACTCAAAATATAGTGGGCATTTTAAGCAAGGCCCGCAATAAAGAAATAAGCATTGAAGAAGTTTTACAACGTGAGGCCACACATTTATTGCCACATACCGACGCCTTGCAAGCACTAGATGTGGCCTATACTAACTTTAGACGCACCCAAGGCCTGCTTGATTATGATGATTTACTCTTTGAGCTTGAGGCCATCTTGCATGAAGAAAAAATGCAAGCCCTTCGTCAAAGCTTACGCCATATTATGGTGGATGAATATCAAGATACAAACCTAGTTCAAGCTCGTTTGGTTCGCTTACTTGGGGGTAAGGAATACGGTGGGCATGGTAATGTTATGGCTGTGGGTGATGATGCTCAGTCCATCTATGCCTTCCGTGGGGCAAATGTTCGTAATATCTTGGATTTTCCTGAAAATTTTGCAGACACGAAAATTATTCGATTGGAAGAAAACTATCGCTCAACCCAAGCTGTGCTTGATGTGGCAAATACCTTGCTTAGCAATGCTACTGAGTCATTTGATAAAAATTTATTCACTAAGCGAGAGGGTGGAAATCCCGTGCGCATGATCACGCCCAATAGCGATAAAAGCCAAGCAGATGTTGTAACTAGGCGTATTGTAGAATTGTTGAAAAGCTATTTGCCACATGAAATTGCAGTGCTTTTTAGGGCAGGCTTTCATTCATATAATTTAGAGGTGGCCTTAAATAGAGCTGGTATTAAATTTCGTAAATACGGCGGCTTGCGCTTTGCAGAGGCGGCGCACATTAAAGACGTGCTGGCTTTTGCAAGATTAATTGTAAATCCTTTGGATATGCAGGCTTTTGAGCGTGTGGCGGTTTTGCATAAGGGCATTGGCAAAAAAACCATGCAAAAGCTGTATAATGTGGCCATTCAAGGTGATGCTAAGGCCACAGAAAAGGCCTTTGCCAAATATCAGGGCTTCCTTACAGACATGCGATTTGTGGATAATATGCGTGAACTTAGCCAACACAAAAGCCCATCTGACCTTGTGGAGCTTATTATTGAGCATTATCAACCCTACCTTGAGGCCGCATATCCTGACGATTATCCACGTCGCCGCCAAGGTCTTGATGAAATGCTTAGCATGGCTGCAAATGCCACACATCTTGATTTATTCATTGCGGACCTTGTGCTTGATACTGTTGAGGATGAAGATGTGGACGAGGAAAGTGTAATCCTCTCCACAGTGCATTCTGCCAAGGGCCTTGAGTGGAACGCTGTTATAATTATAGATCTTGTGGAGGAGCGTTTTCCCTCACGCCATGCCATGAATGATGCCGAAAGCTTTGAGGAAGAACGCCGCTTAATGTACGTTGCCTGCACAAGAGCCAAGCAACAATTAGAATTATATGCACCATCTTCTGTGTATACAAGGGGTAGCATGGGCAGTGTTTATGCAAGCCCAAGCCCATTTTTAAGGGAATTGCCGCGCGGCATGTGCGAAGAATGGTACGAAACCTATGGTAAAATTTTGCAAAAGAAAAGCAATGGCGATGCGCCCATAACAAGGCTTTTGCCACCCAGCTCGCCCAGCCTAATCAGCGCGTCAGGCTCGGACTTTTTAGATATGGCAAATCCATTTGCTGAAAAAGAAAATTCAAGTCCAGCCCCAGCAGATACAAACAGTAAGCCGCTTGGTTATTGTCAGCATAAAATTTTTGGGCGTGGGAAGATGATAAAATTTATACCACCAGATAAATATCAAGTTAACTTTGCGGGCTTTGGCTTAAAAGTAATTATGCAGGATTTTTTGACCTTGGAGTAAGTATGCCTGTAACATCAGAAGCTCACTTTTTACAGATAGTTGACAAGTATTTTCCCAATCAACACCCAAGTCTTGCCTTGGGCCGTGGTGATGATTGTGCCATTTTACGAACCCAAGGAAAAATTTGTGTAAGTACCGATCTTTTTTTGGAAGATGTGCACTTTCGGCGTTCATACTTTGAGGCTCAGGACGTGGGCCATAAAGCACTTGCAGTAAATATCAGCGACATTGCCGCCATGGGCGCAAAACCCATGGGCTTTAGCCTTGGTGTGGGCTTGCCTGAAACTATTAGCGAGCAGTGGCTTGATGGGTTTTTTTCTGGCCTGTCTAGCCTTGCAAAGAAATTTGACATGATTTTAGTGGGTGGCGATGTGACAAGCTCACCCTTTGTGCATATTAGCATTACCATATGGGGTGTTGCTGCAAAGTCGCTCTTGAAAAGCCATGAGGAGGAACAAAGAAAATTCCTCAAACGTGGCGGTGCCATGCCAGGTGATACACTATTCATGGTGGGGTCATTGGGCCTTGCAAGGCTTGGATTGCAGGTGCTTGAAAAAGATGGAATTAGTGCCATAGAGCAGTGGCCCACAGCTGTGGCGGCACATCTTCGGCCTGCGCCCTTGGTGAATGCTGGTTTAATCATTGCTCGCCTTGGTGCGCAAGCTAGGCCGTCGGTGTTAATGGATGTGTCAGACGGGCTGGCAAGTGATTTACCACGCTTACTTGGTATGCATGGGCAAGAGCAAAGTTTAGCACATCTTGGTGCGCAAGTTATTTTGCCAGAGGCATTGTTGCATGAGGAAGTTATACGCTACAATAGAGAGCATGGCCTTTGCCCAAGTACCGAAGCTTGGCTTGGTGGTGAGGATTATGCGCTACTTGGGGCTTGTGTGCCAAAGTTATTTCCCATACTTCGGGCGGCATTACCTATGGCCAAAAGTATTGGCGTTATAACCGATGATGGTAAAATAACACTTAATGGCGCTGAGGTTTCGCAAAATGCTGGGTATGATCATTTTGGTCATTCGCTCGGCAGATAGTATGCACATGGAACTAAATTCCATGTGCCAGCCTCGCTCATTCAACGGCTAGCTACCGCTAGCTACTCCGTAGGTTTAAGGTCAT
>CAYJOP010000008.1:6155-47898 GCA_964371835.1 uncultured Desulfovibrionaceae bacterium
CGGCTAGCTACCGCTAGCTACTCCGTAGGTTTAAGGTCATTCGCTCGGCAGATAGATTTCATCTAAGATAATTCGTCATTTAGACGCATTATGCCATTTGAGCCTACGCTCAATGCCGTGAAAAATATTGGTGCAAATTAATGAAAGTAGCAAATATAATAATGCCACCAATATCCAAGTTTCAAAGGGTAGGCGTGTAATGGCCATGACTTCCATACCTTGAAAGGTTAACTCTGGCACAGAAATCAAAGACGCAAGAGCTGAATCCTTAAAAATTGATACATATTGCCCAGCTAGTGGTGGCAACATTATGGGCAAGCATTGCGGTAAAAGAACTTTAAAAAATTGTTGTCTTTTATTAAAACCTAAGGCTTGTGCAGCATCCCACTGCCCTTGCGGCAAGCTTTGTAAGCCTGCTCTTACAATTTCAGCCACATATGCCCCTTGATAAAAACCAAGTGTAATCACAGCCGCAAGCATGCGATCCATATTCTCAGGTGTAGAAAATATAAAAGCAATGACGCTTTGCACTGGTGGTGAAGCCTCACGCGCCATATTGGTGAAAAAACTTAATGTGCTATCGCTGGTTAAAAAATAAAGTAGGAATAAAAGTATTAGTGGTGGCGTGTTGCGCAAAAAAATTACTGCACCATAAATAATGTGTGATAGAGGATCCTTGGGCTTTGATGCTAAACGAATACCTACAAATAGCCCAATAATTAAGGCCAAAAGGCCAGACCAAATGCCAAGGCGAACTGTTGCCAAAATGCCTTTGAGCAATAGACCCATATGCCAGCCTTGTTCATCATGCCAACCAATGTATTTTATGAGCTCATGCCAATTGAGGCTTTGAGGCAAGGCACTTTGAGAGCCGGTTGCTTGATTATAAAAAAAGATGGCAAATAAAAATATTGCTAGGGCTAGCACCACATCTAACCATAACCAGCGGCGCATATAGGTGGATTTTTTAAGCATGATGCATCATGCCTTAGTAATGCACAAAGTGCAAGCTGTGGTATATCTAATGCACTTTAGCGGGAATTAAAGGATGGCTGGACCACAAGTTGACCATATTTCGTACTCCTAATTTGTCCTAGTAAAAAGGGTTTTAAGATAATGCTATTTTTGTATTGGTAAGGAAATCACTTTGCTAATTTTTCTTTAACAAAAGCCAAATTTGGCCCTTGTTATAGACGCTCATGGCGGCAGTGTGTGCGGTGTTACCTTTGCCTGCATATAAATCAATACGCAATTTTTTAATGGCACCACCTGTGTCGTGAGCAAAACCTAAGCCTTGCAGGTAGTTATTTGGATTTGCTGGCACGCCAGCCTTGGTTTTGCCCTTGGTTGGCAAATAGTAGGCTAAAATTCCACCAAGGGGCAATGTTCTTGGGTCAACTGCAAGGCTCACCCATGGTACAAGTGGGCCGCCAGTGGTGCCTTGAGGTTCAACTGCACCATAGCGAAAAAATACATAACCAGTTGTTGCTTTTAAAAAATCCCTTCGCTTGTTTGGGTTTTCATCCCACCAAGTTTTTATGCCCTCCATGGTGGCATCTTTTTTGGCAATATTTTTTGTGCGTATAAGGTAGCCTGCCATACTCTCACCACGATGCCCGTTTAAAGCTGCAAAAAGTATGGCCCGCCCTTCACCATTACCAAAATCTAAATATCCTGACCCTTGTAGCATTAAGGAATAAACGTCTAGCTGATGCTTTAGCCACGCAATTTCAAGACCTCGGCCAGCGAGGGCATTATCAAGGTCAATCTCCTCACGGGTAAGATAAGGAGGGTCAGGACGTATTACCTTTGTAAATGCTGTGTCAGGGCAAGTGTGGGTGGCTAAGCAATGGGCAAGGTGTGGGGCAAGCTCATTTGGCAAGCGGTAAAGCGGATATTGATAATTATCATTTTTTACGCGGCTTGCTTCAATCACAGGTGAGTAGTACGAAGTAAAATGCGATGATGGGCTTATTTTAATCCATTGAAAATGCTTTGATAATAACTCTGGATTTTTATCAAGCTTTGGTAAAAGGCTTTTCAATAATTCCAAAGACGCAGTAACTCTTGACCATGGCAAATGCGTATGCTCTACGGCATTTTGAGCTTGAGGCATGGCCTTGCTATAGGCAAGGGCCGTTTCTAATGACGGCCCAAGTTCTTGCCAAGATTTTAGACCCATGCGGTATTTGTTTAGAGCAAAAACTTGTCTATGGGCAGATTTTTGATTTATTGGCACAAAGGGCGGTGTAGAAAATTCAAGTTTGTCCTCTTTTTTTTGGCTTTGAGCATGTGTAACGGACATATTCAGATGAAAAAACAAGGTTAAAACAATGGTGATTAAAAAAAATACTTTGAAAAAAAAGGTAATTAATTTGAAGTGATAATGCATTAGCTTGGCCTTAATGATTGCAATTTTAAATGATTTTTATTGATGTTTTTTGAAAAGTACAAAAAAAATTAAAAAAAGTCTAGACATTAAAGCGGTTATATAATATGATTGTTTTAGATATGGACTAAATCTTATGTATTTAGCATGAGAGAGTAAATAAAAGGAGTAGCCAAAATGGCCCAAAAGAAAATTGAACGTCATAAAGAACTAGCTAGACGCCGTAAACGTCGTGCAGAGCGTATTAAACAACGTATACGCGATGCTAAGGCTGAAACAAAGGCTAAGTAGGCCTTTTTTAAGACCTGCCCCCTAGTTTCAAAATTATCGGGCAGGTTGACACTTTTTTGCTCCTAAATTTAGAGCATTATAGATACAAAAGTTTTGGATTGGTTTATATGCCTATTTATGAATATAAATGCCCACAATGTAATAATGTTTTTGAAGAGTGGGTTAAGTGCCATGCTCACACGGCATCATGCCCTGAATGTCAGGCTGTGGCTGAACAAATAATTTCTAATACCAGCTTCGTGCTTAAAGGTGGAGGTTGGTATGTTACAGAATACGGCAATCGTAAAAATGAAGCTGAGACCAATAGCGAGTTGGCGTCAACGCAAAGCAAGAGTGACGCAAAACCTAAGACTGCTAAAAAAGACACATCCGATGATGCCAGTAATGCAAACCAAAATGCTGTAAACACAAATAATAATACGGCTACTACAGCATCCCAAACCAAGAGTGCGTCAACCGCTGTCGTTTAATGAGGAATTTAAGCCATGATTGAAAGATATAGCCGTGAAGCTATGAATGTCATCTGGACACTAGAAAACCGCTATAATGCGTGGCTTAAGGTAGAACTTGCTGTATGTGAAGCTTGGCATAAGCTTGGACGCATTCCTGCTGACGCCATGAACAATATACGCAAAAAAGCAGCCTTTAATACAGAGCGCATACTTGAAATTGAAGAAACAACGCGTCACGATGTTATTGCATTTTTAACCTCCGTGGAAGAACATGTGGGCCAAGATGCAAGATATATTCATCTTGGTTGTACATCATCTGATATTGTGGACACAGCCAATGCCGTACTCTTAGTTGAGGCTGGCGCCATACTTGTGGAAGATGTGAAGATGCTCTTAAAAGCCTTACATGAACTTGCCCATAAGTGGAAAGGTACTCTTTGTATGGGGCGTACTCATGGTATACATGCTGAACCCACAAGCTTTGGAATTAAAATGGCTGGATATTATGCTGAATTTGACCGCCACCTAGAACGTATAAATCTTGCCATTGAAAATATTCGAGTGGGCAAATTATCTGGTGCTGTTGGCACGTATGCTTTTTTAAGCCCTGAAGTTGAAGCCTTAACCATGCAACATTTAGGCCTTTGCGTTGATACACACTCCACACAAATTATTCAGCGTGACCGTTATGCACAATTTTTTACAGCTTTAGCAATTTTAGGTGGAGGCATTGAGCGTTTGTGTGTTGAGCTTCGCCATTTACAACGCACTGAAGTTTTGGAGGTGGAAGAAGGCTTTAGAAAGGGTCAAAAAGGATCCTCTGCCATGCCACACAAGAAAAACCCCATTTCAGCAGAAAATATGACTGGTTTATCTCGCTTATTGCGCAGTAATGCTGTGGCTGCCATGGAAAATCAAGCCCTTTGGCATGAGCGCGACATTAGCCACTCATCTGTTGAGCGTGTTATTATGCCAGACTCAACAATTTTAGCAGATTATATCTTGCATAGATTGACAAATCTTTTGAAAAATTTGGTGGTTAAGCCAGAACGTATGAAAAAGAATATGGACCACTCATTGGGTCTTTACTATTCTCAAAGGGTTCTAACAAGCTTAATTGATAAAGGTTTACCACGCCAAAAAGCATATGAAATGGTGCAAGTTTGTGCCATGCAAAGTTGGGAATCGCAACGACCGTTTATGGATATTGTCAAACAATCATCAGAAATAACAGAGCATATTGACAGCAAAACCTTAGATGAGTTGTTTAACTCTGACTATTATTTGCTGTATGAAGATACAATTTTTGGCCGTGTTTTTAAATAGGAAAGATTATGGAAGACTTAAAACGCCGCTTGGCCCGCATACTCATAGAAAAATCCTACCGTGAGGGTGATTTTGTTCTCTCATCAGGTAGGCGCAGTGATTATTATTTTGATTGTAGGGTTACAGCTCTACATCCAGAAGGCTCATGGCTTATAGGTACATTGTTTAATAAAATTTTGGCCAATGTGGATATAAAGGGTGTTGGCGGTATGACGCTTGGGGCAGATCCATTGGTGTCTGCAACCACTGTAATTTCGCACGAAGTTGGCCGCCCGTTGGCAGGATTGTTAGTAAGAAAAGAAGCAAAAGGCCATGGCACTGGACAATATGTTGAAGGCCTTGGTAACTTTGAACAAGGCGATAATGTCGCCATGCTTGAAGATGTAGTAACCACTGGTGGTTCACTGCTTAAAGCTTGTGAGCGAGTAAAGGCTTCTGGTTTAAATATTGTTACAGTATGCACCATTCTTGACCGTCAAGAAGGTGGACGTGAAATATTAAAAGATGCAGGTTATGAATTATTGGCTCTTTTTACTAGAGAAGAGCTGGTAAAACTTGGACGTGATTAGTTATGTTTAAGTTTACGCATGAAAAATCATTATTGTGGTTGCCACGAATTTTAGCACTAAAAGCTATAGTGTTATGTACTTTTGTGGTTGGAAAATCTTTTGCTTCGGCCAATGATTGGGAGCCACAAATTTATGACTATGCTTTGCCGCAAAGGGTTGTTGCCATTGATAAAAATAAACAACAATTTTATTTATTTGAGAAAAAAAGCCCTCTTGCCTTAAAAGCTTCTTACCCATGCACTACAGGGCAAGTTATTGGTGATAAGCAAGTTGTTAATGATTTACGAACCCCAGAAGGCGTGTATTTCGTAGAATATAAAATAGCAAAAGGGTTGGATTTTGCTGAATATGGTGGAGTAGCTTATACTTTAAATTATCCAAACCCTGTGGATAGACTACGCGGTAAAACAGGTTATGGTATTTGGATTCATAGCAAGGGTAATGATGCTGATATTATACCAAATAATACCAGAGGCTGTATTGCCATAGAGCGGAAAAATATTTTAGAAGTTGGGCCATTGCTCGCACCAGGCACCGCAGTGGTTGTTGGTGAAAGTTTAAACACATCTGAAGTACCTATGGCTGATAATGGTACAGCCAAGCATTTACGTTTTCGCATGGAGCAGTGGACTAGGGCTTGGGCTAGCCGATCTCAGAAATTTTTTGATTTTTATGATTTTAATGCATACACAAGGGCCATGCCTGGCACTTTTGAGGCTTTCAGAGCAAATAAAGAAAGATTGTTTAAAATTCTATCTTGGATAAATATTTTTAATCGAGAAGTTCATGTTTTAGAAGGTCCAGGCTACTGGGTAACTTGGTCTGAACAATTTTACAGAGCTCCAAACCTAACCACTGAAGGTGTACGCCGCTTGTATTGGCAGCGCTTTTCAGATGGGCAGTTTCGCATTGTGGGTATGGAGTGGATTCCACGCAATTTGGGAATGCGAGCCGCATATAAAAAAGGTCAATTAGTTGCATCCATTGAAGGGCAAAACGCTAATGTCACAAGCAGCGATGCACAAAATGAAAAACCCATACCGCCACCACTTACAATGCCAGAAATGACGCAAGACTTAGTTGTTGTAGTTGCCAATCAAGGTGATGATCAACAGGTGGCACAAATTGTTACTGCAAGCAAGAAAATCAATTTAGATACAAAGCTTAGTGAAAAACTCGAAGGTATTGTGAATGAACACTCAAAGGCATTACAAAACAGAAATAAAGAGAAATTTTTCGAGTTCTATAATAATAAAGAGTTTGGCAAGGTTGAAAATGCACCTAAGTTAAGTTTCAAGAAGCTAAATAGCAATATGCAGCGATTTTTTGGTGCTAAGTGGATAGATATGTTAAGCGCTAAGGCCAAGATTGAAGTTAAGGGTGATATGGTTGTTAGTTCTACAAACAAGCTAATATACATGCCAAATCGACAAGTGATTGAAGGCATCGAGCGCCTATACTGGAAACAAGGCACAAATGATAAGTGGCTTGTGGTTTCTTCAGAGTGGGTAGACAAAAAACTTGGTATGGAAGCAGCATATCTTGAAAGAATAAGTGTTTCCGTTGATAAGTTTGTACAAAAATGGCGTGAAGATTGGCTAAAGGGTGAAATTCTTAGCTATATGGAACACTATACAAGCGATGCTAAACAAGGCAATAGAAATAAATCTGAAATTACCGCACAGAAAAAAAGACTTTGGTCTGTTTCAGCTCCTGAAAAAATTGAGCTAAGCGGGCTAAGGGTTCAGCTTGATAAGCGTGGTGTGCGTGCAGATATGATGCAAATTTATAATAGTACTGATGGTAAAGGTGATAGGGGAACTAAAACCTTAATCCTTGAACCACATTTTGATGGCTGGAAGATTGTAAATGAAGATTGGGCGGCCTTGCCTGACAATAACTAAGGTGTTTCACCACAGGAGTAAGCTATGTCCGTATCGGGTGAAAAATTAAATCTGTTGATTATGCGTGACAGCGGAGAAACTAAACGCTTTCGTATTCGCCGCTCTTATTTTCGTGCTTCAATAGCTCTTTTTGCATGTTTTCCTTTAATTACAATATTTACTGTATGGGGCAATATTGCTCTTTGGAGAGATAATGCAATCTTAAGCCAAAGGATTATGGATGCAGAGCTTAAAAGTAAGGAACATATTGTAAAATCAGAACGTTTGTCTAATTTAGAAGCTTTGCTTAAACATGAAAAAGATATTGAAATTAGAATCGAGGAAAATGCCGTCAGTTCTACTTTGCAAGAGACATCAGTGCAAAGTGAAGCACCAACAGTTGAAAGCTCATTGAAAAACTCATCTGAGAAAAATAATGAATCACAAGAAGAAGTGTCAATAGATGATGGTCCAGGACATGTGGATTTTCCTGTGATTGATGAAGGTGTTGTTGTAATAGAAAATGTACAAAGTCGCCTTGTAGACTTACGAAGGGTGCGAACATCACTAGATTTACGAAATCCAGGTAATGAGGCTTTGGTAGGCGAAGTTGATTGTATCTTAAGCCTTGCCTCAGGTGAAACTATTCCTCTAGTATTAAGTCCCGTAAATGTAGGTAATTATAAGATATTGCGCTGGAAAAAAGCTGTGCTTTTTGCTAATGTTCCAGAAGGGCATGATTTGTTTAACTCTCAAATGATAGTTGAAGTTAAAGATGCTAATGAAAAGCTCGTTTACAGAAACATGTTTCCCATTGAGCAATAGTGCATATATTTACAAGCGTCTTTTGCTACGCAACCAATAATAACCAAGCATTAAAGCACCGCTCAAAGCCGAGATGCTTGCAACTGTGCCCACTAGCATAAGTACAAGTATCCAATCGGCCATGAGTTCTTTAAGCGAAAAGTCCATTATGAGCATGCCAGCCACCACGGCACCGTGAACAAGTGCCGCAGGCCAAATATGCCCACTAAGTTTTACTCCAATTACACCTAGTAAAATTGCAAAACTCACGCTAAAAATTAAGCGCAAAAACATTACTTTGCGTACTAATTCTATGGATTTTACACCATCAAGAACTGATGATGAGTAGTAGTGCATTGCTGTGTAAAAAACAAGGCATAGTAAAAATAAAATTATAAACTCTGGATAATTAAAGCGTCTTAACATAATAATTTAAGTGCGTGTTGCATTAGATAGAAAGTCTGCGTAAGCGTGAGCAAGTCCTTTCTCTAGCTGTATTGTTGGCTGCCAACCAAGTGCAGTGAGCTTTGATATATCAAGAAGTTTTTGCATAGTCCCGTCTGGCTTGCTTGGGTCAGTGGTAACAGTTCCTTCAAAGCCAACAATTTTAGCAATAATTGTTGCAAGCTCAAATATGGGCAAGTCCTTGCCAAAACCAATATTAATATGTTCTGAACTTTCATATGTGTTCATTAAATGAAGGCAAGCACATGCCAAATCATCTGTATGCAAAAATTCACGCCTTGGTGTACCAGTTCCCCAAATTTTAACCTCACTTGCTTGACTAATTTTAGCTTCGTGAAAGCGACGGATAAGGGCAGGAATAACGTGTGCATTTTCTGGATGATAATTGTCGCCAGGGCCATAAAGATTAGTTGGCATGACGCTAATTGAATTAAAACCATATTGTTTGTGGTAGCTTGCGCACATTTCTATGCCAGAAATTTTTGCAAGTGCATAGGCTTTATTAGTGGATTCTAGTGGCCCAGTGAGTAAGTATTCTTCCTTAATGGGTTGTGGGCATTGCTTAGGGTAAATGCATGATGAGCCAAGAAAAAGAAGCTTTTTTGTGCCATTTTTCCATGCAAAGTGAATGATATTGTTTTGAATTTGCAGATTTTCATAAATGAAATCAGCAGAAAATGTGTCATTGGCATAAATGCCACCAACCTTAGCGGCACATAAAAAAACATATTCTGGTTTGTTGCTTTCAAAAAAATCTTGCACTTGATTTTGATTGCACAAATCAAGCTCTAGACGATTTTTTGTTATAATATTTGTAAAATCAGCATTTTTTAATGCTCTACAAATGGAAGAACCCACCATGCCAGCATGTCCAGCAACAAATATTGATGAATTTTTTTGCAATGTATTAATCCCTTCCATAAGCGTCGTCAAAGCGCTCAATATCATCTTCACCAAGGTAAGCCCCAGATTGTATCTCAATGAGCACTAGAGGCAATATGCTGGGGTTTTTTAACCTATGCTTTGTGGTGGATGGAATGTAGGTTGATTGATTTTCAGTTAAGTAAAAAGTTTCATCACCAACAGTAATTTCTGCTGTTCCGCTAACCACTATCCAATGCTCTGAGCGATGATAATGCATTTGCAATGATAATGAAGCACTGGGGTTAACCTCAATGCGCTTCACCTGAAAACGCTCAGTAAGCACAAGGCTCTCATAAGAACCCCAAGGTCTATAGACCTTTTGATGCCAAGTGGCCTCTTTGCGTTCTTGCGCTTCCATTGCTTTAACAAGTATTTTAATATCTTGGGCGTGGCGTTTCTTGGTAACAAGCACTGCGTCACCTGTTTCAATAACCACAATATCTTCAACACCAAGCGTTGCCACAAGGCGCTTACTTGAATGAATATATGAATTGCGAGTTTTGTGGGTCATAACATCGCCGTGGCAGACATTGCCCTTGGCATCTTGCTTAGATGAATCGTATAAAGATGTCCACGAGCCAAGGTCATTCCAATATACATCAAGAGGTAACATGGCAGCCTTGTCAGTTTGTTCCATAACTGCATAGTCAATGGACTGATCAGGGCATTGTGAAAACACAGCTGCGTCTGGTCTTATAAAATCATGATCTTGCTTTGATTGATCCCAAGCATGTCTGCAAATGTCTATTATGTCAGGCGCATATTTTTCCATTTCAGTAATAAATGCATCAGCCCTGAATAAAAACATTCCACTATTCCAATAATGACCGCCTTCCTTAAGCATTTTGTTGGCTGCGTCTTTGCTTGGTTTTTCAACAAAAGTTGTAACAAAGCTGGTATTATTTTTTAGCAAACCATGTGCATTTTCAGTTGGGTCAATGGGACTGCCACGTTTAATATAGCCATAGCCTGTTTCAGGTTTATCAGGAGTGATGCCAAAAGTTACCAAATAACCCTGATTGGCAACAGATGATGCTTCTTTGACAGCGCTAACAAGGGCATTGTCAGGCCTTAAGATGTGATCTGAAGGCAATATTAATAACATGGCATCGGGATCATTTTGTATGGCATATAAAGCAACCAATGAGATTGCGGGCGCGGTATTGCGAGCTTGCGGTTCAAGAATAATATCTGGAGTGCGGCTACCTGGCACCTGCATTTCTTGTAAAGTTGCTGCAACAAAAAAGCGATGCTCCTCGTTACAAATAATGATTGGGGCACCAACTGAACGTGCTTGTTTGCGTTGTATATGCTGAACACGTTGTAAGGTCTGTGTAAAAAGAGATGGAGTGCTAGGGTCATACTCCATAAATTGCTTAGGGTAAAGAGTGCGAGAAAGGGGCCACAAACGTGAACCGCTTCCGCCGCAAAGTATTGTAGGATAAAGCATAATATCTCCTTATACATGCTAGAAAAATGTAACCGCACTTGAAATATTTTGATATATTATAAATTCTATTTATGCAAGGCATTGAGTATAGGTGTGCGATTTTGATTAGTAAGGGCATAGCCGCTAAACTAAAAATCTAATTCTGCGCAAATTAATATATAAATTGTCATAAAACAAACTTTTTACGGCAAATTGTAAAAGGTAAGGTCAGAGGCTACAAGATTATAAGCAGTAAAAAATGTACAAATGCCTATTGCCGCCCAATTGAGCTTTTGCTAGCATGTGCTATGCAAGATGATATAAAAGATAAATACAAGCGCAAAAGAAATAAACTTGGAAGACCAGAAGAGGTGCAGCTTGTATTAGAAAGATGCTTGCAAAGACTTGGTAAGCCAGAGCACTTTCTACTTACTAGGCTTTGGGAGCATTGGGAAATGGTCATGGGTGAGCACATATGTGCTCTTGCAAGCCCCATTGGTTATAAAGATGGTACTTTGTTTGTGGGTGGAGAAGACGCTATGGCAGTGCAAGAGCTAACATTTTTAAGTGTAGAAATTCTTGAGCGCGCCAATGCATTTATGGAAAAAGATTTTTTTAAGGAAGTTAAGGCTCGCCTAAATCTAGACAAGGCATCTCTAGACGAAGTTGTTAAAGTAGCAAAACCAACACTTGAACCACTGGTTTTAAGAAGGGGAGATGTTACTGGTAAATATTTGAAAAATATGGACAGCGACTCTCCTGTGGCTCGTTGTTATCAACGCTTTGCCAAAGCATCAAAAGAATTTTCGTCTTAGTCTTTTTTGGCTATGTGTTTTTCAGCAAACGAAAGCAATTTTTTTGCTTCTTCAAAATCTGGGTTCAGTTTGAGAGCTGCAAGGGCAGCAGAACGCGCTTTATTCCATTTTTGCCAATCAATGTATAGTCTACCAATATTGAAATAAAGATTGGGGTCGTTGCGTAAGTATTTTGAAGCTCTTAAAAAATATGTTTCTGCTGTGCTAAATTGTTCAAGCTTGCGTAAGGCTATGCCAATTATGTTATAAAAAGCTAACATATCAGGCTTTAAATCTAGAGCTTCGCTTAAGTAGTGCACTGCTTCCTCATAAAGCTTGGCCTTAAGTAGCGCTTCGCCAATGTTACCCCAAAGTATAGCTTCTTTAGGATATTCACGACTAAGAGTTGAAAATGTAGCCAACGCCTTAGTGGTGTTGGTTTCAAGTTCTAGTACAGCACGGTCAAATGTGGCCTTTTTCTTAGCTTCTTTTTCGCTAAGTGCTTTGTGGGCTTCCTGTTGTACGTTTTCAGTTAAGGCAGTTATTAAATCTCGTAAATTGTTTGCAAGCTCACGCTCTTGCTCAGGCACAAGGCTTAATTGTAGTGGAAACAGTTCACGAACTAGTGGGTCAACACTGATTTGGCTAAGGGCGTTGTCGATTAATTGTGATATTTCAACTCTTTCAGACTTCATGAGAGGGGTGCTAATGAGCAAATTTACACCATCAAGTGCAGCCATGACTGCAACAACAGGCTTATTTTGCTTCATGCTAATTGTAACTTGTGTAAGGCCTTTACGAACCTTGGAAATATCAGTAGACATAAAATCTCCAAATGCTTGATATAAGGCTAAATTTAAAAAATTTGAATGTAAGAGATTAAATTTATAAACATTAAATCAAATGATGTCTAGCGAATTAAAATTTTGATAAAAAAAATAATAAAAAAAATGTTGTGCATAAACCATATTATATGCATAAATGAACTCAATATGAAGCCATCTTACAACAAGAAGCTACCAGTGTAAAGTCTTAATACATAAGGCATAATTAAAAATTGCCGTTGTTGCTAAATGCTAGTTCATAGGTTGACACTGAACAATAAATTGTGATAGCTTTTTTTAGCGTTACTGTTGTATTAAATAAATGCAAAGAACACTTTATTAACGTACTGTATGATTGAAAAATCATACAACGACCGCTAAGTTACCCAAAAAAACAATGAATAAAGCTTAGCATTGGAGAATAAATATGCATGTAGATAGTGCAAGCAATTCCATGGAAAATGTATGCCTTAAACTTGATAACGGTCCAGATATTAATTTTCATGGTCGACTTTTTGCAGAATCTTCATGGTTTGATGAAGAAAGTTCAACTCTTACTCGCCAGAAGCTTTATGTCACTGACAGCAATGAGCAAGTTTATTATATAGTTAGCGGCAATGGGCCAGAACGCACCCGCAGAGCTTATAGAGTGATAGTTAAAGGTGATCATTGTGTAATTCACAATGGTACATCTGAAATGACTTTGCAGTTTGACATGCTTATGCTAGCTGTGCGCCAATTGTGTGGACTTGATGCTGATGCTACTCCAACCCTTGGTATGGTTGAGGAAATGCTTAAAGCTGCCAACTCTTAGCTATATTGTTAATAAATTTACAAAAAAAGGGCGGTTTTTTTCGCCCTTTTTTTGTTTTTAGATAAATATTTACATAAATTATTTGCTGATTATATATGAATAAAGTTTGTATTTACTGATTGTATTAAAAGTATATCTGGTAGAGTTGTCTACCTAAAACTTATCTTAAAAATTTATAAAGGTATAAATATGTCAAATAAAGAATTTGAATTGTTACTTGAACAAGAAGTAAAAGAAGTTTCAGGTGTCGCAAAACTATGGAAACACAAAACAACTGGTGCGCAAATACTGTCTGTAAGCAATGATGATGAAAATAAGTGCTTTGGTGTTACTTTGCGCACTCCTCCGCCAGACTCCTCTGGTGTGGCGCATATTTTGGAGCATTCTGTGCTTTGTGGATCTGAAAAATTTAAGGTTAGAGAACCATTTGTGGAGTTATTAAAAGGTTCTTTGCAAACTTTTTTGAATGCTTTTACATTTCCAGACAAAACTTGCTACCCTGTGGCGAGCACAAATATCCAAGATTTTTATAATTTAATTGATGTTTATATTGATGCTGTTTTTCATCCCATAATTAGTGAGGACACATTTCGCCAAGAAGGTTGGCATGTGGAGGCAGAAAGCGCAGATGAACCGTGGATTTTTAAAGGTGTTGTCTATAATGAGATGAAGGGTGTTTATTCAACGCCAGATTCTGTATTGGCAGAGCAATCTCAACAATCCATATTTCCAGACATGTTGTATAGTTTAGATTCTGGAGGAAGCCCTCAAGCCATTTTAACCTTAACCTACGAAGGGTTTAAGAATTTTCATAGGGATTATTATCATCCGAGCAATGCAAGGTTCTTCTTCTGGGGTGATGATAATGAAGCAAAACGCCTTGAAATCATAAGCGAAGCTTTGAAAGATTATAAGGCAAGCCCTGCCAACTCAGAAATTCCTTTGCAAAAAAAATACGATGTGCCAAGGCAAATTGAAGTGCCATACGCCACCAGTGAAGATGAAAATAGGGCGATGTTTACAGTCAATTGGCTATTGTGCGAGACTGCTGAAACAGAAAATGCACTCATGTTTGAAATGCTAGAGCACATTTTAGAAGGTTTGCCAGGTTCACCACTGCGCAAAGCACTAATTGAATCAGGATTTGGTGAAGATACTACAGGCATTGGACTTGAGACTGACTTGAGGCAAATGTATTACTCTGTAGGCTTAAAAGGCGTTGCCCCTCGTGATGTGCATGAGGCTGAACTCTTAATTTTTGACACATTGGCAAGTCTGGTGGAAAATGGAATTGAGCAAGAAGCCATTGAAGCTGCGGTCAATAGCGTAGAATTTTCATTGCGTGAAAATAATTCAGGGCGTTTTCCTCGTGGTCTTTCTGCCATGGTGCAAAGCTTATCCACATGGCTATATAGCGCTGAACCAAAGTCAGCTCTTGATTCACTAATGTGGGAAGCGCCACTTAGTTCAATTAAAAGTAGACTTGCCAAGGGTGAAAAGGTTTTTGAACTTTGCATAGAGCAATGGTTTTTGAATAATGAGCATCGCAGCACTGTGGTTTTATTGCCAGATACAAAACTTGAGCAAAGACGCGAGGAACAAGAAAAAGCCAAACTTGCTAAGATACAAGCGGCTTGCTCCAAGGAAGAACGCGAAGAACTAGTCAAAGAAACAAAACGCCTACGCAAAGCGCAAGAAAAGGTGGATAGCCAAGAGGCTTTGGCCACTATACCTAGTCTGACTGTTAAAGATTTGCCGTTAAAAAACAAAATATTACCTTCAGAGTTGCGTGGTTCAGGCAAAAACCAAGTGCTTGTGCATGATATTGATACCTCTGGTGTTGCCTATGTGAACTTGCTTTTAC
Organism: uncultured Desulfovibrionaceae bacterium; assembly: GCA_964371835.1. GTDB lineage: Bacteria > Desulfobacterota > Desulfovibrionia > Desulfovibrionales > Desulfovibrionaceae > CAYJAD01. Next base: position 20,984 of record CAYJOP010000008.1, read on the forward strand.
CCATGCATGCTGTCCCAGAAAGGCTTATGCCCTTAGTGCCATTGCTTGGGCGTGCATTAACTGAAATGGGCACAAAAAAACATGATTTTGTGCAATTGGGTATGCAAATTGCGGCAAAAACTGGTGGCCTTTGGGCAGCTCCATTTTTGTCAACGCATAGGGTTAATAAAACTCCACTGACCTACTTCACTGTGGGTGGAAAGGTTGTTAAGGATAAGGCACAAAATTTATATGATATTATGCATGAAGTGCTATTTGAGCCAAACTTTGACCAACAAGAACGCTTTAGTCAGATGTTACTTGAAGCCAAAGCAAGGCTAGAGTATAGCCTGTTGGCAGCTGGGCATGGGGCGGTATCTTCACGCATAAGAGCAAGCTATTGCCAAACTGGTTGGCTTGAAGAACTCACAGGTGGCATAACTTATCTTCAATATATTCGTGAGCTGATAGACCGTGCTGAAAACGACTGGACAGGTGTTCTTGAAGATTTAAACATGCTTTACCAAATTGTGCTTTCAAACGATGGTGCTTTAATGGATTTAACTGCGGACTCTGCAACCTTGAGCATGATTGAATATAAATCAGTAGATTTTTTGAAAAATTTGCCTGAAAAAAAATCTAGCCCTAGCAATTGGACCATTCCAAACATACCGAAAGCGCAAGTGTTTACAGCTCCTTTACAAATAAATTTTGTGGGCAAGGGCGCAAATATATATGAGCTTGGGTATAAATATCATGGCTCTGCACAGGTGATTTTCCGTCATTTGCGCATGGGTTATTTGTGGGAGAAAATCCGCGTACAAGGTGGTGCATATGGTGCTTTTTGTGCTCTTGACCGCTTAAGTGGTGTGCTTGTGCAAGCTTCATACAGAGACCCATCTGTAATGGAAACCATTAATACTTATGATAATTCTGCTGATTTCTTGCGCAATTTTAAACCAGATGAGCGAGAACTTTCTGCTGCCATTGTAGGCGCCATTGGTGACCTTGATACTTATATGCTACCTGATGCCAAGGGTGCGGCGGCTCTTAGCCGTCATCTTTGTGCAGATGATAATGAAGCTCGCCAACAAATGCGAGATGAAATACTGTCCACTAAGGCAGCACATTTTCATGAGTTCGCAGACGTTATGCAACAATCTGCAAAAGCTGGAAGTATTTGTATCCTTGGTGGTAGCAATGCGGAAGAAGCAGGCAAATCTAAGGGTTTTGCAGTAGAAAAGTTGTTATAGATTTTTGCAATTCTGCGCTTAAATCTTCTTGCCATGGGGCAGGGCAATAAATGCGCTCATGTGGCAATACTAAAGCCCCATGGTGTAGCAAAAAACTTTCATTCTTATAATTTGGGTTAGCGTCAATATAACGCTGATCATTAAAAAGTGCAAAACCAGCATGTGCGGCATGTGCCCTAATTTGATGCCGAGCTCCCTTGAAGATTGTACATCCCATGAAAAAAAGGCCTCTAGGCATGGTTTGTGGAAAGGAAGGGAAGTATTTAAGTAAGGCTGTATAGCTTGCAGAGTCAACAGGGGCAAGTTTTACAAAATGCGTATGGCGCAAAGAGTGAACATTCTCAGGTAATACGCGGCTTTTTTTACGTTTATCCGTATCAAGAGCCGCTTTTATTATGCAAGTTTTTACTTTATTTTGTTCACTTTCTTGCACCATTGCCACATACCGTTTTTCACATTTGGCATAATTTTCTAAATGAAGCCACTCTTGCAGGGCTTGTTCGCTCTTTCCTAAAACAACAATACCAGAAGTTTGTGCGTCTAATCTGTTGCAAAGCTGAGCATCTTTGTTTTTGTTTGGCAAAAAATGTGCTAAGTTTGCTTCAAGGCTTGGTCCGCCGCTGGCAAGATGGGTGCTGTGTAATGCTTGTGGCTTGAATACAAAAATAAAATTTTCATCTTCATGTATTATGTGTGGTTGTAAATAAGAGGAAGTGGCTTTTTTTGCATCTCTTAGCTTGTCTGATTGTATATTCTTGGACAAAATTTTTACAATTTGACCAGCTCTAACCCTAAACCCAGCACTGCGCGGTTTATTTTCAACAAAAACTAACCATTCTTCCCATAAAAGGCGACGTTTTCTTAAGCTAAGCTTAGGAAAAAACAAAGCCAAAACAATATCTAGCCTTTGTCCTTCCTGTTCTTGGCTAATGGTAATTTCGTAAAAATTTGGTGACATATTAAGGTTTTTTTCCGCTAAGTCTTGTCCATAGAGGGCGTATGATTTCTGGTGTAAACTTAAAAGCAAGCAGCAAATAAATAAGCATGAAGCAAATAAAACTAAAGCCAAGTGCAAAAATGTATGGCCAAACTGAAGGTAGTTGCACCGCTAATTTAAGTGTATACTGACTCGCTCCAAAAGCTGCTAGTCCAGCTAAAATTGAAAACAAAATACCCAAGATTATAACTCTAAAAAGCCCTGTAAAAGCTGATGTTCCTTGTCTTTTGCTCCAGATAACTACTATAGCTACTATATAAGCAATAACGCCACCAATGCTAACCATGGCAATACCCATGGCTCCAAAAGACACTGAAAAATAGAAAAATGGTAAACTTATTAAGGTAATTATTGTACCACAAATGGCCGTAGTCATGGTGTCTCCCAGAGCATAAAAACCACGCCCTAACACCATTTGCACAGCCCATAAAGGTACGGCAAGCAACATGATTTGTAAAAGAGGTGTGGAATTAATGGTGTCTGCTTGTGAAAATCCGCCTCCTTCAAATACAAAGCCCATGGTAGGTAAAGCTGCCGCAATCATCCAAGAACTCATGGGCAATAAAATGGCTATGCTTGAAGTCATGGCAGTGCGCAATGTGGTATTAAAAGTGACAAAATCCTTTTTTGCGGCAAGACTTGCCAAAAAAGGGTATGAGGCAACAGCAATGGCAGCACCAATCATACCCACTGGCACTTGAGAAATGCGCCTTGCATAGCTTAACAAGCTAACCACACCTTCACCTGCTAAAGAGCCAAACACCCGCAAAAATTGTTCATTTAGCATGACAACCGATTGTCCAAGCATAAGCGGGAGTGCAATTAATAAAAAGTGTTTCATGTATTTATGCTTCCAAGAAATATGAAGGAATAAACCATGCTTTTTTGCTGCAATTGCAGGCAAAAGCCAAGCGCCCAATGCTGCGCCAATGGTTACACCATAACAAAATCCTTCCATACCTGTGGCAAGGCTTAACATGGGCATAGCAATGCCTAATAAAATTATAAATCCATTATATATTAAGGGTGTTAATGCTGGAACAAGAAATTGTTTGCGTAAAAATAGCAAGGCAGAAAAACAAGCCCCAGTTACAAAAAATATTTGAGCTGGTAAAATAATTCGTAAAAAAAAGGCCAAACGCTTAATTTGTAAATGGTCAAAGCCAGGGGCCACAACTCTTGCTAGCGGTTCTGCGAAAATGAAAGCTACTAATGTAAGCAAACTTACTGCGACAAGTGCCCAACAAAAAACAGTGGAGAAAAATTTCCACGCGTCATTGTCATCTTCTTCAAAGCTTTTGGAAAGCAAGGGAATAAGGGTTATGGATACATAACCACCAGCCAATAAATAGTTTATAAAATCTGGCACTACAAAGGCTGTAAAATATAGGTCCGCTTCTGATGTTGTACCAAATTGCCATGAAATAACTTTATCTCGCACAAGCCCCATAATGCGCGAAAGCATAATGCTTAAAGACATGATCAAGGCTGCAAGCCCCATGTGTTGTGCTTTGGTTAAAAAATTCATGTTTTATTGTTTCCTAATCGGATTGTTTGGAGTTTTTTTCAAGCTGCCAACGGCTTAAGGCATTGAAAATACAGCGTCTTGCATCTTTGTAACTGGCATATACATGTTCCAATGTTTCTTCCATATGGGCTCTTTTTGTGTTGCCTGCAGAAGGGCAAGGATTGCTCCAAATGGGCAACTCCCATTGTTTTGCCGCTCGACGAATGTCTTTTTTCTCCACCAAGAGCAAAGGCCGAACAACTTGCAATGTGCCATTAAAAAAAGGTTCATTCATACTCATTCCATCCACACGTCCATTTTGGCATAAATTCATGAAGAATGTATGAACTAAATCATCAGCATTATGACCAAAAGCCAAATGACTAAGCTTATATTTAGCACAAAGCTCAAAAAGTCGTTTACGTCTGAGCCAAGCACAACGAAAACAGGCAGAACTGCGTTTATTTTCATCAGAGTGAGCATGCGGTCCGTGATTAGTTACTTCAATGTGAGAGGATATGCCATGCTCAGAAAGCCAAGGGATAAGCGCATCATGACTATGCGTATCAAAACCAGGGTTAATATGCAAAGCCATAATTTCAAAAGGAAAAGGTACAATGCGCATGCGTATGCTTAATGTTTTTAAAAGAACAAAACTATCCATGCCACCAGAAACTGCAACGCCAATGCGTGCATAGGGTACTAGCATGTTCGTTTGTTGCATGGCTTTGCCTGCGGCCTTCACGCATACTTGTTGTGCAAAAGTTCTTTTTTTCATTAATTTTTTCTTAAAAAAGCTCTGTTAAAGTGAAATTAGTGCATTTTATTTAAAGGTATTTCCAAGTATTTTGCTTGTATGAATAAGTTTATGAGGACATACGCTGGAGACATAAAAATACAAATTTCCTTGCTATCTAAACCAAAACAAAAAAATTGCATACATATTCAGTTAGCTAATTAATTGTTGCCAAAGTTAAGTTCATATTGGCATATGCCCAAAAACAAACTAATTCCTTGACAAAGTAGCAAGCTCTCTATAGCATACTCGCCTTACATACGCAAAGGGATATTGTATTGTTGTCCTAATTGCTTGAAAATATGTGTTTTTTCTTTGTTAAATTCTTGGCTAAAAAATCTAGACAAGAGGGAAAAAGACACTACATTTTAACATCAAAAGATGGAGTTTTTTATGGCGCGTATTACCGTTGAAGATTGTCAAGAACGTGTAGATAATCGTTTTTTATTGGTACAGATGGCCATTAAACGTGTATATCAATATCGTGAAGGTTACGAAGAGCTTGTGGGAACACGCAATAAAGAAGTTGTTACAGCTTTGCGTGAAATTGCTGCTGGTAAAATTTTACCTGAAGATATGGGTTATTACAATCCGCTACATGCTGCTGAAATTGCAGCCAATTCAGAAGCAAAAGCTGAGTCAGATTTTGAATAATTATTTGATAAGCCAATGATAGCAAAAATATGAGTCAAAGAGATTTTTACGAAGTTTTAGAAGTGGCGAAAAATGCGTCAGATGATGATATTAAAAAATCATATCGTCGCTTGGCCATGAAATACCACCCTGATCGTAACCCAGACGATCCTGAAGCTGAAAAGAAATTCAAAGAAGCTGCTGAAGCTTATGATGTTTTGCGTGATCCTGAAAAGAGAGAGCGTTATAATCGTTTTGGGCATGCTGGTTTGAATGGTGGTGGTTTTGGCAGTACAGAAGACGTATTTGCGCACTTTAGTGATATTTTTGGTGACTTATTTGGTTTTTCAAGTGGTGGTGCCAATCGTCCCATGGTGGGTGCAGACCTACGCTATAATCTTAGTGTTAGCTTTGCTCAAGCGGCCACTGGCGATGAAATAACCTTAAAAATACCAAAGCGAAAATATTGTCCAGATTGTGACGGCTCAGGTGCCGCCCCAGGCACACAACCAGAGCGTTGTGAACATTGTGGTGGTAGTGGTCAAGTTAGGCGTTCTCAAGGATTCTTTCAGCTTTCTACTCCTTGTCCAGTTTGCCGAGGTGAAGGTCAAATTATTAGAACGCCATGCCCTCGTTGTAAGGGGCAAGGCATAATTGCTGAGACTAAAGAGCTTGCTGTTAGAATTCCTGCTGGTGTGGATACTGGTACACGCTTAAGAGTGCGTGGTGAGGGTGAAATGGGCTTAAATGGTGGCCCTCCAGGCGATTTATATGTTGTAATCAGTGTTGCCAAGGATAAAACCTTCAAACGACAAGGGCAAGACTTAATTTTCACACAAGAAATTACAGTTGTGCAAGCCATACTTGGACATAGGCTTGAGGTTCCATCTCTTAATGGATTTGTTACTCTTGAAATTCCAAAGGGTATTCAAAGCGGTACAGTGCTTCGTATTAAAAACGAAGGCATGCCGTATGTAGGACGAGATTATAGTGGTGATTTGCTAGTTGAGGTCGTTGTAAAAATTCCTACACGGATTAATGAAAAACAAGAAGAATTGTTAAGAGAGTTTGAGCAACACGAGCCTGACGATTCGCCCATGGATAAAATTAAAACAGCCGCTAAAAAGGCTGCCAAGGTCATGGGATTAGATTAATATATTTAAGTAAACCCCTGCAATTATGTGGGGGTTTTTATTTAAACTTCTATGCATAAAAGGTACATTATGATTCATACCTTAAAAAATTTTCAAATTAAAATTCAATTGTCTTTAATTCTTATTTGTTGTCTTGTAATTAGTGCTTGCGTTGGCGGCCTTGGCTCAGGTGGTGATACTTTGCCGCCAGCATCTGACCCCATTGTGGCATCGGCTCGTGATGCTTGGGATAATTACGACATGCAACTTGCCGAAAATTTGTATGGTAAAGCCGCAAGGCTTAGTTTGCCGGTGGCAGAACAAAATGAAGCATGGGAACGCCTAGCCATGGCTGCGGCCTTAAATGGTCGCCCTAATAGCTCACTTGATGCTTTAGATCAATGGGTTCTTAATGTGCCAGGGGTTGATGCAACACAAGCTTGGCAAGATACTTGGCTATCAAGTGTAAAGCTACTTTCTCCAAGTCTTGCTATTAAAAGAGCAGAGCGTGCTTGGATGGACCAAAACCGTTCAGCTGCTGCTCGTGCTCAGGCTGCTATTATTTTAATGGGCCGATCTTGGTCGCCTGAACTTAGTATTCGTGCTTTGTCTTTTATTGCAGAATATTACGAAAAAAAGGATTTTGAGCAAAAACAGAAAATTGAAAATTTCACCGCTGAAGAAATGCGCTATATGACAGGCCTTAACCTAAGTGCATTGAGCAATAATATTTCTTTTAACACAGAGCTTTCCTATCCTGCGACAGTTATTTTGCTGGAAAATTTGCGCCGCGGCTTACCTACAAGTGCTGAGGTCGAGGCACGCCTAAATGATGTAAGCTTTTATGCAGACCAAACCTTACCTTCAAGACTGCTTGCTAGTAAGGTGGTTTCTGTTACTCCAGCAAGTGTTGCTACCACCACTGAAGTGCCAACATTGCAATCCACATGTATAGCACTTGCTCTACCAAATAGCGGTAATATTGTATCTATTACTTATAAAATTCGAACTGGTGCTGACATTGCTAAGGCTGAACTTGAAAGCCAAGGCGTAAATGTACAAATTGAACATATTGATACAACGCAAGCTAATTGGCTTGCACAATTACAATCCTTGCCTCCTCAATGTGCTGTTGTTGGTGGTCCTTTGCAAGCTGTAAATTATGAAGCAGCAAAGCAAGCTCAGATTACAACAAACCGTCACTTTTTTACATTTTTGCCAGTAATTAGTAATCAGGAAGAAGGCAATGTGGCTTGGCGTTTTTTCCCAAGTCCTCAAGACCAAATTAATAGTCTTCTTACATTAACAGGCGAGCTGGGTATTATTTCTTATGGCTCATTTTATCCAGAAGATAATTATGGTACGCGCATGAATAGCATTTTTGATGCAACTGTTAAGTCCATGGGAGGCAATGTTCATGCTGTTGGCTATCAACCTGCAAATGTTGCTCAATGGACAGCTGCTGCTGAAACATTGCTTAGACCAGATGACGTGAATAATGTTCCGTTATCAACAGCCACATTTGAGGCTGTATTTTTGCCAGATTCTTGGAAAAATATGGATATGGTAACAGCTGCATTTTTATATAATGGCGATGATAAACAAGTTTTGCTTGGCACATCTCTTTGGGAGCAAAGCCTCATGACCAATGTAAGCACTGCAAATACAGCAAATTATAAATTAGCCGTATTTCCAGGTGCATGGAATCCAGCCCAAACACCAGATGCACTAGCTTCTACTTCCAATGTAAATTTTTGGACAGGCCTTGGGTATGACTTTGTGCGCTTTGGGGCAGCCCTTGGCATGCAACAAGCTGTCAGTGCTCTTGATCTTAATAACAGGCTACAAGTGGCTCAAAATATGCAATGGAGCATGGCCCCCATGAGCTATGATGCATACGGCAAAGCAAGTCAAAAGTTATTTGTATTTACATTAACATCCGGTGGAATAAGCTTGGCTGACCCTGATTTTCTAAACAAAATGCGCCTACAGGCTATCAGCGAGTTTGAAAAGAGAAAACAAGCGGCAATTAATAGCACTCCAGAATAACAAACAAAAAAGAGATTTATATGTCTAGTAAAAGCATTGATATAAAAGATGTAGAACATATGGCGAATTTAGCACGTTTGGAAATTTCTAGCGAGAGGTCTAAACTTTTCGCGTCTCAATTTGGTAATATTTTGAGCTATATGGATGCGCTAAGCCTTGTGGAAACCAAGGATGTAGAGCCACTGTATAGCCCTATTACTTTTGATGCAACATTGCGTGAAGATGTGACTACAAATAAAGCTGATAGAAGTGAAGTGCTTTCCAACTCTCCCAAAGCTGATGAACAATATTTTGTGGTTCCGCGTATTGTGTAGGTGTAATTATGAGCATTTATGATTTAAGTTTAGCAGAAGTACAAAAAAAATTGGCCCATGGAGAATTAAAGGCTGAAGAAGTCTTAAACGCTTGTATTGAACGTGTAAATGCCACGCAGCAGGTTAAGTCATTCATTAGCCTTGATGCTGAAATGGCGTTGGAACAAGCTCGTGCACTGGATAAAGCAGGGCCCAAGGCTGATATGCCGCTTTGGGGAGTGCCTATTAGTATAAAGGATGCCATTTGCACAAAGGGTATAACTACCACAGCAGGTTCTAAAATATTAAATAATTATGTGCCTTTTTATGATGCGCATGTTGTTGAAAAATTGCGTGCGGCAGGTGCAATTATTTTTGGTAAGGCCAACTTAGATGAATTTGCCATGGGCTCAAGCACAGAAAATTCAGCCTATCATGCTACTCATAATCCATGGGATATGAAACGTGTACCTGGTGGCTCAAGTGGTGGTTCAGCTGCATCTGTAGTTGCTAAACAATGTTTTGCTTCCCTTGGCTCAGATACTGGTGGCTCCATACGTCAACCAGCCTCTCTTTGTGGTTGTGTGGGTATAAAGCCTACTTATGGGCGAGTTTCACGCTATGGACTCATTGCATATGGTTCTTCCCTTGATCAAATTGGACCATTTGCACGTTCTGTGGAAGATTGCGCCTTGGTGCTTGAAAATATTGCCGGACATGATTTAAGGGATAGCACAAGCTCACCATTACCACTTGCCAAAAATGCTTATAGCAATGCTTTAAATGGGCGAAAAGATTTAAAAGGCATAAGGGTGGGCGTTCCCAAGGAGTTTTTTGCAGAAGGTTTGTCATTGGAAGTTGAACAACAATGTAATTTGGCCCTTGACACTATGAAAAAACTTGGTGCTGAGCTTGTGAATATAGATCTTCCACATACAAATGCTGCCATCGCCACCTACTATATTGTAGCCATGGCAGAGGCCAGCTCAAACCTTGCACGCTTTGATGGTGTTCGTTACGGATATCGCGCAGAAAATATAGAAAATTTAGAAGAACTTTACGTTAAATCTCGCAGTGAAGGTTTTGGGCAAGAAGTACAACGTCGTATAATGTTAGGCACATATGTTCTTTCATCTGGTTACTATGATGCATATTTTAAGAAAGCTGCCCAAGTGCGACGCTTAATTCGTGACGATTTTAATGATGCCTTGAAAAAATGTGATGTTATTTGCGGACCTGTGTCGCCTGTGACTGCGTGGGAGCTTGGAAGTATGCAGAAAGATCCATTACAGATGTATCTTATGGATGTGTACACACTCTCTCTAAATTTGGCTGGTCTGCCGGGCTTGTCCTTGCCTGTGGGAATGGGTGCTGAAAGTAAGATGCCAGTAGGTTTGCAAATATTAGGGGCGGCTTATAGCGAAGATTTAATTTTCAATGTGGGCCACCTACTTGAAGCTGCATTACCTAAGACACCATGGCCGAATTTAGCTTAATTTTTTGTTAATATTTTTTTAATTTTTGAGTAGCATAAAGGCCTTGCAAATTTTTTGCAGGGCCTTTTTTTTAATTCAAAAATATTTAATTTCGACTTTAACTCCGTAACTGCGAAATTGCGAAGTTGCGCAGTTACGGAATTTACTTAGATTTAGATTTTTGCTTTTGACATTCGCTACAAATTCCATAAAGGCAAAGAACGTGGTGAGTTGGGGTAAAGCCATGCTTTTCAGCAATGCTTTCTTGAAGTTTTTCAATTTTTTTATTTAGAATTTCTACGGTTTTGCCGCATTTTTCACAGATTAAATGGTCATGGTGTTCATCATTTTGTGGTTCATAGCGAGTAATACCATCACCAAATTGAACTTCATGAGCAAGTCCTGCGTCGCAAAGCAATTTCATGCTACGGTAAACAGTGGCTTGACCAACGGAAGGATCAATTTTACGTACGGCATCATACATTTGCTCAACAGAAAGATGGCCTTTTGCAGTCATGAAAACTTCTACAATTAGAGTGCGTTGAGCAGTGCTTTTTAGACCGTTATCAGCCATAAAATTCTTAAAAATATTTAGATATTCTTTCATAAGTTCATACTACCTTATTCGCTGTGTTTCGTCAATAATGCAAGTTAAACTATGAATTAGAAAAATTTTGACTTTATGTAGAGAATTATAATTTTAACTCACAGCATTAAGAGTTATAAAAAAATAATTGTAAGAAAATGGAAGCAAAGCCGTAAGATGCCTGTAAGCCTCTGTAGGGAGCTAAGCAGTGTACGGTGAGTCACAGGTCGGAAAAAAGACAAAATGTGCTCACAAGTCATTTAAATAAGGCAAATTTCCAACGTTAAAATAGCCTTTACGATTGATAAAAAAAAGTAAGACTAGTTGTGAATCAAAACTGAGCAAGGTGCAGTAATTAAGAACTTAAAATGTTATATATGCATCAAGTTTTTAAATAATTTGAATTGTAATACATAAGTAAAAAAAGCAAGGCTTATCTACACTAATTATTTATAATAATGAAATAAAATATTTTATTATTCTCTCTTTTCAACATTAATTCTATTTGTTACACTGCGCACATGAAGTTGAAATGACCTGTTTATTTTTCAAGTACACCTTTTAACTAGTGAGAATATTATGTTTTTTTCTAAAAATTCCATAGCTATTGCCTCGGCAGTAGTGCTATTGCTGAGTTCATCCATAAGTTTTGCAGCCACTGTGCCAAACCCTGCTGTTCAATTAGATACTGACATGGGAACAATTATTGTGCGCTTAGAAACTGCAAAAGCTCCTAAAACTGTTGAAAATTTCATAAATTATGTTAGAAGTGGTCACTATGATGGTACAATTTTTCATAGAGTCATAAGTGACTTTATGATTCAAGGCGGCGGGATGAGGCAAGACATGAAGCAAAAGCCTACTGGAAAGCCCATAGAAATTGAGTCTAGTAACGGCCTTAGCAATGAAAAGTATACCTTGGCCATGGCGCGCACTTCCGATCCAAATTCTGCAACTTCTCAGTTCTTTATTAACGTTAAAGATAATAATTTTTTGAACTATAGAGAGCCTACACCAGAAGGCTACGGCTACACAGTTTTTGGTAAAGTAATTAAGGGTGAAGATGTCGTTGAAAAAATTAAAATGGTGCCAACTGGTAACCGTGGAATGCATCAAGACGTGCCCAATAAGCCAATTGCTATTGTTAAAGCATTTGTTATAGAATAACAATACATTACCGCTGTTTTCGATCAAGACAATTTTATTCAAAATTGTCTTGATTTTTTTTAAACAAAATTTTTAATTTTATAGAAAATATTTAATAGTTTGAATTTATAATATAATATAATGAATTAAAATTTAATTTAAAAAAACCTAGCAAAACACTTGCATTTGCAATGAATAATGATTACTATTTACTCAACACATAAGGAGGACATCATGAACAGCTTACAAAAAATTAATTATGATATTGATTGGAATCTTACCCCTGAACATGCTGTCACCATGTATTTAGAATGGGGTAACAATGATTGGCATTCAGAGTATCCACCAGTGCGCTCAAAAGATGATTATTCCACTTATTTTGTGGTAGATACTTGGGGTGATGAACCTATAGTTCGTTTAGTACGCCGTAATTCTGAAGCAGCCGTTGATGTGGTTACTGTACCACTGCCGCAAAATTTACGAGAAGATTTTTTATTAGAATACGGTAACCTTCGTGGTATATTTGCTCCGACTCCGCATATTAAGCAGTGGTTGCAGCATCAGATGTCTTAACAGTTTAGTTTGATTTTATATAGTAATAATTGGTCTCCACTTTGTCTCGCTCCTCGCAATGGTTGTGTTTGCTTAGCTACTACTTAGGTCATGTTTAATTTTTATAGGTTGCCGTTGCGAGGAGTGTCCCAAGGTGGGGACCATAGTTATAGTATGTACAAAGACTCCACACAATAATTGTGTGGAGTCTTTTAGTGTTGACTAAGTCAACACTTTCGATAAATCAAGAGTAGGTGCAAATGCTTTGCACCGTAAAGCTCTTGATTTTCGTGCCTTCCTGCCAAGGCAGCATGCCTGCCTTAGGCGGCACAAAACCCACAAAGTGGGTTTTGTAAGTAGTATACTGTCGCCACACAATAATTGTGTGGAGTCTTTTAGTGTTGACTAAGTCAACACTTTCGATAAATCAAGAGTAGGTGCAAATGCTTTGCACCGTAAAGCTCTTGATTTTCGTGCCTTCCTGCCAAGGCAGCATGCCTGCCTTAGGCGGCACAAAACCCACAAAGTGGGTTTTGTAAGTAGTATACTGTCGCCACACAATAATTGTGTGGTTTTTTTGTTTGGAAATTTAATTCATTGGCGATGTGATAGATAAAAACCTGTTAGAGATTAGTGATGCAAACATTGTGTTTTATGAGTACAGTTAGCAGTCTACAAGTGGAGTTTTGTATCAGGTATATGATTGTAACGTCGTTAACTATCTATTTTTATGACAAAAGTTAGAGTGTTTGTAATGCTTGCAAGATGTCACTTAGCTATGTACTATGCCAATGCCATAAAAATTAATTTTTGGCTTTAACAAATAGAAAAAATAATATGCAAGAAAATTTTGTTACCATAACACCGTTGGGCGGAGTTGGAGAAATTGGCCTAAACTGCCAGCTTTGGGAAGGTCCTCAAGGTATTGTGATGGTTGACTGTGGTCTGATGTTTCCTGATGATTCACACTTGGGAGTTGATGTAGTAATCCCTAGCTTCGAGCAGATAGTAAATAAACGTGATAAGCTGCTTGGAATTGTTTTGACTCACGGGCACGAAGATCACATAGGCGCATTGCCGTGGATTGTTGCGCAAATAAAAGGTTTGAAGATATATAGCTCAAGGCTAACTTTAGCTTTTGTTGAGCATAAGTTGCGAGAGCGTGGACTTTTGGAAAGAGTTGAGCTTATTCCTGTTTATGGTGATGAATGGGATAAGGAAAAACATGCACCTCTGCAATTGGGTGATTTTTTATTTAGATTTATTCCAGTTTGTCATTCTATACCTGAAGGTTTTGCACTTGCTGTAGAGAGCCCTGTGGGTAATATTGTGCATTCTGGTGATTTTAAGATTGATGACGCACCCTTGGAAGGTTCTGGCACTGACATTAGACTATTTAAAGAGTTTGCAGGTGAGCGTGGCGTTAGGTTATTGCTTTCAGATTCAACTAATGTTGAGCGAGATGGTAGGTCATTATCTGAGCGTGAAGTTATGGAATCTTTACGCAAAGTTTTTGCAAGTGCGAAAAGTCGCATAGTAATAACTTTATTTTCTAGTCATATACATCGCATACAAGAAGTTTTTGACCTTGCGCGTGAAAGTGGGCGCACAGTTGTAATTAGCGGAAAATCCCTTGCTAATAATATTGAGAAGGCTAAAGAACTTGGGTTTTTGCGCCTTCCTCCTGCATTTTTTAATGCACATAATGGTGTGCCGGACATAGACCCAGAAAAAACCGTTCTATTGGTGACAGGAGCACAAGGTGAGCCTTTATCTGCGCTTTCGCGCATGGTAATGGGTGGGCACAGGCAACTTTCAGTGCAAAATGGTGACACAGTTATTATGTCTTCTCGTATGATTCCAGGCAATGCGCGAGCCATTTCTGGCTTGATAAATGAAATGTATCGTCTTGGGGCGGAAGTTTTTTATGAAAGTGTGCGCGCAATACACGCTTCAGGACATGCCCATCGAGAAGAGTTAAAAGATTTGTTAACAGCATTGCGACCAAGTTTATTTGTCCCTATACATGGCGAGTATAGGCATTTAGTCAAGCATTGCAGGCTAGCTCAAGAGTGTAATGTTCCAGAGGAATGTACTATTATTTTAGAGGCTGGAGATCCACTAACGTTATTACCACAAGGCATACGCCGTGAAGAAAGAGTCATGGCTGATAGAACATTGGTTGATGGAAAGGGCGTTGGAGACGTAGGTTATGTTCTTTTAAAAGAGCGACAAATTTTAGGTGAAGAGGGCATGGTGGTAGTGTCCTTAATTTTAGATGATGAAACAGGTAGCGTATTGCATGGTCCAGAAATTATATCTAAGGGCTTTGTATTCGAACAACAATTACGTCATGTGCTTGAAGATGCACAATGCCTAGTGATTGATCAGTTAGAGGATGCAAAGTCATTGAATATTGCAAACTTACAAGATGGAATACGATCATCATTGCGAAGATTTTTCCGACGTATAATGGATAGGGATCCAATTGTAATTCCTATTATTACACGAGTATAATAGACTTTATGAAGATTATTCATATTTTCACCGATGGTTCTTGCCTTGGCAATCCTGGGCCTGGTGGTTGGGCTGCCATTTTGCGTCTTGTAGATGGAGATTATGAAAAAGAGCTTAGCGGTGGTTTTGCCAAAACGACCAATAATCGCATGGAAATATTAGCTGTTATTGAGGGTTTGCGAGCATTAAAATATAGATGCAAAGTGCAAGTTTTTTCTGACTCACAATATGTTTGTAATGCCATAAAGAAGGGCTGGTTAAAATCTTGGAAAAAAAATAATTGGCTAAAATCCGATAAAAAACCTGTCAAAAATCGAGATTTATGGGAAGTAATGAGCAAATTATTAGATGAGCATGAAGTTACATTCCACTGGGTTAAGGGACATCAAGGCCATTCAGAAAATGAACGTTGTGATTTTATGGCTAGAAGTTTTGCTGCTCAAAGTCCTCTCCCTGAAGATACAGGCTTTGTTGAAGTGGATTAGGAGCATTTGTGGAAACTGTGACCTCATTATGGGATGCCCTAATTTGGCCTATGTTGCGCTTACTTTTGGGGCTAAGCATCGGACTTTTAATTGCAAATATTATAGACGGTTTACGTTGGACAAGGCATCTAGCAAGAGTTGCGGCTCCTCTTTCTAAGGCTGCACATTTACGCCATGTGGCTGGTGCAGCGTTTTCCACAGCTTTTTTTTCACCATCCGCCGCCAATGGTTTGTTGGCAGAAAGTTATGAAAAAGGAGAAATAAGTAAAAAGGAGTTAATTCTTTCTAACCTTTTTAATAGCTTACCATCATATTTAACACACACCCCTAGTATTTTTTTCTTAACCTGGCCAGTTTTGGGCTTTCCTGCTGTAATATATGTGGGGTTGACCTTACTTGCGGCGGCAGCTAGAACAATTTTTACAATTTTTATTGCGCGAATTTTACTCAAAGCACCTCCTGAGGGTTGTGTAGAGTGCTTACTAGACGACGAACCCACAACATGGAGTGAAACTCTAGCCAAGGCGTTGAAACGCTTTAGAAGGCGTGTACCTCGTTTATTGTTTTTTACTGTACCAATTTATATTTTAATGTATTTCTTACAATTGTATGGGTTTTTTGCAGCGGCTGAATTGTGGTTAAGCGAGCATGTTGGATGGCTTTCATTCTTAAAGCCGCAAGCCATGGGAATAATAGTTTTGCACCTTGCTGCTGAGCTTGGGGCAGCATTGTCAGCGGCTGGCTCTGTTTTTAATTCTGGTGGACTTACGGCCAAGGAGATTGTACTTGCGTTGTTGGTTGGAAATATTTTGTCAACACCCATGCGAGCAATACGACATCAGTTTCCATCTTATGCAGGGTTTTTTAAGCCTAGAGTTGCCATGGTTTTGATTGTTTCTAATCAAGGATTGAGAGCCATCAGTATGGTTTGTGTGACAATAGTTTATTATTTTTTTGGGTAGCTTGTGGGCTTAAGGTTTTTGACTAGAGGGATCTTAGTTACAGCCCCTTCGGTCAAATTTAAGACAACATAGCATCTGCTGAGTAAGTGGATTAATGTTATATTGTGTGATGACAACACTCAAAAAAAAGCCAGCAGAATCAATTCTGCTGGCTTTTTTGCTCTTGGTTATATTAGAAGATTAGAAGTTTTGGCCCATGGTGAATTCAAAACGTCCACCGGGTCTGTCACCATCATAGTCTTCTGATAGTGGTATACCATAAGCTATGCGTAAATCACCCATGGGTGAGCGCCATCTTAGCTCAAGGCCAGTTGAGTAGACTATATGGTCTTCTAAATCCATATAGCTTGAATCTATGTTAAAGCCAGCGTCTAAGAAAGGTACAATAGATAGCCCTAAGTCTTTTTGAAATGTCCAGATATATTCTATGTTTAGAACGCCCATTCTATCGCCACCGATTCTATCACCATATATTTGATCTCGTGGAGATAGGCTGGTGTAGTCGTAGCCACGAATTGTGTCGATACCACCTACATAAAAACGTTCGAATACAGGAATAAGTGCATCTTTTTTATTTTCAAAAACGCCACCAACGCGTGCACGAATGTGTGCAACGTGATCTGGCACTACGCTATAGAATGCTTGCCAATCAACCATTGCCTTAACAAAGTTATCTGTGCCGCCGAGTCCGCCACCGCCATACTCAGCCCAAAGGCGAGTAATGGTACCTTTTGTTGGATGCCTTGCATCTGTTGTGTCACGGGTAATGCGTGCATTAACAGCACTGGTCCAGTTTGTACCTTCATAGTCTCTAATACTTGGTGATGAATAGGTATCAATGCCGTACAGTTCATAACGCTCAATACGGTATCCAGCACCAATGCTTGTATACTCACCAATGGGGTATGCTACTCGGAAAGAGTCGCCAAGTGTGTCTTTGTCAAAGTCATCCCAGTTATCGCTTGAATAGTAAATGTCATTGCCAATGAGTAGATCAGTGTCATAGAGGCGAGGGTTGGTAAATGACAATGTACCAGATGTACGGCGCCAAGAGAAAAACCCTTGAAGCTGCAACCAATAACCACGACCAAAGAGGTTACGCTCCATAATAGAGCCTGACACACCAACATCATAGTAAGTTGAATAACCAATACCAGCCATAATAGAGCCAGTGTTGCCTTCTTTTACTTTAATTTTAAGGTCAACTTCTTCATCAACACCTGTAGGCACAAGCTCTGTGTCAACTGATTCAAAATAGCCAAGACGATTCAAGCGTTCTGTGGAGCGGCGCATTTTAGCACCTGCATAGATGTCGCCGTCAGCCAAGCGTAACTCGCGTAAAATTACATTGTCTCTTGTTCTTGAGTTACCCTCAACAATAGCACGTCGAATGTAAACTTTCTGTTTTTTGTTAACTAAGTAGCCAACATTAAGCATTGGTGCGCCAGATTCATCTTTAAGAATTTTAGTTTCAACTTCTGCAAAAGCGTAACCGTAATCACCATAGAATTGAGTTAGGCGTTTGGTATCCTCTTGCATTACTGAAAGTGCAAAAAATTCATTGTTTTCTTTTTGCGCATCCATTTCAATGATGTGTAAAAGACGATCTTCTGTGTCAATAAGGTCACCACCAAATTGAATTTCATTGATTTTATATCGAGGACCTTCATTAACTTGGAAGGTAATGTATATGCCATCTGGCTTATATTCTACGTCTGGAGCAGAAACTTGTATGTCAACATATCCTTCGTTTAGACCAAAAGCGGCTATGGCGTTTGAGTCACGCTCAAGGTATTCTTCCTCAAGCACGCCGGTGCCAGTAATCCATGAAAAAATGGTTCGAGGTTGAAGTGCCATATAGTCTGAGATGTCATCTTGGTCTAAACCATTAAGACCAGAAATGGTAACTTTTTGGATATAAAGTTTATTGCCTTCAGTAACAGTCAACAGCAGGCGAGCACCAGAGCCATCGTCCTTTGGAATAACTTGATGCTTAACTTCAGCAAGGAAGAAACCCTCTTTGCGATAAAGTTCAGTAACTTTTTGTATATCGTCAGATAAAAGCCTGTCGTTTAAAACGGCTCCAGTTTTTGTGCTCATGGCGGCTAGGATGTCATCTTCATCAATTTCGTCAGAGCCTTCAACTTGGATAACGTCAATGCGAGGTTTTTCAACCACGTTAAAGATAAGAATGTTGCCTTGCATAATGGCAGACACATCACTGAAATAACCCATATCCCAAACGCGTTTAACTTCTTCATTTATGGCAGCAGCGTCTGGAGTGTCACCTTTGCGAATGGATAAACGCATAAGTACAGCATCAGGGTCCATAATACGCATACCCTTAACCTGCACATCAACAAGACCGCCACTCTTGGCGGGAGTTAAATCAGTAATTGTAGGGATTGCATCCACTGGAGCTTTGTCTTGGTATATAATGCTTGCCACTCGAGAGCTTAGCAAGTCAACAGCTGCCGCAAGATCGATAATACTTTTTCTTTGAACGGTTACAACATCGGGGATTTGATTGTTTGCAATGGGTACAATGCGTGAATCAAGAGTGAACCCGTCACCAAGCTGGTTAAAAACACCATAAACAACAGCTTGCACATTGGCAGTGGTACCCATTTGGCGAGCAGCCTTAAGGTCTAATGTTTCAATTTTTTGTTGATCAACAATTGTGCGAGCGCGCGCAAGTGGCACAACAAGAATGTTTTGGTTTTGCAATCTTTCTAAAAGAAGTTTTGGAACGTCTTCTTGTAGATAAGCCATATCGTCGCCAGCATTGACTTGATACGGAACAATAAGCACTTGTGGCCCAACATGCTTTTGAGCAGCATGTGCCAATGTGCTTAAAAGTATTAAGAAACAAAAAGTAGAAACAATTTTAAACATATGTTTTATCATACAAAACCCCCGAACGAAGCTCAAAACTGCGCTCCATACTTGCTGCCAATTTATTGTTATGTGTTACCACGACCAAAGTCATACCAAGTTCACGATTTAATTCTAAAAGCAATTCACCAACATTTAGCCCAGACTGATTGTCTAAATTGCCTGTTGGCTCGTCTGCTAAAAGCACTCTTGGCTTCATAAGTACAGCCCTTGCAATGGCGGCACGTTGTCTTTCACCACCAGATAGTGTTGTAACTTTATGATCCATTCTATTAGCAAGACCTACCCTCTCTAACATTTCTTTAGACATTTGTATAGCTTTAATGCGTGACATTCCGCCGATAATTGCCTGCATAGACACATTTTCTAGTGTGGAAAATTCAGGCAAAAGATGATGGAATTGAAATACAAAGCCCATAAAATTATTACGAAAAAATGATTTTTCGTCGGCAGTTATGAGGTTTAAATCTGAAGAATCAAAAAAAATTTTTCCTGAGCTTGGGCTATCCAGTGCTCCCATAAGATGCAAAAGTGTCGACTTACCAGAACCAGAAGCACCAACTATGGATAATGACTCACCCTGATATATTTTTAAAGATATATTATCGAGTATTTGAACGTGCTCACCTGGAGCTTCAAATTTTTTTGTCACTGCTTGAAATTCATAAAGTGGAATTTTATTCATAGCGTAAAGCCTCAGCAGGTTCTAAACGAGCAGCTTGGCGGGCTGGATAAATTGTTGCTAAAAAACAAAGCAACATGGCACAAACACCAACTAATATGGTGTCAGACCAAGTAAGCAATATGGGTAAATGGTCAATGGTATAAACACCCTTTGGTAATTTTATAAATTGATAACGTTTGAGTAAAAGGGCAATGCTAATACCAAGTACATAACCTAAGGCTGTGCCAACAACTCCAATAATAGTGCCTTGGAGCATAAAAATATTTCTAATCATATTACGAGTGGCACCCATGGACATAAGTATTGCAATGTCGCGAGTTTTTTCCATTACTAGCATCACAAGTGTTGTTACAATAGAAAATGATCCAATTAGCACAACCATGGCTAACAAGATAAACATGCCTACCTTTTCAAGCTCTAATGCCGCAAAAAGGTTTGCATTCATCTCCATCCAGTGACGCACATAGTAAGGTGAACCAAGGGATGTGGCTACTTCATTGGCCACAATGTCGGCCTCGTAAAGGTCTTTTACCATGATTTCAATGCCAGAAATGCGATTTTCTGGAAGGCCAAGCACGGCTCTTGCGGCAGGTAGAGTAACAAATCCAAGTGAGGAATCATATTCAAACATGCCAGTCTTAAATACTCCAACAACCTTAAACGGTTTTATGGTAGGAGCAAAACCAGCGGTGGATTTTTGACCAGAGGCTGAAAGCAAATTAACTCTGCTGTCTATGTTAAGGCCCAAGCGCTTAGCAAGTTCTTCACCAATAATGATGCCAGGAATTTTTGCATCTTTTTCATCCATGGGGACAAGGTTTGCAATGGAACCTGTTTGCATATTGCGTAAAATGGACAAAACCTTTGGAGCAGTTTTAGGGTCAATGCCACGCAAAACAAGGCCTTTTACTCCACGAGGTGATGATAGCATAACCTCTGTGTATAAAAATGGAGTAGCTCCAAGGACCTTAGGGTTTGCTAAAATGTCTTGCATGATTTGTTCAGAATTGTCAAGTGAACCAGGTATATATGACATTACAATGCCATGGGCGTTTGCGCCAAGAATTTTATCCCTAATGTCAGTGGTAAAGCCGTTATAAACTCCAAGCACAATAACCAACGCTCCCACCCCAAGGGCAACACCCAAGATGGACATAATTGAAATAATGTAGATGAAAGTCTGTCTGCGTTTAGAAAATAAATAACGCAAAGCAATAAATAGCTCAAAATTAAGATTGAATTTTTTTTGTTTCATTATTTGTATTCCGCTTGACCGCATGTGTTGCTCTTAATTTGTGTAGCTCTCGTTCCTCACTAACGCAAAAGGCTTATCATCCCTTTGGGTCAGTTTCTATGCGACACAAGCTTTCGCAAATATTTATAATCGCTTACAGTTTTACAAACTAAAATGATCTTAAAATAACTTTGAAGGCTTCACAAAAAATGCCAGATGCAAAGAATTGGAAGTTTTGGAAGGTGTGGGATTCTTCCTCACTATGACGCGACCAAAACTTAACACTTATGCAGTAGATGGTGCTTTTTCAAAAGTCTGCTATACCTCTGGTTTGAGAAGGGGAAAGAGTATAACCTCACGAATAGAATGACTATCAGTTAAAAGCATAACCAATCTATCAATACCAATACCCTCGCCAGCAGCAGGTGGCATTGCATACTCAAGTGCCCTTAAATAATCCTCATCCATGGAGCAAGCCTCCTCGTCGCCAGCTTCCTTTTCTCTAACTTGTGCTTCAAAACGTGAACGCTGATCCATGGGGTCATTTAACTCTGAAAAAGCATTAGCCATTTCACGACCTGTGATGAATAATTCAAAGCGGTCTGTAACGTCAGGGTTGAAATCGTTACGTCGTGAAAGAGGTGATATTTCAGTGGGGTAATGATAAATGAAATGTGGTTGAATGAGCTTTGGCTCCACATCCAAGTCAAATAGCTTGGTTTGCAGCTTAACGATACTTTCACTCTCATGGGCCTTTTCGCCCCTACTGCGAATGTATTCACGCACTCTAGTTATATCATTATAAAAATCTGGGCTGTGTCCACCTATTTTTTCCAATGATTCATAAAAAGTACATCGTGTCCAGGTGCCTGGGGTTAAATCAACCTCTTGCTCTTGGTATACTATGCGAGTAGATCCACAAACTTTTTCTGCCAAGTACCCGTAAAGTTCCTCAGTTAAGTCCATCAATTGTTCATAAGTAGCATAAGCCCAATAAAACTCACACATGGTAAATTCTGGATTATGCCTTGTGGAAATACCTTCATTGCGAAAATTACGATTAATTTCAAATACTTTTTCAAGCCCACCCACCAAAAGCCTTTTTAAATAAAGCTCTGGAGCAATGCGCATATATAGTTGCATATCAAGAGTATTGTGATGAGTAATAAATGGCTTAGCAGTAGCCCCACCAGCAATAGGTTGCATCATGGGTGTTTCTACCTCTAAAAAGCCTTTATCTTCCATAAATCGGCGGAATTCACGAACAATTTTACTGCGTTTATGAAAAATATCACGAGATTTTGGAGTAACCAGCAAGTCAACATAACGCTGACGATAGCGAGTTTCCATGTCCTTTAAGCCGTGGTATTTTTCAGGCAATGGGCGCATAGAGCGTGAAAGCAAACGCACAGATTCGCAATGTATAGTAAGCTCACCAGTTTGAGTGTGGAAAAGATGTCCCTCAACACCAACAATATCACCAATGTCAAACTTTCTAAAAATTGCGTAAATTTCGCCAAGGTCCTCTTTCACAGCATAACATTGCATGCGACCACTTTGGTCCATAAGATGGAAGAATGTTGCCTTACCAAAGGAACGCAAAGCCATAATGCGCCCAGCTATGGCAAATTTGTGGCTTTGCTTAATATCTTCAAGGGCATTGGCATCATAACCTTCATAGGTAGACATTATTTCTTGGACATTATGTTTTTTCTTAAAGTCGTTGGGAAATAGTGGCACGTCCTGATCTAAAAGGTCACAGGATTTAACAACTCTGTTTTTTACAACTTCGTTAAGGTCATCTCGTGCGGCAAAGCTCTCCAGCATGGGAGTAAAATACGCCACATGCGGCGACTTGCTAGCAATTTTAATAGGCTTACGCTTTTGTTGTTGATCCCTACGTTCCACCAAAGTTCTCCTACATTATTTATGCTTCTAAAGAACGTAAACCATTATGCCAATGTGAAATAAAAAGCAACAGGAAAGTATTTGATTGAAATAATTAATTTTTATCGCTCTCAATGTAGATACCTGAACATAAATTTTCTGCATCGCATATAAATTTTGCCTCTGTGCCTGAGTGAACAGCGCTTGCCAACTGATTTTTGTGATTTTCAATACTATAATTGGTGACTTTTAATCGCTCGCCACTGGGCAACATAAGTTGAATAGGTACACCACTTTCCCATTTACCGCGAACGCTAACTCGCCAAACTCCCTTACTCACTTCTTCCTCTAAGCGGGCTAAAGCTGATGATTTTGATTTATTATCAGGGGCAGGAGCAAAAATCTGATGCTGCGGCATAAAAAAACCAGAACCAAGCGCACGCACTGCGCCAAGGGAAAGCTCATTGAGCATGGGTTTATAGGCTTCTTGCCATTGTTCGGTACTGACATTGTCGGCGCAAAGGTCTAGCGCTCGTCTATAAACACTTACAGCATGAGCAACATAGCTACCACTGCGCATACGACCTTCAATTTTTAAGGAAGTTATGCCCTCACGCACAAACCACGGGACATAATATAGTAGGCAAAGGTCTTCTGGTGACCATACTGCGGAAAAGCCTTCTATGTCTTGAGTTACCTCCCAAAGAGCGTTGTCAGGACGCATGGACTCTTCCAAAATCAGACTTTGGTCAGGCATTGGGCGATATTGAAAACGACAAGGCTGCGTACATTGTCCCTCATTGGCAGGCCTAGCATTAAGCCATGCTGAAAGTAAACATTGACCAGAAATGGCAAGGCATTGCGCACCATGCACAAAACATTCAATCTCCATATCTGGGCAAGCCTTTCTTATGTCATTAATTTCGGTAAAGCTTAGCTCTCTTGCTGTATTAACGCGAGTTGCGCCTTGGTCTTGCCAAAATCTAACGCTACCCTCATTACATGTGTTTGCCTGAGTAGAAACATGTATGGGAATATGCGCAAAATGCTTTCTAGCAAGGCTAAAAACACCAGGGTCTGCAATGATATATGCATCAACCTCAGCCTTTGCTCCTTCTTCTAAATTTTGCATGGCCTTTGACCAACCATGCTGACGAGGAAAGGCATTACAGCAAAAATATAATTGAACACCTTTAGCACGAGTAATTTTTCTGGCATGAGCTAAAGTTTCTCCGCTAAAGGTACGAGCTGCACGCAGTGAAGCCGTGCCACCAAGATAAACAGCATTGGCGCCATATAGAATGGCCGCTTCCAATTGTTCCATGGTGCCAGCAGGTGCTAGTAATTCTGGTAATTTTATGTTTTTGTTCATATCTTAAGTTTATTTTTAACGCGTCTTTGTTTTAGTTTGTCAAGTAAATCAGAAGAAATACGCAAATTTCCTTTTCCAAAGCCCAGCTGTATATGCGGCTTTGTGGCTCCGTGATAATCGGACCCACCAGTAATATCAAGCCCAAATTTTTGAGCAAGCCTAATACACATGTCTTCATTTGAACGAGTGTGCGCACTGTGATATGCTTCTATTCCTGTTAATCCAAGTGATTTTAATTGCAGTAATAATTTGGTCAAACATTGTTCAGAGCAAGAAAGCAAACCAGGATGTGCCAAACTAATGCTTGCCTTGGCATTATTTAGTAAGCGCATGGCTTCGTCCATATTTAAAATTTCTTTTTTTGCATAGGCCTTGCCCTTGGAACCAAGATAACTTGTAAAAGCTTGATTTATCGAAGTAATATAGCCTTTTTGCAAAAGAACTTTCGCAATGTGCGGTCGCCCTACAGCATCGCCGCCAGCCACATTAAGCACATCAGCATAGCAAATATCAAGGCCCATGTTATTAAGTCTTTCAACCATGATTTTATTGCGTTCTGTGCGAAATTTGCGCAACCTTTCCAAGGCTTCTTCCAGTTCTTGTGCGTTATCTTCAATCCATAAACCTAAAATATGCAGTTCACCGCCTTCGGAGTGTACAGAAAGCTCACAACCACGAATGACTTCTATATTACTTTCCACTCCTTGGGCACAAGCCTCACTAAGGCCACTTAAAGTGTCGTGGTCTGTAATCGCAATGGCTTTAAGACCAAGACGCGCAGCCTTTTTTACAAGGTCACTTGGCTTGTCGCTACCGTCTGAAGCACAAGTATGCGTATGTAAATCAATGAATTGCATAATTTCCTATGGTTTACTGAATGTGAATGATTAGTGTATCAAATATATATCTGGTTGACAAATAAAGAGCATTTAAATAATCATTTCATAAAAATAGCCCCATATGCCAGTTGCCATCATGAAGTATATGGATTATTATAGCAAACTAAGTACAATAAAGGATAAATAATGGATAAAGAACTTTTAGAAATATTGGCATGCCCACGCTGTCGTAAAGCATTGGTACTAAAACAAGAAAATGGCAAGGACGTGGGCCTAATCTGCCCCAGTTGCTGCATAATGTTTCCAATCAACGATGACATCCCCATCATGCTCATGGAAGAAGCAATACCAATAAATAAAGACGATATACCATGCGCATCCTCATAGCATCTGACATCCACGGCTCGCCAGATAGTGCGGCCTTTTTACAAAAAAAAGCCAAAAGTCTAAAGCCTGACCTATGTGTGTTGTTGGGTGATTTTCTGTATCATGGGCCAAGAAATCCTTTGCCCTTGGGCTATACTCCCAAGGATGTGGCAGATATGTTAGGCGATTTAGGTGTAAATACTCTTGCTGTGCGTGGTAATTGTGACGCTGAGGTGGATGAAAAAGTATTGCCCTTTCCGCTGGTCGACCAAGTGTGGGTTCATGTGGATGGTTTTTCCATATTGGCATCGCATGGGCATATGTATGATTATCAACCACCAGAATTTACTAATATTCAGCCAGGTAATGTCATCCTTACAGGCCATACGCATATGCCAAGAGCTGAAAAATACAAACATATAAACTGGTGGAATCCAGGTAGCCTGAGTTTGCCAAAGCAAGGTTCAGTGCGCAGTTATGGCTTTTATGCCGATGGTGAATTTTCAGTAATGGATATGCAAGATAAAGTTTGTTTAAGCCAAAAGATTAAGTAGTTATGTCAATAATTTTGCCAAACCAAACAGATATTTATGCCTTGACCGATTCCAATTTAAGTCTTGGACGCTCGGCGGTGGAAGTTGTGTCTGCCTTGCTCAAAGCCAAGGTAAAAATTATTCAATATCGTGAAAAAAAGCTAAAAGCAGGAGACATGCTGCATGAATGCTTAGAAATTCGTGCCATGACCAAACAAGCTGGAGCTTGTTTTATTGTCAATGACCATGTGGATATTGCCATGATTGTGGATGCAGATGGTGTGCATGTGGGACAAGAAGATTTGCCAGTGCAAGATGTTAGAAAATTAATTGGGCCAAATAAGATTATTGGTTTGTCAACTCATAGTCCAGACCAAGCAAGGATGGCTTTGGAGGTGGGGGCAGATTATATTGGCGTTGGGCCGATTTTTGCCACCAAGACCAAGGAGGATGTTTGTGCGCCTGTGGGGTATGAGTATTTGGATTTTGTGGTAAAGAATATTGATTTGCCATTTGTGGCCATTGGCGGCATTAAAAGGCATAATATTGGTGAGGTTGTGGCGCATGGGTCCAAGTGTTGTGCGCTTGTGTCTGAGCTTGTGGGGGCTGAGGATATAGTAGCGAGGGTTGCAGAAGTTCGAGCCGCCATGGTGTAGGTTTGGTGGGTTTGTTGTGAGTGCCTTATTGCCTATTGGGTTTAGGCGGCCTTGCGGCCTTTTCGTAACTTTTGTGTGGTTTTGC
>CAYJOP010000009.1:0-27085 GCA_964371835.1 uncultured Desulfovibrionaceae bacterium
TTAAATGCTTGTAGTATAGCGATTTAGCTGCCTCATTTTACCTGTTTCTTGACATTTTTTTAAGTTGCGGTATTGTGGATTAATAAAATTCAATGGAGTTAATATGTCAGAACAAAGTTATAATAAATCAACCTTGCTAAGCCTTGCTGATATTTCAAGACATTTTAATTTACCAGAATCAACTACAAGGTATTATTGCAAGCGTTTTGCTGCTTATCTACCTATACATGGCGAGGGTAGACGCAGGCGTTATGGAGCTGAAAGTATAAATATAATATCCACAGTTCTTGAGTACATGAAAGCAGGCAAAAATGCCAGTGCCGTTGAAAAAGAGCTAGATACTATGTACGCAAGGGCAGCTGATGTTTGTGTGCCCGCAATTAAAGCACAAAATGACATTCAATCAGGTTACAATTACGAAAATGTTGATTCAAATCTAGCCATGAGGCTGCTTGAACAACAAAGTAACGCCATGCAAAGCATTGCTGAATCACTTTCAGTTCTTGCAAACCAACAACAATACATTCAAGACTTAACAGCCGCAGCAAAAGATGCCACTGAAGAAAACATACAACTAAGAAATGAAGTGATTAGATTAAAAACAGTTATTCGCTCAGCGGAAGCAGTTCAT
This sequence comes from uncultured Desulfovibrionaceae bacterium, assembly GCA_964371835.1. Taxonomy (GTDB): domain Bacteria; phylum Desulfobacterota; class Desulfovibrionia; order Desulfovibrionales; family Desulfovibrionaceae; genus CAYJAD01. The sequence goes on from CAYJOP010000009.1 coordinate 632, forward strand.
CAAGATGACCTTGACCAAGTGAGAACTTGGATGAATAGACTTGCAACTAGCTATAACAATAAAACACAGCTTGACACACAACTTCCGCAAGAAAAAAAGAATTAACATTTAAGTCTTTTACACCATTTAAGCAAGCGCAACAACAATTTCGCAATTGTTATAAAAATTATTTTCACCAAGGTGCATTTGCTCTGCTTATAATATCATTACACTTTTAAATAGAGTTTAAGTTCATTAAATTTTTTCTTTAACATTCATTTCTGTTTGACTCATTTAATTGCCCATCTAGTTTTGGCTTAACACTTAAGCCAAGTCGTTGCCCATTGTTTTGCATGTTCTTAGTCTTAGCTCAATTACATGATTAGTGTATAATTTAGAAATTACCTATAAATCCAGCATAAAAATATTTACAATATTTTTTTCAAACTATTGAAAGCAAAGTTTTATTTTCTTTTAATATTAGTGCAAAAAGCAATCTAACTAGTTAAATTATAGATTGTTCGTGTGGATAAAATAGTAACAATGGTTTCGTGCTATAAATTTGATATTTAAGTAAAACATGTTTAATGCTAGTTAGCATGTCACTACATCATCAGTAAATAGAAAGGCTTTCACTAAAAATTCCCCAAGCAATAAGGCTTTTAAGCTTGATTAAGAGTTTTTTGGCATAAGGCAAATTGTAATGTTAGCGAGCAGCATATTGTTGTTTTTTGCTATATACTTCTAAATTTCCAAAAAAAAGCGTGTGCAGTAGCACACGCTTCAGACTGATGACAAACCCCCCTTATGGGCGTTTGTGCCGCCAACGCAAGCAAAGCTTGCGGGCAGTAAGGCACGAAAATCAATCGTTTAACGGTGCAAGTGAATTGCACCTACTCTTGATTTATCGGTCGTGCTGACTTTGTCAGCACTCTCAAGCGTGTGCAGTAGCACACGCTTTTATAAATGAAATAATCAAAACTACTTTTCTAAAGCTAAATCAAATGCTGATTTAAATAACTCGTAAGGTAAAGCACCGCGTACAACAATATTGTTTACTAGAAAATATGGAGTTCCTTCAACATTAAGTTTTTTTGCATCTTCTAAATCTGCCTGCAAAATTTTCTTAACCTTACTACTATTAATGTCCTTTACAAGTCTATTAAGATCTAATTTTAATTCTTTAACTTTTGCTTTTAAGAAAGCCTCGCCTTGTTCTATAAGCTTGCCTCTTTCTTCAAAGCATGCAGAATACAGTTTCCAGGCTTTTTCGTTAGATTGAAAACCCGCAGCTATAAAATATTCTGAAGCCTTTATAGAAACTTCACCGCCACTTAACGGTGTGGGCTTAAAAATTAATTTTACTTTACCCTTATAGTCAGCCATTAATTTTTTAACTGTGGCAGCAGCCTGAGCGCAATATGGGCAAGTAAAATCAGAGAACTCAACCACGGTTATTGAAGCATTTTCTGGTCCTAAAACAGGGCGGCCTTCAAGTCTTACTTCTTTTTTTTCTAATTTATCCTTACTCCATTGAGCCATTAAGCTTCTTTTACGTTTATTGTTTGAACCTTCTTGGGCAATATCTAGCACTAACTCACTATTTTGACGAAGCACGTTTATAATAATTTCTGGCTTTTCTAAAAGTATACGCTGCAAAGCATTAGCCAATTCTTCATCACTAACCTTAGCACTGGCATTTGTGGTAAAATGTAAACAACACATCAAAAACAGAAAACAAGTAATAATTTTTTTCATATTATATCCTTTAAGTTAAAAAATTATCGACAAATCATATAAGTCAAGAAATTATAAACATTCCTTACAATTATAGACAGCAAACGAATGTATTACACTAGCATTGTAAATCAACTGTAAAGTATACTTTTAAGAAATACTAGACACAGAAGCTTGAAAACTTTTTACATTATTAATTGAAAAATCACAATATTAGTAAGATAAATTTATAAAAATAATTTATAAATAAAATTTCATGCATGCTATCTACATAAAAAGTAAAAATCATATCCTCAAGTAAATAATTTAAATAATATTTATTGTCATTAATTTACATGAAACAATCAAAAAATAGGCTAAAAAACCTACTACGCACTTTTTGTCTCTTGCAGCTCTGCAAATTTTATAAAAAATACAACTTTGTACCAGCCAAAAAATTTACTAAACTAAAACTACTAGACGCCCACTTCAATTGCAGCCGCATTACAAAAAATTATACATATACTTTTGACTGATCAAAAATCATGTAGACCTATCATTTATAAACCTGCATAACGAATGCTTATTAAACGAATTAAATCTAAATCTTTATTATACACAATAGTATTCATATAGTGCAAAAAAAACCAGCAAATTTTTATAAAAATTTACAGCGTGCTGACAATGTCAGCAAAACCGATAAATCATGCGCAGGTGCAACTAACTTGCATCGTTAAAAGATTGATTTTCACACCTTATTACCAGCAAGCTTACTTGCGTTGGCGGCACAAACGCGCGAAGGTGGGGGTCATCATTATGTAGAATTTTATAAAAACATATTATCTTTTACTTTTTTTAATATTTAATTTTTATTTTATTGTAAACAAATAAAATTTTGTCATTGACACGACTAATTTTAACTAAGTTTTTTTTATTTCTTAGCTAGTGATACTCATATTTTATTTAAATCTCATATCTTATGCCTGAAAATTTTAAATTCAATATTGACGAAACTTTTACAATATAATATTTAAAACTTACACAAGAAATCTACGGGTTTCATGTGAAACATTAAAAAAATTATCAAAAGGAGTCATCAGTGGCTAGAATTATAGCAATTGCTAACCAAAAGGGTGGCGTAGGCAAAACAACTACTGCCATTAACCTCGCAGCATCATTAGCTGTCATGGAAAAAAAAGTTTTGCTTGTTGACTGTGATCCACAAGCAAATAGTACTAGTGGCATTGGCATAACTACTGATATGCTTAAAGGTAGTGTATATAATGCCATTTATGAGCCTAAAAAGGCTATGGATTTTATATTACCAACTGTTTCTGACTATCTTCACATTTTACCTGCTACAACAGACTTTGTTGCAATTGAACTTGAGCTTGTGGACAAAATGGGTCGTGAATACTACTTAAATGAATGCATTCAAACGCTTGATAGCCATTTTGAATATATCATTATTGATTGCCCACCTTCCCTTGGTTTAATTACTCTTAATGCTCTTTGTGCTTCTAGAGAAATCCTAATTCCTTTACAGTGTGAATTTTTTGCGCTTGAAGGAATAGTGAAGCTTTTACATACATATGAGCAAGTTAAAAAACGATTAAATCCGCAACTCAATTTGTTAGGCGTTGTGCTCACAATGCATGATAAGAGAAATAAGCTAGCAAGGGAAGTTAAGCATGAAGTACGAAGATGCTTCCCAGACCAACTTTTTGAATCTGTTATTCCGCGCAATGTTAGGCTCTCTGAGGCGCCGAGCCATGGTAAGTCTATAATACATTACGATATTAAGTCCATGGGAGCTGATGCTTATCTTGGGCTTGCAAAAGAAGTAATTTTAAGACGCCCTGTAGTTAAGTAAAAATCCAGAAAAATAGATTCCTGGCTGAGTTAATTTTATTATTAATGATTAATCTTTAGGTGTGCATTCAAATACCACCTTACGATGGAAATGCTTTTTACGAACAGTTGCACCACATCGGCAAAGAAAAACCATTAAACCGCCAAAGTTTGCATTTGTTAAGTGAAATGGGTGTTTAGGGTCTTCTTCCCAATTATCTGTACTGGCACCGCAAGCTTCACAGTGAACATGGGGTTCGTAAGGATAAGTAAAATCCCAATATGTTTTTAACTCTTCTAATGACTCTAAGGGCTGAGGCAGGTCAAATGGATCTGCTACATTTGAAAGTTTTTTATCTGCTTTTTCAACATGAGCTTTAACAATTTCCCAAAGCTCAAGAGATAGCTGAATAGAATGGCAATGACCGTTTTCATTTACTAAATAAAGTATATTTTCTTTATTTTTATTTAGGGACATAAATAACTCCTTTAACTTATAAAGCGAGGCTATATGAGCACAACGCAAAGAATGGGACGAGGCTTGGATGCCTTATGGGGAGGGGCAGAGCCCCTGGCTGAAGTTGGTAACACAAAGCCGAACACCCTTGATATAAGTACTATTTTTCCTAACCCAAATCAACCCCGTAAAAACTTCTCAAAAGAAAGCCTTGAGGAGCTTGCAAACTCTATAACTCAGCAAGGAATAATTCAACCCTTGCTGGTAAGACCAAGTAAGGATGGAAAGGGCTATGAGCTTGTTGCAGGGGAAAGAAGGTTTCGTGCTGCAAAAATTGCTGGCTTAAAAGAAGTTCCTGTTTTTATACGAGACCTTGATGATGAAGCCGTTATGGCTGCGGCATTGATTGAAAATATTCAACGTGAAAATCTATCACCCATTGAAGAGGCAAACGCTCTTTTTCGCTTAAGAGAAGAATGCGGAATTACGCAAGAAGAATTGGCCACACGCCTTGGTAAAAGCCGCTCAGCTATTGCAAACGCATTGCGCTTACTACAGTTATCCACAGCAGCGCAAGAGGATGTACAGCAAGGTAATTTATCTGCTGGCCATGCGCGTGCTTTACTAAGTTTGGCTCCAGATGAAGATGCACAAGAAAAGTTAAGAAAAGCAATTGCGCAACACAATCTATCTGTAAGAGACACAGAAGCAGCAGCCAACAATTATAAAGAAAAGGCTCAATTTCCATGGGAAAACACTTCTACAGCTTCAATGAACTCTGAAAATAATTCCGATAGTTTAGCAGCAGAAAAGGAAGATAATACTGAAAGCATTGAACGTGAAGAGCCAAAAACTACTGCTAAAAGTTCAAATCGAACCAAGCCAGAGTATTTGCAGCATGTTCAAAGTAAAATTAAAGAACAATTGGAAGTTAAAGCATCAATTAGTGGTAATGAGCAAAGAGGACGCATCACTCTTACCTACACAAATGCTGATGAGCTAAATCAAATACTGCAAACTTTGGGCATACAAGAATAATAGTTACAAAATTAAAAAATGCGTAAAATTAATATTATACCCTGCGCATAGGTGATAACTAATTACCAGAAGCGGTAAAAAAAGAACAAGTAAAATTTACTACTATTGTTAAACTTTTGATTTTTCAACTTACTGACAAAAAATGAGTTTGTCATCAAACCAGCGCCAAATTTAATTTATATTTGGCGCTTTTTTTATTTGAAATTTAATAATCATACAGCATTTTATAAACTCATGAATTACTAAATTTAATCAAATATTGAAAATCAAAGATTTACAAATTTTAAAGTAATTTCCATTAAGTTATTTAATCATGTGCAAATTAAAAGGCCTGTGTCCCCTTTTAATTTAGAAAATCAACCAATTATGTGATAAAGTTAGAATCGGTTTCTGTAAAACATGATTACGCAAATTAACATCAGATCATAATTCAAAAATGATTTTGAAAAAATTAGGCAATTTATCCTTATAAATTCAAAGTGGTAAAATTTCCCCTGAGTATAATATTTTTGCATCATTTAGTTTGTTAAATCTATGAATTAATTATTAGATTAAACGCTAACCTAAAGATTAATTAAATTCATGAATATGACCCATACTATTACATACGAAGTTGCGATAATATGATGTACCTTAACTAAATTTGGCAAATACAACCTTATTACTTTCATCAAAACATTTGAAAAATAATGACATGTATACATTTTGAACGCAGCTTGATGATTTTGCGGTGTTGCGAAAATTAAAAAATACACTAACGGTATTTACAATTCAAAAATGTTACTTCGATTATCCGTATAAATGTTTTCACCAAACAATTTATTGATTATTTACATATAAAAACGCTAAATTAAGTTAACTCTATATATTTGCATACTGTGAAGGCTATTGATATCGCAATATATGCACTTCCTAGAATTACAATATAAATGGTCACCAAACCTAATTTTATAAGGTAAAAACACCATATTGAGCTCAACTAAAGATGTTTAGATTAAAAATTGTATATTTTACATGAGAAACTCAACTGCGTAACTGAGCAGATGTTCACAACAATCAATTTTGGCTATTTAACCACATAGCACCTCACAGAAAGTAACTCCTGAGTTTGGTTGACTGAGTAAACTCAAATAATTTTGAAGCAAAAAACCCCTTGGAATGAGCAAATTAAATTATACATGTATTTTTATATGAACACGTTTGTAATTTCTAGTGATGATATGATAGTTAAGCATTGAAAAAAATATTTTATCAAAATTGCAAATTAATGAATTCCTCGTTTAATGTAAATAAAATCAATTTGTTCACACATTAATTTAAAGGTATTTAATAAAACTTAAAATAATTTTCAATTCTAGAGAAGTATGAATGTATAAATAATAGCATCATTTAACAATATTGTAGCCTGCACCAACCGCAAAGAGATCAATTTTTTCACTTTGTTAACATAACACGACTAAACAATAAATTTACATGATTTGAATTAGTTTTGCCTAAATTAAAAATGCTTACAGTATGCTTAAGCTTTGATGGTAGCACATTGTAATTATATTTTTTTATTAAAGAGCATTTAAATTTTATAGCATGTGGATTTGCTTAAGCACAAAGTGCATGTTAACAAATGTGAAAAGTTTAATTTCTATTAAGAAAATGCTTGTAAAGAAAATTTGTTTAAACCCAATACTAAAATAAATAACACCCTATAACAAGAATGAGCTTAAATTAAAGTTTGACAAAACCTTCCTTTAAAAAATACTCATGCCACAAACCATATTCACAGATTAGGTTTATCAAAACTGATTTAACGCATTTCTATTTAGTTTTATAATTAACTAAAAAACAAGCATCAAAATTTAATAAAAATATTTTTTATACAAATTTGATAAAGCTCACCTCTAGATAAATTACAATAATTTGAAAAATCATATGATTTCATGAAACTCAATCAATAAAGTACAAATTTGTAAAACACAAATAATAGGTTAAGTGATTAGCAAATTTTGTATCATTATTTAGAAAAGTAATTCTTTATCAAAGCTTAAAATAGTAGCTAAAAAAATTATGAATTCATCATAATTAAATTTCATAAAAGACCCAAACAAACAAACTGTAAGAGTAAACGCTTTGTTCATGCATGATGGAAGTTAATGTTTCACGCGAAACATTAACGTTTAAAAAAGCAAAACAATATTTCTTTTCTTTCTTCCCTTTTTATTGAAACAGTACATATGAGTTAATGACAAAACAAAGGTATACAATAAATATGCAATGAATTTTTATAATGACAGCAATGAATCAAAATATAAGTTTAAGAAATAAAAACCCATTCCTGATGGATGAAAATATAATTTTAAAAAAATGAAAACCCATTCCTGATTAATGTAAATTTCAAAAATAGAATCAAGGGTTAATTCACAGTTTTTTTAAAATTTATTTTTGTGCATTTGCTGTATATTTGTATATGCTAGGAAAATTAGCTGCACAGGAAAAAAATCAAACAATTGGTTAACGACGAATCAAAACTACACTTATTCTAGATTCTTTGTCTCATTGACTACCGTTAATAATCCAAAATACTCAGCAAAAAAATTGTACAGGAGTATTAAACAACGCTACATTAAAAGTTAAAGTAGAAGAATTAGGTTAAATGTTTCACGCGAAACATTAACCATGAAAGCACCTGGTTTGCTAGTCAGCTAATAAAGCAATAAAAGAATACAAGACAAAATTAACAAAGAAGAAAATTGGAATTATTTTTTACTTAACTTTTTTTAGTACAGCAGCAAACATACCCTCTAAAGTTAGGTGAGTGTGGGGGGTTTGCCAACTAAAAACTTGTATGGCGTTGGGGTGATTTTTTAAGAACCATTTAACTTGGTTTTCATTTTCGTGAGGATTCAAGGTACAGGTTATGTATATCAAGTAAGAATTAATACTCAACAAGCTCCATGCTTTTTGCAAAATATTTTTTTGTAATTTTGATATTTCTTCTGCATCTTCTAAACTTCTATTGAGTTTTATATCTGGCCTTTTGCATAAAGTGCCAAGGCCAGTGCATGGTACATCTAAAAGAATGCTACCATTAAAATTATCAAAATTAGGATTTGTAACATCCATTGGCAAGATATTTGAAAATTCAATATTCAATCTTTGAGCTGTAAACTTAAATTGCTCTATTCGTGCATTGGATACATCACTGGCAAGGGTTACATTAATTCCTTGTTCTAAAAGGGCAAATGTTTTGCCACCTTGACCAGCGCATGCATCCCAGAAGCTTTGGTTATAAAGTTCCGGGACATTGGCAAAGCATTCATATAAGGAAATTTGTGAGCCGGCAGACTGCCAAGAAAAAGCGCCTTCATCATGGAGTTCATTTAAGTTGAAATTACAAATTTGTTTAGGCAAATTTGAATTAGAAAACATAAACCCATCAAAACCAAAACTCTTAGCATCATTAAAGTTTGAAAAAAAACTATGCAGTATGTTATATTTTTCATGTAATTTATTGAGCCGTATGGCTGCATGTGGTCTATTTAAGGATCTTTCAAGTAAAAATGTAGTAATCTCTTGACCGTATGAATTTAACCAAAGATCAAAAATCCACTTAGGGCAAGAATAATATAAATGAGCCTCTTTATAAAAGTTTATATTCAAGGGTTCATTTTCTAAGCGAATAAAAGCCCGAAGAACTGCATTACACAAATTAGAAAGTTTAACTCCGTAATGTTTTTTAGTAAAATTAACTGCCCAGCTAACAGTTGCGTAATGTGGAACACGGGTTAAAAAAAGTAGAGAATAAATAGAAATCCCTAGTGCTAGTTGAAGGGCTCGAGGTAATTTAGTGCGTTTTTTAAGAAGTGTGTCTAAAATATAGTTAATACGGAAAGAGTAGCGAGTGTAACCATAGACAAGTTCAGTGCTAAGGTTAATATCCAAAGGGTCTAAAGGGAATTTTGTTAATACATAATCTAAAGTAGATTGAATGGAGTTTTGAACACTAAGTTCTTGCAAGACCATAATTGCTAGACTTCTTGCGTCTTGTGGTTTTAAGGTTACTAGCTTTGCCATAGTTCTATTTTTTTATAAATTGGTGCAGAGCTGCAGTTAAATTATGTACATTTACTGTAGTATCAATACATGGGCCAAATGGTCTTGAGTTGATAATGCCAAAAACAGGTAATGGATACGTATCCTGAATGCCAGAAGTCAAATCGCGCTCGCAAGCTATAGCTAAAATTAGTTTAGCCTTGGTTTGAACAACAATGCGGCGTGCAATTGTTCCTCCAGTGGCAACCACCAAAATAAATCCATACTCATCTCGTAAATTTAGCAACTCTGCCAAAGAGCAAAGTCCGCAGCGTTTACAATGATCTACGCTATAAGTAAGCCTGTGAACACAAATAGAGCTTTGAATGCAATGTGGGAGTAGTACCAAAATCTCATTTGCAAAAAATTTATTTTTTGATCCGAGAACCATCTCATTGTTAACTTTTACAAATGATAGTCTTATATCTTCTCGCGAAATACCAAGTGCTCGGCCAAGAAGTTCCATTAAAGGAAAAACTAATTTAATAGTTAGCTTCCTCAAAAAATAAATACCAAAGGTCCGTTTACCAGTATAGACATAGAAAGTTAAAGCTAAGCACATCCAAAAAATGAAAGAAATTAATAAAAAAATAACACAACCAAAGATATAAGGAAGTAGCGGATGAATGGCTGAAAAGCCAAAAAAAGGAATTAGCCAAAGAACTAGAATAAATAAAGAAAGCAAAGTGCAAGAACCACACAAAAGACCAATAAAAAGGCGTTTACCTATGCCCCCATAGTTTTGCCTTGGTAATGAAATAGGATTTTTTTTCCATAACTGCATTAATGATCAACCTTAGCCCAAGCCAATGGGCCAACATCTGATTTAGAATTGTTCAACAAATAGCCTCGAGCAAAATCAGACATACTCATTTCAGATTTATTCATTGGACGAACTTTGTCTAAAATGTAAAAATGATCCTCAGTACAAATTCCATATACATTCTTTTCCAAGCAGTAAAGTTGGCCAGGCTCAAAAAAAATAGGGTCAATGCCTAAAATATCGCCATAAAAGGCCTTTGAGTGCCCTATCCTACCGCTGGCAATTCGTATATTCAAAACTTCATTATCGGACCTTAAAATGGAAGTATGAGCGCCAGGCCAAGGTGTAACTCCACGAATATGCGCATCTATTTCAAATGCTGTATTATTCCAAAAAATTAACCCATCAGCTTTAGAAAGTTTTGCTGCATAAGTTGCTTTAGAATCATCTTGCGGAATTGCTTTTAAATTTTTTTTGTGCAAGCTAGATAAAACATCAACTAAAAGTTTAGAGCCAAGATCTGCCAGTTCATCATGTAAAGAACCTCCAGTGTGGTTTGAAATATCAGTTCTTTTCATGGCGTAAACAGGTCCAGTATCAAGACCTGCCTCCATCTTCATAATGCTAACTCCGCTTTCCAAACAACCATCCATAATGGCACGCTGAATTGGTGCAGCACCACGATAAAGTGGTAAAAGAGATGCATGAACATTAATGGGAGCTATGGTTGGAATATCTAAAACAGATTGCGGAAGTAAAAGGCCATAAGCAGCAACAACCAAAACATCTGGTTCAAGCATGGCTAATGTATCGATGTCTGATTGATCACGAAAGTTAAGAGGTTGGTAAACTGGAATATTAAAATGTTGCGCAACTACTTTTACAGCTGGACATTGTAAATTTTTACCACGACCAGCTGGTCGGTCAGGTTGACAATAAGCAGCAACTAGCTCACATCCTTGCCAATTATGTAAAAAATTTAAAACTGTTGCAGCAAAGTCTGGAGTGCCCATAAAAACGATTTTAATGCGCTTATCCATTTTTTAAGCAGACTCGTTGCGTTTTTGCGATTTTTTTACTCTAGTGTCAAATAGACTACGCCGCAAACGACCCATGCGGTCAATAAACAAAGTGCCTTCTAAGTGGTCAAATTCATGTTGAATAACAATAGCTTCAAAATCTTGCCAGGTTTCGTTAATGGCCTTGCCATCAAGGTCAATGGCTTTTACTTGCACTTGTTCGTATCTTTTCACGTCTGCTCTATAGTCAAAAGGTACAGAAAGACAACCTTCCATGGGGCTAATTTTAGTTTCACCCAAAAATGTTAACTCTGGATTTATTAAAACTCGTAAGTCGTTTTTGTCGTCAGGTCCGCTGGGGTCAATTACAATAAGCCTTAATAATTTACCAACTTGTGGTGCAGCAAGGCCAACACCTCTCGAGGCATACATGGTTTCTACCATATCATCAACAAGAGTTTTAATGTCTTGCGTAATTTCCGCAATAGGTTCAGCCTTTTGAGCCAAAAGTGGATTAGGGTAAGTTAAAATTTCAAGTAAAGCCATGACATACCTTAAGTAGCAGCTTGCTTTTCACGCAAGCGCAAACCTAAATCACGAAGCTGACGTGATGAAACTGCACCTGGTGCATTTGTAAGTAAACAAGTTGCTTTTTGAGTTTTAGGAAATGCAATTACATCTCTAATGCTTTGAACGTTGCACAAAAGCATAACTAATCTATCAAGACCAAAAGCAATACCACCGTGAGGAGGTGCTCCATTTTCAAGAGCATTAATCAAAAAGCCAAATTGTTCTTCTGCTTCTTCTTGGCTAAAACCTAAAGCTTTAAACATGGATTTTTGTACTTCACCTGAATGAATGCGAATAGAACCTCCGCCAACTTCACTACCATTTAATACCATATCATATGCTCTAGCGCGTACCTTTGCAGGGTCAGATTCCATAAGCTCCATATGCCCTGTAGCAGGTGAAGTAAAAGGATGATGGCAAGCAACATAGCGTTTTTCTTCTGCATCATATTCATAAAGTGGAAAATCAGTAACCCATAAAAAATTAAAAGTATCTTCTGGAATAAGATTTAAATGTTCGCCCAAATGTACACGCAAATTGCCAAGAGCTGCATTAACCATAGAACTCTCACCAGCTTGGAAAAAAGCAATATCTCCAACCTTTAAATCTAAAGCCTTAGCAATGCCGGCACGCTCCTCATCAGATAAAAACTTTGCAATGGGTGACTGCCATTCATTTTCGCGAACCTTTATCCAAGCAAGACCTTGTGCTCCGTAAATTTTAACAAACTCTGTAAAATCATCAATTTCTTTTCTAGTTAAGCTTTCTCCGTTTGGTACTTTCATTCCCTTAACCAGTTCAGCTGATGCAAAAAGCTTAAAGCCTGAACCATGCACAATGGAAGTGATATCTACTAACTCGAGCCCAAAACGAGTATCTGGTTTATCCACACCATAACGCATCATAGCGTCATCATAAAGCAACCTTGGAAAAGGTAAAGGTATATCAATATTTTTAACATCCTTAAACACTCTAGCCATAAGACCTTCTGCCATGGACATAACTTGTTCTTCATCAACAAAGCTCATCTCAATATCAACTTGAGTAAACTCTGGTTGACGGTCTGCACGCAAGTCCTCATCTCTAAAGCAGCGTACAATTTGAAAATAACGATCCATGCCAGAAACCATAAGCAATTGCTTAAACAGTTGAGGTGATTGAGGCAAAGCGAAGCATTGGCCTTCATTTACACGGCTTGGAACCAAGAAATCCCTAGCTCCTTCTGGGGTTGATCGTGTTAAAACGGGAGTTTCAATTTCTAAAAAATCTAGTTCATCTAGATAGCTACGCACAGCTTTAGACACTTGATGTCGTATAATCAAATTTTGTGCCATTCGAGGACGTCGCAAGTCTAAATAACGCCATTGTAAACGTAGATTTTCACCTGCTTCGCACCTATCTTCAATGGCAAAAGCTGGTGTTTTTGAGGTATTTAAAAGCTTCCATTCATGTACAACTACTTCAATTTCGCCTGTATGCATATTTGAGTTTGACATACCATCAGGTCTTGGCCTAACAACTCCTTTAATGGCAAAAACATATTCTGCACGTAAAATATGGGCATTTTCATGAGCACTTGGAGCTATTTCAGGGCTAAACACCACTTGAGTTAGACCGTAACGGTCGCGCATATCAACAAAAATTAAACCGCCATGGTCACGACGATACTGGGCCCAACCCATAATACAAACTTCTTCACCATTATTTGCAATGGTTAAAGAACAACAATTGTGACTGCGTCGCCAATCACCAAGTGTTTGAATAAAGGCTTGATGTTCTGATTGAACATTTAGATTTTGATCGCTAATTTGCTCGCTCATGGTAATTCCTATTTAAAATTTATTTTATTTTGTTAAAGCTGAAACAATTTCAGATAGTTGACAAACTACTTGTTGGCCATTATCCATGTCTTTTACAGTTACAGAATTATTTTTACACTCATCTTCACCCAAAATTAGCACAAAACGAGCATTTGATTTATCAGCTTGACGCATTTGACTTTTGAAACTTCCACCATTATGGCAAATATCGCCACTCAAATTTTGTTTGCGTAAATCATGGCTAAGTTTAAAAGCAGTCTGCAAAGCTAGTTGACCCATACTTACAATGTAAAACAATGGTCTTTTGGTAACAATTTCAGGAACAAGCATTGCTACACGCTCCATACCACATGCAAAACCAAGGCCTGCAACATCAGCTCCGCCAAGTTGCTTAACAAGACCATCATAACGACCACCACCAGCTATGGATGACTGCGCTCCAATGGAATTTGAAACAACTTCAAAGGTTGTGCGTGAATAATAGTCAAGGCCACGAACTAAACGTGGGTTACGCACATAACTTAAACCTATACTTTCAAGCAACTCCAAAACAAGACTAAAATGTTCAGAGCATTCTGAACATACATTATCATCAATCTGCGGTGCTCTAGCTGTTAACTCCTTACATGTTGGTACTTTACAGTCTAGAACACGCAAAGGGCTTGTGTCAATTCGCCTTAAACAATCTGAACAAAACTTTGAAGTGTCAAGAGAATGCAAAAACTCGGAAAGCATTTTGCGGTATTGCGGTCTACATTGACTACAACCAAGGGTATTAATTTGTAATTCAAGTTCAGTAATTTTTAACTCATCAAAAAATTGCATAAGCATTACAATCATTTCTGCATCTGTATGAGCTGAGCGAGCTCCAAGACATTCACAATTTAATTGATGAAATTGACGCATGCGACCCTTTTGCGGACGCTCATAGCGAAACATAGGACCATATGTAAAATACTTACTTACTGTATCTGGATTAATTTTTGCCTGAATATAAGAACGCATCACGCCAGCAGTAGCTTCTGGACGTAAGGTTAGAGAACGCTCCTTCCTATCAGCAAAAGTGTACATTTCTTTTTGTACAACGTCTGTCTCTGTGCCAATTGAGCGGCAAAAAAGCTCAGTATGTTCCATAATAGGAGTACGCAGCTCGCCATAACCATAGCGCCCAAAAACATTTTTTGCTGTGTTTTCTAAAAGAGTATAAACATCACTTTGAGGCGGAAAAAGATCCGCAAAACCTTTAATGCTTTGTATATTCATATAACTTCCAATTTAAAACAATCAGCAACCGTAATTGCCAGCAGCACAAGGTACAGGGTAGTCACCAGTAAAGCAAGCAGTACAGTAATGTTTTTCGTGATTTACTGAGCGCAATAAACCTTCAATTGACAAATAATGCAAAGAATCAACATCAAGTACGCGCTTAATTCCTTCTAAACTATGTTGCGTGGCTATAAGCTCACCCCTTGAAGAAAAATTTATGCCATAAAAACATGGAAATTTAACAGGTGGAGAAGCAATGCGAATGTGAACTTCTTTTGCGCCAAGCTCTCGTAATTTCTTAACTCTTGTCATCATAGTTGTGCCACGAACAATGGAATCATCTACAATGCAAATGCGTTTGCCTTCTATCATTGGCAATACAGGATTGATTTTCATTCTAACGCCAAAGTTTCTCATGCTTTGCGTAGGTTGAATAAATGTTCTTCCCACATAATGGTTACGAATCATGGCGTGTTCATATGGTAATTCAGCACATTGGGCAAAACCAACAGCGGGATAAACACCAGAATCAGGAAATGGCATAACAAAATCAACTTCTGGTGTGGATTCATAAGCCAACTGCCATCCCATACGCTTACGACAAAGATATACTTGTTCGTCAAAAATAAAGGAATCAGGCCTTGCAAAGTATACAAGCTCAAAAATACATTGTTTTGGATACTTGGGCTTTAGCTGACCCTTAGCATGAAGGCTCTCACTTTTAATTTGTCCATTTTGAACGATTAGCATTTCGCCAGGTTCAACAGAACGAATATAATCAGCCTCTAGCAAATCAAGAGCACAAGTTTCTGAAGCAAAAATGACGCTATCATCGAGTTTTCCAATGCATAAAGGATGAAAACCATGTGGATCACGAATGGCAACCATTTTGTCACCAATCAACACTAATAAACAGTATGCTCCACGAACTTTTGCACAAACACTCCTCAAAGCATCTTCAAGACTCATACTACGCATGGCCCTAACTAGTAAATGAACAAAAACTTCTGAATCTATAGTAGTATGAAAAATCGCGCCTTGTTCTTCAAGGTTTTTGCGCAACTCATTGGTATTAACGAGGTTGCCATTATGAGCAAGGGCAATTTCAAGGCCTTGAAAGCGAGCAACAAAAGGCTGCGAATTATTTAATTGTGATGCTCCTGTGGTAGAATAACGTACATGACCAATGGCTATGTCACCCTTAAGATGTGTAAAACTATCTTCTGTAAAAACATCAGGAACAAGACCCATACCACGATATTCGTGTAAATGCTCACCACACCAAGAAACTATACCAGCACTTTCTTGGCCTCGGTGTTGCTGCGCATAGAGACCAAAGTAGGCCATGCGAGCAGCTTCCTCGTGTTTTGAAATTCCTAAAAGACCACATTCATGACGAATCATTATACCACCTAAATAATCATTTCAAAATGTTAGCTAAAAATGAAATGCGATTTTCAACAGCTAATAAATTGGGATAAAGTTCTTTGGCTTGTTCAAAGTAAACAAGTGCTTTTTTATAATTTCTCTGTTGCTCTGCAATGTCTCCCAACAAGAAAGCAGCCTTGCCATGCACGATTGAAAAAGTGTCTATTTCAAGCACTTGAGTTGCAAGATCTATTGCTTCATTTAAAGCTCCCCGTCCAGCCTTAAGGTCTGCCAGTTCATATAGGCAAACAGCACTATCTTCAAGAGATATTTCAAGCCCAAGGCAATTGTAAAGAGCATTTTCGGCATCTTCAAATTGACCAGTATGTAAATAAATTTCAACACTTTTTTGAGTTGCAATAAAAATTTCATTGGTAGTTAAATTTTCAAGGCTCAAATAAACATTTAAAGTATCAAGTGCAGCATCATAATCTTGAGTTTCTTTAAGAAGCTCTGCTAAACCATAAAGAACAACCTTTCTTTTCTTTTCATCATCTAAGAACTCCTGAAGCATATTGTCGTAATACATACGAAAAACGCTAGAGCTTGCTCCTGTATGTTGTGATGATTCAATAAGGAAATGCCATGCTTCCCAGCGTAATGAAGCATTATCAGAAGTGTTTAAAAATCGTTCAAGAAGGCGCTCAGCATAAAACCATTCTCTCTTTTCAATTGCTTCTTTTGCAAGGGTTAAATCGCTTTGCTCAACAGGGTTTGAACTGCAAGCAAACAAGCAAGAAAGTAGAGATAAAATAATAAAACTTCTTAAAATCATAGCTATTCCTCAGTGACATTTTCTGTTGAAGACTTTTCAATTTCTGAACTGCCGGTGTTTGACACTTCTATATCAACACCATCACAAGTCTCAATTTCTTGATCACGATCCTTAACACCACCTTCATCAACACGGTCAAATCCAACTACACGAGCTCCTTCATCTAAGCGAACAAGCATAACACCCATTGTAGCACGTCCCTTACTTCTGACGTCTTCAACTCCAATGCGTACAATTTTATTGGCTGAAGTTAAAAGAACCAATCCATCTTCA
Source organism: uncultured Desulfovibrionaceae bacterium (assembly GCA_964371835.1). Taxonomy (GTDB): domain Bacteria; phylum Desulfobacterota; class Desulfovibrionia; order Desulfovibrionales; family Desulfovibrionaceae; genus CAYJAD01. The sequence goes on from CAYJOP010000009.1 coordinate 17,673, forward strand.
TCATGAACAGGCATTGCACCAACAACATGACCAGTTTTTGGCGAAACTTTAAAGTTAATAATACCCTTACCACCACGAGACTGTAGGCGGTATAGTTCAACACTGGTTTTTTTACCATAACCATTAGTGGAAATGGACATAATTTCAGTAGATTGATCGTCCGGTTTTAAGATTACACAAGCAACTACTGAGTCTTCACGGCGCAAAGCTACACCCTTAACTCCTGTTGCTGTGCGGCCCATGGGCCTAACATCAACACAAGAAAAACGAATGGCAAAACCATGTGCAGTGGCAAGAGCTATATGGCTCTCCTCACGCACAGGCCTAACAACTACAAGCTCATCATCATCGCGTAAACCAACTGCTAAAAGTCCTGTTTTACGGCATTTTGCATAAAGTGATGCAGACGAGCGTTTAACCATTCCACGTCGAGTAACAAACAAGAAATACTTATCTTCAGAAAATTCTCGAACAGCAAGAACGGTAGTTACCCACTCATTTTCTTCAAGTGGCAGTAAGTTTGCAATGTGCATACCCTTAGCTATGCGACTGCCCTCTGGTATCTGGTGTACTTTAAGTTGATGCATTCTACCTTTATTGGTAAATAGCAATAAATATTGATGATTTGTAGTGGTCAGAAATTCCTGTACATAGTCATCTTCTGACATATTCAAGGCTGCAATACCCTTACCGCCCCTGCGCTGTTGTTGGTAATTATCAAGGGTTGTGCGCTTCATATATCCTCGACGTGAAAGCGTAATTACAACTTCATCATCTGGTATTAAGTCTTCAATATCAATACCAATAAGTTCATCTGCCAAAACTTCTGTGCGGCGTTTGGTAGCAAAAGTATCACGAATGTGAACAATTTCATCATTAATTACCCCACGCAATACCTCAATATTACCTAGAATAGATTTGTAATATTCTATTTTTTCGAGAATTTCTTTATATTCTGCTAAAAGCTCTTCGCGCTGCAAACCAGTCAACCGTTGCAAGCGCATATCTAAAATTGCTTTAGCTTGAATTTCGCTTAAGGAAAAGCGTTCCATCAAGCGATTACGCGCTTCTTCTGGTGTGTTTGAAGCACGGATTAAAGCAACAATTTCATCAATGTTATCCAGTGCAATACGCAAACCTTCTAAAATGTGAGCTCTAGCTTCTGCTTTACTCAAATCATAGCGAGTTCTTCTAATAATTACTTCTCTTCTATGCTCAAGAAAGCATCTCAAAGCTGATTTTAGATTAAGCAGCTGCGGTCTATTATCAACAACAGCCAACATATTAATACCAAAACTACTTTCAAGAGGTGTAAATTTGTAAAGAGAATTTATAACTATATCAGGTATTATACCTCGTTTAAGTTCAACAACTATACGAATTCCTTTACGATCAGATTCATCCCTTAAATCAGAAATACCATCTATCTTACGTTCATGCACAAGGGCTGCAATCTTTTCAACTAAATTAGATTTATTAAGTCCATATGGAATTTCTTTAATAATAATTGACTGCATACCTTTTTTGCGTTCTTCTATTTCAACGCGCCCACGCATCTTAACAGTACCACGTCCAGTATGATAGGCATCATATAACCCTTGACCAGCATAAACAAAACCAGAAGTTGGAAAATCTGGTCCTTTGACATATTCCATCAAATCTTGGACTGTACAATCACTATTAGCCAAAAGGTGAAGTAGTGCATCACATAATTCACCCAAATTGTGTGGTGGTATATTTGTGGCCATACCAACTGCAATACCAGATGAACCATTTAATAGTAAATTCGGAACTTTAGTTGGTAAAACTGTGGGCTCATCTAGTGTATTATCGTAGTTTGGTCTAAAATCAACAGTTTCTTTATCAAGATCTGCTAAAAATTCACCAGCTAGTCTTGACATACGAGCTTCAGTATAACGCATGGCAGCGGCGGCATCACCGTCTATTGAACCAAAGTTACCCTGACCGTCAATAAGAGGATTGCGCATGGAAAACTCTTGAGCCATACGAACCAAAGCATCATATACAGCAGAGTCACCATGAGGGTGATATTTACCAATTACGTCACCAACTATACGCGCACTCTTTTTATGTGGTCTATTATAAGTGTTACTTAACTCAGATTGAGCAAATAAAATACGCCTATGTACAGGCTTTAGACCATCCCTTGCATCAGGAATAGCACGTCCAATAATTACTGATAAAGAATACTCAAGATACGATTTACGCATCTCCTGCTCAATACTAATCTTTGCTTGTTCAGACACTTAGGCCTCACTTTTATTTTATTCTATTATAATTGAGGTTATGAACAAATTTTATAAAATGAACAAAACCCTAAAAAAAATTAAAATATAATTAAATATCTAAATCTTGTATACTTAAAGCGTTACGCTCAATAAATTCACGTCTGCACTCAACTCTATCGCCCATAAGTCTTTCAAAAGTATCAGAAGCATCTTCTGCATCATCAATAGAAACTTGAAGTAGTGTTCTATTTTCAGGGTTCATGGTTGTCACCCAAAGTTGTTCTGGATTCATTTCACCAAGACCTTTATAACGTTGAATATTTATGCCACGTCTTGCTTCATCTAAAGTAGTGTGCAAAAGGCTAAATGGAGAATCACAAGGTCGTTTATCTGTTTTTGACTCAAGGGTAAAAGTAAGACCACCGTAATCACTACGCATATCAGACATCAGCTTCCATGCTTGTTTATAAAGACGAGATCCAAAAAATTCAGTGCCTCGACGAACTCGACGTCCTTCTTTATCTTCAAATACAACAAAAATACGATCAGCGCCGTCTATGTCAGTTTCAACTTCAGTGAAAAGGCTATATCCTTTTTCAGAAATCCAAGTTGTAATTGGAGCAAAAGAATTATCAACAAAGCATTCAGGAGTAATGCAGTCTGAATACTCTAAAAGTGACAGAAAAAGAGCACGAGAAATACCACTATTTTCGGCATCCTTAACCCTTTGCTGTAACTTTTCGATATTATTCATAAGGCTTATAAGTTTTTTACCTTTATAACTTTTACCATTGGTAGCTAGAATGCAAACATCTTCACTAACTCTTTGAAGTAAAAAATCATTAAGTTCCAAATCATCTTTAATAAATTTTTCCATTCGAGAATTATGAACACGATACAATGGTGGTTGAGCAATATAAACATAACCTTGTTCAATCATTTCTTGATATTGGCGGAAGAAGAAAGTTAGCAAAAGTGTGCGGATATGAGCACCATCAACGTCAGCATCTGTCATTATTACAACTTTATGATAACGTAATCTTGTAAGATCAGTATCTTCCTTACCAATGCCTGCTCCCATTGCTGTAATAAGTGCTTTAACTTCTCTATTGGCAAGCATTTTATCAAAACGTGTACGTTCAATATTTAATATCTTGCCACGCAAAGGCAAAATAGCTTGATTTCCAGGATTACGACCTTGCTTTGCTGAGCCACCTGCAGAGTCACCCTCAACTATGAATAATTCAGAAACAGATGGATCTTTACTTTGACAATCGGCAAGTTTACCTGGAAGTGAATTATCAGAAAGTGCACCTTTGCGGCGGACCAATTCACGAGCACGTCTTGCAGCATCACGAGCACGAGCTGCATCAACAGCCTTATCAATAATTAGGCGAATTTCCTTAGGACTTTCCTCAAAGTACATGGTTAATTTATCATAAACTAAGGTAGCAACAATGCCTGCTATTTCACCATTACCTAACTTTGTTTTGGTCTGACCTTCAAATTGTGGATCTGGCAATTTAACACTAATTACAGCTGTTAAACCTTCACGCACATCGTCACCTGAAAGACTTGTACCTTTAAGTTTTTTAGTAATATCTGCTTGATTTTTAATATAACCGTTAATGGCACGAGTTAAAGCAGTTCTAAAACCCATAAGGTGGGTACCACCTTCTTTTGTGCGAATGTTATTAGCAAAAGTAAGCACATTTTCTTTATAACCAGCATTGTATTGTAAAGCAAAATCAACTGTTACATTACTAGTAATACCTTCACCATGAATTACTGTATGAATTCCACTTTCACCAGAGTTTAAGTCTTTTACAAATTGCAAAATTCCGCCATCGGCTCTAAATAAATGTGTTTCAGAAGTACGCTCATCAATACACTCAATTTCAAGACCTTTATTTAAATAGGCTAATTCTTCAAAACGTTTTTTCAATGTTTCAAATGAATATTCTGAAACTTCAAAAATTTCTTCATCAGGCTTAAAATGAATGCTTGTGCCACGTTCTGAGGTTTCACCAATTTTTTCCAGTTCACCAAGTGGTGCTCCACGAGAATATTTTTGTTTATAACGAAAGCCATCACGCTTTACAGTAACACTTAAGCTTTCTGAAAGTGCGTTTACACAAGAAACACCAACACCATGTAAACCTCCAGAAACTTTATAACTATCATTATCAAATTTTCCGCCTGCATGAAGTTTAGTCATAACTACTTGTACAGCAGAAACACCTTCTTTTGGGTGAATATCAACTGGAATACCGCGCCCATTATCTCTAACTGTAACGCTATTATCCACATGTAAAATAACTTCAATTCTAGTACAAAAACCAGCCATAGCTTCGTCAATTGAGTTATCTACCACTTCATAAACAAGATGATGTAAACCTCTAGCATCAGTGGATCCAATATACATAGCAGGTCTTTTACGAACCGCAGAAAGACCTTCTAAAATAGTAATAGATTCAGCACCATAAGAATTCTTTTTTTCAGAATTATTTTCCTTATCAAAATTCATAAATTAATGACCTTTATTCCAGTAAAATAGTTTAATAATTAATCTTGTTCTGCATCATATTGAGTTGTTTCAGCAATTTTCATTGGCATAATAATTACTGTATAATCAGGATCATTTTTTCCTTGTATTCCACAAGGTCCTTCTGTTCCTGTTAAAGTCATAGTTAATTCTGGTGAAACAAAATGTCCCATAATATCCATCAAATCTTTTGAAGGAAAGGCTATATTTTTTATATCTCCATTATATCTAACTTCTAAACTTTCGTTGGCTGAGCCAATATCTTGACCTTGAGCAGAAAGAATTGCCTCAGTAGGATTGAGTTCGAAATAAGTGCACTTATAATTAGTAGAATTAAAAATACTAATCCTACCAAGAGCATCAGCGCATTCTTTTCTATCAATTAAAAGTGAAGAATTATTACCACTTAATTTTTCTAAAAATAAATTATAATCTGGATAATTATAAGTAGCACGAGGCAAACTTAAAATTTCTTGACCATTAAGGGTACGAACATAAAAACGTTTTTCATTAATATTAATTTCAATTTCGTCTGAACTCAGCCACTTTTTCATTTCTTGCAAATATTTTTTTTGCAGCAAAATACCTTCTGAAGGTATAATTGATCCAAGATCATCATTGCTAAAAGCTACAAGGGCAAATTGATGTCCATTTAAACCACAAACTTCTATGCGTGAACTACCACCAGCAGTAGTTATGGACTTCATGAAAAGGCAAGAAATTGCATCTGCTCCATCATCATCACTTATACAAAAAGTAACTTTCTCTAAAATGTCTTGAAAAAAATCACCTGACCAAACAACTGAATTTTCGCTTGGAAACTCTGAAAAATTTTGAAACCAAACAGCATCATTGGCTGGCAACTTATATTTACGTCTACCTTGTTCTATGTGTAAAGTACTAGTAGATGCATCAACAGTTAACTGAATATTGCCATCAGGTAATTGGCGAATTAAGTCAACAAAAGCCTTACCTTGAACGCCAACTAATCCACCTTCATCAACTTGAGCATTATAACGACCACAAAATTCAATGTTGGCATCAGTTGCCATAATAGAAACACTATCCAATTCAGCTTTTAACCATATAGAGCGTAAATATGCAGCTCCTGTTCTCATGGGTAAGATGTTTGATGCCTTTTGTAATCCTTCGATGATTTGCTCTTTAACTAAAGTAATTTTCATAAAATAATCCTATTGTAAGAGTAGAGAAGTTACTTTGTTCCTATAAACGTTAACTATCTAAAAAATATATATTTAAATTGTTTCTAATGGGTAACAAATTAGAAACAATGGTGACAAAAAAAAACAAGTTTTTGTAAAAACAACCATAAACAATTATAAAAAAAGGATTTTACAAAAAACAAATGTATACAACTAATATTATAGAAAAATTAAATTGATAAACACTTTTGTTTAATATTTGTTACTGCAATTTGTGTATCTTTGTTCCTATTAATCATAATTTTAATTTTATTAATAGAATACATAACTGTGCTATGGTCTTTTCCACCAAAATTTTTTCCTATACTAGGGTAAGAAAGTCCAAGTAAGTCACGGCATAAGTACATGGCAATTTGACGTGCCTTTACTATATGAGGTTGCCTTGCATCCTCTAAAATCAATTTTTTATCTAAATCAAAATGTTTAGAAGTAAAATTTATAATATCCTGAGCAGAAATTGTTTTATTTTTATCGCCAAGTGAAATCAATATATGCTTAACATTTAAGTCAGTTAAATCTTTTTTTGAAAGTTCAATAAAAGCTTGTATTTTAAGCATTGTTCCCTTTAACAAAGAAATATTTCTACAATGCTGGGCTATAAGCAAAAGTTGATTTTTAGAAATTTTAATATTGTTATCATTACAAAATGATAAAGCATATCGCATTCTAACATCAATATCAGCATTTGCAATTTTTAAGATAATACCCATTCCAAGTCTAGATCTTAAACATTCTGTATAAATTTTGTTAGATGTAAAAGAACTTGAAGCAGAAAAAATCAATTGCTTATGCTCAGCTATACAAAATTCAATAAATTCCTCAAATTTATGTTGAATATCCAAATCTTTATCAATAAATTGAAGGTCATCAATGATAAAAATTGAAAATTTATTTGCAAAATTATGCACACCAAAAAAAGTGAGGTTTTTGCAAAAGTCTTTGCCACTACTCATAAAAATATTCTTATTTAAAAATAAAAGCTTGGAGTAGATAGCGTTTAAAATATGAGTTTTGCCTGTGCTACTTTTTCCATAAATAAAAAAAGGGTTGTACTTGGGCAAAGAATTGTTACTAGCAACTTGGTAAGATGCAGCTAAAACAAATTCGTTCTTTTTATTATAGTAAAAATTTTCAAAAGAGTTGTTTATTTCAACTTTTTTGTTTTTATTTAAAAAAGAAGCATATAAATTTTGATGCTTTTTTTGAGCTATAGTGGAGACAGAATATTCAATAATTGGCTGCAATCCAAACTTTTCAAGGAAAATATTATTAATTTCTCGCTCAAAAATCTCTTTACCTTGAGTTTTAAACCAAGATTCAAAAAAAGCATGAGGAAAAAAAACCAAAAATTTGGAAGTTTTTTCATCATACTGCATTTCAAGTGGCATAAACCATTGATTTAAATCATGCTCAGAGAAATGATTTAGTAAATTTTCTAGTAATAAATACTTCAAAATAAAAACTTTTTATAAAAAAAACAATAAAAAAATTTAAAATCAAACCTATATCACAATGAAAAATTGTAGCAGAAAGAAAGCAAGGAAACAAGCTAAGATTATAAATATATATGTTGTTAATAATATTATATAAAAAACAAAAAAAAAGGAAAAAAGATAAAAAATTATTTTAACAAATCGCAATTTATAATTATTTTAAATATTACATAAAAATAATAGCTTAAATGAAAAAAACATAAACACATAAAATAATGAAAATAATAATAAAAAGTAGACAAAAAATATATTTGATTATACTCTCTTTGTGACAAAAAATAAATAAGAAATAACAAATAAAGGTTTAAAATGATAAGAAATTTTATAAATGTAATAATAATTGTTGGCTTGATAATTATTATTTCTAGCAGTGGCAGTAACATCATAAAATGGGGTAAAGATTTATTTTCAGCATCTGAAAATATTGAAAATATCCAAGGTGAAAATGAAAGCTATCTTGAAAAAACAAATGATATTACTACCGATAAAGATAAAGCTAAAACAGATGATTTAGATATATTGTCTAAGGATATTGAGTTTGAAAAAGCAATGTCTTCAAAAAATTTATTAGAAGAAATTCCTGAAGAAGTTATACCAAATGAGGATGTGCAAAAGGAAATAATAATTACTGGTGTAGTTCATAAAGGTGATACAGTTATAGAATTATTAAATAATTATGATAACAATAATCGTGTACATGCTATAATTAACAGTGCTGAAAAAGTATTCTCCCCAAAAAAATTTCGCATAGGCCAGTCTTATACAATAACACAGAATGTGGAAAAAAATTCGATTAAAAAATTTGAATATGAAATAAATAAATTTGAAAAACTTGTTATTGAAGGCGAAAAACCAGAAGCTCGCATAGAAAAAATAGTTTATGATAAAAAATTAGCTTTTGTTAAAAATGTTATAAAAAATAACCTTTTTGAAGCAGTCGATATGGCAGGTGAAACACCGCAACTTGCCTTACTCATAGCTGAAATATTTGCATGGGAAATTAATTTTATAAAAGATATAAGAGAAAATGATTCATTTTCTATAGTTGTTGAAAAATTATACAGAAATGACGAGTTTAAGGGCTATGGTCGAGCCATAGGTGCAATTTTTAAAAATGCTGGTGAAGAATATACAGCATTTTTATTTTATGATGATAGAAAAATAGAAAATTATTATTCAGCAGAAGGTAAAAATCTTAAAAAAGTTTTACTTCAATCACCACTTTCGTTTTCTCGTGTTACATCTGGTTATACAAGAAGTAGGAAACACCCAATTTTTGGTGATTATAGACCACATTATGGTATTGATTATGGTGCGCCAAAGGGTACACCAATTATGGCAGTTGGTAATGGAACGGTAAAATTAAGAGGCTGGGTTGGTGGCTATGGTTATCAAGTAGTTATTGTTCATCCAGCTGGATTTGAATCTATGTATTCACACATGTCGGGTTTTGCGCGCAATTTGAAAAAAGGTAGCAAAGTACGCCAAGGTCAAACCATAGGTTATGTTGGTAGTACTGGCTATTCAACTGGACCACATCTTGATTTTCGCTTAAAACGTTATGGTAAATATATTAACCCTGCTTCTGCTGTTAGTCCACGAGCAGAACCAGTTTCTAAAAAGGATAAAGAAGCATTTGATAATTGGGTTAATACTGTATACGAATTTATGAATGGTACAAGACCAATGGAATCATATTCAACAGAAATGCTTAAACCAAATTTATAATATATTTTGAGGTTTTTAAATCAAAGTCAGCACTCTGTGGGTTGAAATGATATTTTTCAACCCTTTTTTAATGATACCTTAAACCGACGTAGTCGCGGACGTTAGTCCGCCGTAGAGTGAGCGAGGCAGGCAAGCGCAATTCACTTGCGTTTGCATAAAATCTGCCGAGAAAACG
>CAYJOP010000009.1:27185-46898 GCA_964371835.1 uncultured Desulfovibrionaceae bacterium
GCGAGGCAGGCAAGCGCAATTCACTTGCGTTTGCATAAAATCTGCCGAGAAAACGAATAAATGACGTAGTCGCGGACGTTAGTCCGCCGTAGAGTGAGCGAGGCAGGCAAGCGCAATTCACTTGCGTTTGCATAAAATCTGCCGAGAAAACGTATTAATGTCCAGTTATGGAATACTTTTTAAGTTTATATTGCAATAAACTTTTTGAAATACCTAAATATTCTGATGCTTTGACCTGAACAAATCCAGCTCTAGCAAGAGCCCTCCTAATCAAGGCTGCTTCGATTTTTTCCAAAGTGTTAGCAAGGTCAAGTTCAACTGGTAATAAATCAACTGCGCTTTTAAATTGAGCTTCTTCATCCCGAATTTCTGGTGGAAGATTATCAACATTTATGGTTTCAGATTGAACAAGTACAGTGCAACGTTCAACTACATTTTGTAATTGTCGTATATTACCTGGCCATTCATAGCCAGTAAGATAGTTAAGTGCTTCAGAGCTAAAAGTTTTGATTGTCATGGAATTTTCTTTAGCAAAGCTTTCGGCAAAATGGGCAACAAGCAATGGTATATCTTCACGTCTTTCGCGTAGGGGTGGGAGATGAATTTCTACGACATTTAGCCTGTAGTACAGGTCATCTCTAAAAGATCCTGCTTCGACAAGGTCTTGCAAATTTTTATTTGTTGCAGCAACAACTCTAATATCTACCTCAATTTCGTTATCTCCTCCGACTCTTTCAAAGCGTTTTTCTTGTAAAACGCGTAAGAGTTTGACTTGTAAGTCTGGAGTTAGCTCTGCAATTTCATCTAAAAAAAGTGTTCCGGTGTGGGCTTGTTCAAAGCGTCCACGTCGCATGGCAACAGCTCCAGTAAAGGAGCCCTTTTCATGTCCAAAAAGTTCACTTTCAAGCACACCAGGGTTTAAGGCCATGCAGTTTACAGAAACAAAAGGCGAATCTTTTCGTGGTGAAGAAACATGCACAGCGCGAGCCACAAGCTCTTTTCCTGTGCCAGATTCACCAGTAATTAAAACAGTAGAGCGACTTGGAGCTGCACGTTCAACCATTGTTAGCATGTCATGAATACCGCGACTACGACCAATAATTTGATGAGTTCCATAGCGCATGTTCATGGCTTCTTGTAGCAAGCGATATTGTCTGTGTGCTCGCGAAAGTTCAACTGCATTATGTAAAGAGAGCAAAAGTTCATCGTTGGCAAATGGTTTAGTAATGTAGTCAAAAGCACCATATTTCATGACTTCAACAGCACTTTCGATGCTACCAAAAGCAGTCATTATTAGAACAGGAACATTGGGCCAGCCTTTTTTAACTTTTTCAAGCACCTCTTGACCTGACATGTGTGGCATTTTCATGTCTGTAACCACGACATCAACTTCAGATTCTTCAAGAAAAGCAATGGCGGATTGTGGGTCATTTAAGGTTGTGACCATGTAACCTTCGTCTTCAAGCATGGTCTGTAAAACCAATAAATAGTTTTTTTCATCGTCAATAATAAGCAAGTGTGCTTTTTCATTCATTGTGTTTTCCTTTAAATGCTAGGAATATTGGTGGCAACAAGCTGAACTGTAACAGTTGCTCCACTATCGGGAGAATTTTCTAAAAAAACATGTCCATTATGACTATTTATAATAGTTTTAACAATGGCTAGACCAAGCCCTGTTCCGTTTTCCTTGGTGGTAAAAAAGGGATCAAAAATATTATCCATGAAATCTAAATTAAAACCAAGGCCTGTATCGTTAAATTTTAAAATAATAGATTCATTGTCACGATTACCATTAATAGTTATAATGCCAGGTCCGTCAATGGCTTGTTGAGCATTGACTAATATATTGTAAAAAGCCCTATATAGTAAATCCTTATCACCAATGGTGAAAAGATTAGGTTCAAGCTCTAACTTAACAGAAATTTGAACACGCTTAAGCTCTCCCTCTAAAAACACAAGCGCTTGATTTAATATTAAATTAACATCTACATGATCACTTGATATTTGCCTTGGCCTTGCATAGTCAAGAAAGTCATTAACGGTTTGGCTAAGGCGACATGACTCATCGTATATGGCCTCAAGTATGCGCCTTGTAGATTGGTCTGTTTTATCAGTGCGTTTTTGCAAATATTCTGAACTTGAGCGAATAATGCCCAAAGGATTACGAATTTCGTGTGCAATACTTGAAATAACACGCCCCATACTTACAAGCTTTTCAGTGCTATGAAGTTCATCCTCCAAAGCTTTATTTTTTGCCATACGCTCAGCAAGAACACGCTCAGACCTTCGAATAAGCACTAAGAGTAAAGAAAATAGAACCATGGAAGATAATAATGAAACACCAACAATTAAACCTTGGAACGCTAAAACAGATTCATAATCTTCTGTAATATCTTGAACAACCTCTAAGGCTCCCATGACTGGAGTATGCACTTCACCTTGATTATTGCGAACCTCGCCAGTAAGTGGATAAACAGTTCGTAATACAAAGGTGCCAGGTTCCAGTGGTAAACGAAATGGTGCTTGCCACATGGGAAAAGTGGAAACAATTTCAGGCTTTGGTTTATTACCCTGTAAAGCAGCACCAACGGACAGTGGTGCAAGGCCATGACGACCGAGGTCTTCATTATCAGTAGAATAAGATACAATGCGTGAAAAATCATAAAGTCTGAGTCGTTGTAGCTCTAAACCATGTGTAACAGAGCGAACAACTTCATCTAAGCGTTCATATTGAGCTGAATTACGCAATGTTACACGCCCATATGCAAGCACGGTTGGAAGCATGAATCGTCTGTAAATTTGGTGATTTAAATTGCTTGCCACAAGGTTTGCAAATTCTTCTTGTTTGGTTAACAAGTTTTTACGCGCACTGTTAGAAATAAAAGCAGAAAGCACTAAGCTAATAGTTAAAATAAGTAAAAGTGACAACCAAGATAATGTCCTAGCATAGCTAAGGGGTATATCTCTTATATAATTACTATGCTGCTGTGTGTTGTTTTCTGTTACACTAGACATTTAATACCTATTTAAAATTGTTGTATGTTTGAGGGTATAGCTAAAAACTGCTCAAGCTCAGCCTGTTCTTTTTCATATCCTGGAGCACCAAGGCGTGCATTGGCAAGGCGTTTTCCATGTTCAACGGCAGGCTGATCCACAGGGTTAATATCCATTAACCAACCTGTGAAAATTGTGGCAGCTTCTAAAAGCAAAATTAAAGCTCCAGCAGCATGCTCGTCGCTACTTGCCATATTAAAATGTACCAACGGAGTTTGGCTAGTTGACAAAGCCATTCGAGTTCCAAGGCTTTCTGCATAAAGTAATGAACCAAAAGGTTTACTAGAAAGCCATTGCCATGATTGGGGTAATTCTTGTGGAAATGTAGGCTCCATGGCTAGGCCATTGGCAGATAAAAAAATACATCCCTTGTCGCGTGGTCCATCTAAAAACATTTGTTGAATAGAGTGCTGGTCGGTAACGCCTGTTGCAGCAATGGGCATGGTTCCTTTGCCGTTTTTTCCGAGGCTTTCGCCCCAAAGCTGTACAAACCATGGACCAAATGTTGCCCACTTGGGTATGTATGAAAAGAAAATTAGTTGATTGTAATTGTAGTTTTCCAGCGCATAACACCACTTAGCAAGGCTGTAGCTTGGGTGAGTACAAAGATTTTCGCTACTATCTAAGAGTGGCTTTGCCACTTGTTGAGCGCCGTTTAGCAGGGCCTTCCAGTCAATGCCTAAAAAAGCCGCTGGCAACATGCCAACAGCGGATAACACCGAGTATCTGCCTCCTAAAAAGTCAGGCACTTCTAGTGATTGTAAGTTAAATTTATGCACTTCTTCGCGTAAAAAGCCTTTGTTTTTATCTGTAACTAAGACCATGTGCTCAGTCCATTGGTGAGCACGGCCTTTTTGTAACCAATCACGAACAAGAAAATACTGAGCTAGAGTTTCAATGGTGCCACCAGATTTACTAATGCAAACAACTACAGTTTTTTCAACTGGTAATTTTGTAAGCCAAGATTGGAAAGTTTGCGCGCAAACATTATCTGCAATCCAAAGCCAAGGGCCTTGATGTGAAGGGCCATCTTGCTCTGCGGCAAAGGCTTTTTGTATTGCCCTTGCGCCAAGTGCAGAACCGCCAATGCCAAGCACTAGCATGTGTTCAAAATTTTTAAGTTTGGGGATAATTTGCTGAATATCTAACTCTAGCTGGTCTCTGTAGGGCATTGACAAAAATGGCAACTGGCCTAAACTAAGCTCTTTTTTAAGGCGTGCAGCAAGCGGAGGAGTAGAAGTTTGTGGCTCTTTTATAATTGCTTGGCTCATTCGTCCAATAAATGCTTGTGACCATTCAATATTATGGTGCTGGGACATGTATTGCCTCTGTGGTTTGTTTTATTTGATATATTTTATTGTACTTTATACGATTAAATATACAGCAAAATGTAAGAATTGTGAAGGCTTAATGTATGATAAAAAATAATATTATATGATGGAGTTTGGTACAGCTTTTTGAGCAACAAATGACAATATTATTGGTTTAACATAAAAAAAGTACAAATATTTTTACTGACAAAAATAAAGGCACTCAAGAAAAATAATAAAAATCAATTATATTTTAAGTGTTTAAGTAAGCAGGGGGGATGTGCGTTGTTGGCATGCATATTGCTACATAAATAGTGCATAGCTTCCTTCCTTTTGCTTGAAGCCTCCCCACCGTGATGTTAATGGACAAGACATAATGGTTGGGGGGTTTCTTCGTTTAGCTTGACAGCAAAAACCAGCATGATACATTTTTTTGAGCGGAAAATTCTTTATTTGCCTGTACATTGTGGTGTCTTAAATCTCTAAAAAGCGATAAATAGTTGAAAAGTAAAATTTTATCTTATTGGCCTGTCTTGATTATTGTACTTATAGTGACTTGGTGGGGCTTTGACATAGATAGTAATGTATATGATTGGCAATGGCAAAGGGCTTTTCGCTATATTGTACGTTTTCGTGATAGTGAAGTTGTTTGGGGTCCGCTTTTATATGGGCTTTGGCTTACAGTTCAAATTGTATGCGTGAGTTTTGTGTTGGCTATAGGTTTTGGTTTAGTCACGGCATTGTTACGCTATACGCCCCTGGTGCTAGGGCGAAATCTCGCCATGGCTTATGTGGGATTAGTGCGCAATACACCTCTTTTAATACAACTTTTCATAATGTATTTTGTAATAGCCCCAGTTTTAAATTTATCTCCATTTTGGGCAGCGGTTTTGGCTTTGGCACTGTTTGAAGGGGCTTACATGGCAGAAGTTTTCAGAGCAGGCATAGGCTTTATTCCGCAGAGCCAATGGGACGCTGCGTACAGTTTGGGTTTTCCGCGTATAAAAATTTTTATATATGTTATTTTGCCGCAAGGGTTGCGGCGTGTGCTTCCACCGCTTACCAATCAAACAATCTCATTAATTAAAGATTCTGCATTGGTGAGTGCCATTGCGTTACCAGATTTAACAATGCAGGCCCAGATTGTCATAGCAGAGACATTTTTGTCATTGGAATTATGGGTCATGGTTGCGGCTATTTATGTAATTTTAACCCTATTTGTGACAATACCTGCTAAGCTATTAGAGCGGTATTATGCGTGGCAGTGGGTATAGCGTCGCTAGTTAGAATAATAAAGCACAAAAAATTTTTGCAAATTTCTAATTTTCTGTTTTTATTTCATGTTTCATATTAAAAATAATTGTGGCCAGTGCTCAAATTATAAAAAAGTAAAAAAAGCAGATTTTTTTTATAAAGTATTCCTTGCCATATCCGATTGGAAGATTGAGGGGATGGAAATGGGAAATAACAGTGTACGACATCGCATGATGCAAAAGCAATATGAATTGCAGTTGCTCAATGCACGGCGATTAGCGCGCTATAGGCGCAATAAATTGCTAGAAACTGGGGAGGAGAGTCCAGATCCAGAAGAACAGCGTAAAGCTGCTGTGCTAAAAGTGGCCAAGGAGCTTTACGAGAGATTAGTTTTCACTGGAACGGATAACCCAATGGTTGACGATATTACTGAGCAGCTAGGCACAGCGCTTGGCAGTGAGGTTTTATTAACATATCCAGCACCGGCTCCTTTGCGTGATGAGCACTTAAAGCTATTGCGCATGCCGGATAATAAACAAGGTTCACCCACTATGCTTAGCGAAGATGAACAAACAAAAGCCTTGCATTTGCTGTGGGAAATAACATTAAAAATTGTTGATAAAAGCATGGTATAACAATTGCATAAAAAATAGTGCTTACTATTTTTTATGTTAATTTTAATTGATGGAGTTTTTTATGAAAATTGGTAATGAAGGCACCCAGTCACTTCTAAATATTTATCGTCAACAAAGTGAGCAGGTTGCGCCAACTGGTGAACAAGGCGGACCAAGGCCTGCCCAAGCTGAAGCGCCTAAAGGCGACCAAGTTCAACTTTCTGACAGTGCTAAAATGATGGCGCAAGCGCATGGTGCTGCCACAGAGGCTCCAGAAGTGCGCGCTGATAAAGTGGCTGCTCTGCGTGAGCAGGTACAAAATGGAACCTATCAGGTGGATAGCAAAAAGGTAGCCGAGGGCATCTTAAAAGAAGATATGGGCTTATTTGGCCAGTAATTTTCTAAAAACATATTAAACCCAGTTCAAAGGGTTTGTAATTAAAATGAAAACCCACCTTGTTTCTTAAGAAGCAGGGTGGGTTATATGTAAAAATTTCTACTTTTCAAGCCATAATTCAAGTCTTTTGGCATATTCTTCATCGGTATAGCGCTTATCATCATACATTCCCACAAGATCTCTTTGTCTTGAGGCTTCAGCCAAGAGCACTGCCGCAGCAACGGACACATTAAAGCTTTGAATCATGCCTCGCATGGGAATGTAAATTTCGCCATCAATATCATCCACCAATTCTTGGGCTACGCCGCTATGTTCATTACCCATAATAATGGCTGTGGGTATTGCTAAATCCCAATCACGCAATGGCCTTGCCTTGGGGGTGCAAGATGTGGCAAGAATTTGCATACCCTTGGTCTTAAGTGTTGAAAAAAGCTCCTCCTTGCTATTGTGGCGCACAGTATCAACCCACTTGCGAGCAGAAGCCGAAGTTCTGCGTCCAAGCACAGGAAAAGCAGTATCAGTATAATATAGATGAACCTCAGCCACGCCAAAAGCATCACATGAACGATAAATGGCAGACACATTATGCGGATCATGTATATTCGCAAGCACCAAGGTTAAGCTTGGCTGGCGCTGTTTAAGCACACTTTCTATGCGAGCTCTTCTTGCTGGAGTTGGATTTTTAGGCATGTTTTGCTCCTTATATGGCTTTTGTGGCAAAAAAAAAGTATATGTGCAAGATAAATGTTTTATTTAACATTTCAGAGATTTAAAGTTGTGAATAAAAAAACATGTAAAATAATGTAAAAAATAACCTGAATAAACTTGCAAATAAAGGCGTTGAAAGTTAGTTTGTCGGAGTTATTTTCTAGCCTTAGTACAAAGGATGTATTGAGGGTTAGATTTATTTTTTAGGAGGAAGTTTATGCCAAGAATTATTTCATCATTATTAATGTTTATGGCTGTACTAGTGCCATCTATGGCGCTTGCAGCAGGTGCGGGGCATCCCGTATTACCAGGTGCTGAGCTTTCAGCAGTATGGGTAATCCCATTTGCTTGTATGCTACTGTCTATTGCGATTATGCCTTTGGCAATGCCGCATTTTTGGCATCACAACTTTGGTAAAATCTCTGTTTTTTGGGGCTTGGCATTTTTAGTGCCTTGCGCCATTTTCTACGGATTTTCCATTACATTATATGAATTTTTACACACCATATTACTTGAATATGTGTCATTCTTAATTTTATTATTCTCACTATTTACCGTTGCTGGCGGTATCCGCTTAAAGGGCTCATTGGTGGGCACACCACTTGTAAACACAGGTATTTTGGCTGTGGGTACAATTCTAGCGAGCTGGATGGGTACAACTGGTGCCGCCATGCTTTTAATCCGCCCGCTAATTCGTGCTAATGCACACCGTCAAAGCAAAGTACATACAGTAGTATTTTTCATCTTCTTGGTTGCCAACATCGGTGGCTCACTAACTCCGCTTGGTGACCCACCACTATTTCTAGGTTTCTTGAAGGGTGTTAGCTTCTTCTGGACAACATCTGCACTATTTATGCAAATGTTAGTGCTAAGCATTGCCTTGCTTGCCATCTACTTTGTTGTTGATACTCTTCTTTACAAAAAAGAAGGTAGCCCACAACCACCAGCAAGCATGCAAACTGGTGAAAAACTTGGATTTGACGGCAAGGTAAACTTCATCTTGCTAGTTGGTGTTATTGGTGCAGTGCTTATGTCTGGCTTAGTAAAGCTTGGCGAAGCTGTAAACATTTACG
Organism: uncultured Desulfovibrionaceae bacterium; assembly: GCA_964371835.1. GTDB lineage: Bacteria > Desulfobacterota > Desulfovibrionia > Desulfovibrionales > Desulfovibrionaceae > CAYJAD01. Next base: position 35,596 of record CAYJOP010000009.1, read on the forward strand.
GTGTACCACTAGAAGGTCAAAATCTTCTTCGTGACTTCCTACTATTAGTATTAGCAGCTATATCTTGGAAACTTACAACTAAGGAATGCCGCGACTTGAACGGCTTTAACTGGGCCCCCATTGAAGAAGTTGCAAAACTTTTTCTAGGTATCTTCATTAGTATGATTCCTGCCATTAAGATTTTGCAAGCTGGTACCACTGGTGCTCTGGCTCCGCTTATCCAAATGGTATCTGATAACGGTCAACCAGTTAACTACATGTACTTCTGGTTAACAGGTATGCTTTCAAGCTTCCTTGACAATGCACCCACCTACCTTGTGTTCTTTAACACTGCTGGCGGTGATGCAACACAACTAATGGGTGACTTAGCCATGACCCTAACCGCAATTTCTGCTGGTGCTGTGTTCATGGGCGCTAACAGTTACATTGGTAATGCACCTAACTTTATGGTGCGCTCAATTGCAGAAGATATGGGCGTAAAAATGCCTTCATTCTTCGGCTATATGGCATGGTCATTCGGTATTCTTGTGCCGTTATTTGCTGTGCTTACCTTTATGTTCTACCTATAGAGCATATAAGTTAAATTGATAAAAAAACCCGCTTTCTGCGGGTTTTTTATTTTATGATAGAAAATCAAGGGCTTAACGGTGAAAATAAATTGCTTAAGACTCTTTATAAGTATTAGTTAAAAGCTTGCCATTTACAATTGTTTTTCATATTATGTGTATTGTTACAAGAGGTGTAGGTTTTTAGTATTGAGTTTTTATTTAGCAACCTTAGGAGGAATAAATGTCAAAAGTCAAAATGGGCTTGCCATTGCAAATGGGTATTGGACTTATAGCAGGTGTAATCGCTGGTGTTCTTGCACAAGACACAGCACTTGGAGAAACAGTATTTAAGCCTTTAGGGGATATTTTTATTCGCCTTATCCGTATGGTTGTTGTGCCTCTTGTGTTTGCAACCTTGGTGGCAGGTGCTGCTGGTATTAGCGATACGGCAAAGCTTGGCCGCTTAGCCACAAAAACATTGTTATTTTATCTGTTTACCACTGCTGCTGCAGTTATGATTGGCCTTGGCTTAGCTAACTTAATGGATCCGGGCATTGGGCTAAACCTTGCCTTAGAGGGCTTAAAAGCTAAGGAAGTTACCCCACCATCATTAACCGCCACTTTAATTAACTTAATTCCGCTTAACCCAATGGAAGCTATGAGCAAGGGTAATATGCTGCAATTAATCGTATTTGCGGTGGTTTTTGGATTTGCTTTAAGTGCTCTTGGTGAAGCAGGCAAGCCTGTGCAACGTTTCTTTGAAATTTGTGGCGAAGCCATGGTTAAAGTTACTGGTTATGTTATGCTATATGCTCCTATCGGTGTATTTGGTCTAATAGCATTCACAGTAACCAGACATGGTTTAGAGGTGTTATTGCCACTACTGAAAGTTATAGGCATTATGTACCTTGGTTGTGTAATCCTCTTTGTTGTTGTTTACACACCTATCTTAAAGTTGATTGTGCGTATGCCTATTGGGCGTTTTTTGAAAGGCATGGCAGAGCCGCTTCTTGTGGCCTTTACCACCTGCTCAAGTGCTGCAGCGCTGCCCACAAACATGGCTTCCACTGAAAAGCTAGGTGCTTCAAGAACAGTAAGTAGCTTTAGTATGCCACTTGGTAATACTATTAATATGGACGGAACATCTCTTTACATGGGGATTTGTGCCATTTTCGTGGCTCAAGTTTATAATATTCCGCTAACATTTGTAGACCAATTAACCATCGTGCTTATGGCAATTATTGCTGCTGTTGGTACCATGGGTGTTCCTGGTGCTGGTCTTATTATGATGAGTATTATTTTCGTACAAGTGGGCATTCCTTTAGAAGGTGTTGCCCTAATTGCTGGTGTTGACCGTATTCTTGATATGGCTCGCACACCCATGAATGTACTTGGCGACTCGCTTGCAGCATTAACTGTATCTCGCCTTGAAGGTGTGTTTGATGATAGCAAGCTAAAAGACTAGCTTTTTAAGCTAATAATTGATTGAAAAAAATCCCACTACGCAAGTAGTGGGATTTTTTGAGAGTGCTGACAAAGTCAGCACGACCGATAAATCAAGAGTAGGTGCAATTCACTTGCACCGTTAAACGATTGATTTTCGTGCCTTACTGCCCGCAAGCTTTGCTTGCGTTGGCGGCACAAACGCCCATAAGGGGGGTTTGTCATCAGAAAAAATCCCACTACGCAAGTAGTGGGATTTTTTTAGAGTGTTGACCAAGTCAACACGAGTCGAAAGTCAAGAATAGGGCGAGCTTATCTTTTCAGCTAAGTGAATGATTTTCGCATCTTACTGCCAAGGCAGCTTGTCTGCCTAAGGCGGTACAAACGCCGAAAGGGGGTTTGTAGCAGAACTGCCCTTCACTATAAAAAATAGTGAAGGGCAGTTTGAGTATAATTTAACAACCTGTTCAATTATTTTTCTAGTACCTTGGATAAATCTTTCATGAGGTTAGCAAGATTTTTGCCTTGTCTTGAAAGTTCAGACACAAAGTGTGATGATTGTTTCATGTCTTCAGCAGTTTGATGTGCCAAGTCATTTACATCCAAGAGTAGTTCTTTAACCTTTTGGTTGCTATTTACCTGTTCATTACTTGCAGAGGCAATGCTAGAAGAGCTCTCAGCTGTTTGCTCCACAAGCTCAACAATGTTTGTGAAAACAAGTCCAGTGTCATTCACAAGGCTACTGGCAGTGTCAATGGCACTGGCTGATGCGTCAACAAGGTTAACATTTTCTGAAACGCTAGTTTGAATGGCAACAATGGCTTTCTTAACTTCTTCAGTTGATTCCATTGTTTTTTCAGCCAGCTTGCGTACCTCATCAGCAACAACAGCAAAGCCACGCCCTGACTCACCAGCACGAGCAGCCTCAATGGCAGCATTAAGAGCTAGCAAGTTTGTTTGGTCAGCAATATCAGAAATTGTAGTGATTACATTATTAATGGCATTGGTGTCTGCACTTAGCTGTGCCATTCCATTTTTTACGTCATTGGACTGTTGCTGAACGAGATTTATGCTATCTATAGCTTTTTGCACTACCAAGCTACCGTTAGTTGCTTCATCCTTAGTTTGTTTTGAAATTTCAGAAGCATCAGTAGCTTTTTGAGCCATTTCTACAGTAATAACATTTACTTGGTCCATTGTTTCATTGGCAACGGCAACCTTACTTTCTTGAGATGTGGCACTGGCCTCAGAATTATTGACTTGAGTTGTAAGTTCTGAAATAGATTCAGATACTTGATGTGTGATATTCTGGGCAGATTGTACAACTGTAGCAATAGTATTTTCCACAGTTTTAAACTTTGTTATATCGTTAACTAGCATGACAATACAATCAATCTCATTTTCCTTATTAAGCATTGGAATGAGAGAATATACAATGTTTAGGCCAATGACTACTGACTCTGCCTGCACTTGTTTTTTAGTATCAAGAGCAGTTGCAAAAATGTCCAAATCTTTTTGCTCTAAATTAAGCAACTCGCGTATGTCTTGCCCCATGCTCTTTTCAGTTAAATCATTGGTGGCCACGTTGTTCATATATTTAATAATACAATCTTTATCCAACAATACTACAGGGATGAGCATATAGTCTAAAACCGCTGTAAATCTGTCCAAAATACTATTAGTACCCTTTACAATGGTTGAAAAGTCGTACTGATATTTTTGGGCATCAACTCTATCTAAAATTTGTCCTGAGCTAACATAATCTTCAACATGTTGGTAGTCTTTTAGTATTTCTTTTAATACCAAGGGAATTTGCATAAGTGATTGTGAAAGCACGCCCACTTCATCTTTGGAACTAGTTTTCAGATTTATGTCTAAGTTGCCAAGCGAAATTTGTCTTGCAGCTTTTGATGCTAACTTAATTTGCTTTGTTATTAGTTGAACCACAAAAAACATGGCAAAAGAAATACAAATAGCTATTACACAAGCCAAGTAAATACTTTTATTTCTTATATCTATACTGGACTGTTCAAGCTCAATTAAGTCTGAAATATTAATAATTTTCCAACCTAGATTGCTGATTTCAGTCATATATATAAGCTTTTCACGACCATCACCAGCTATAAAAGATCCGGAAAAAAATCCATTATTTTCAGTTAGATTTTGTAGTATGGTCGTATCATTTATATTATAATTAAAGACCTTATCGGACTCAGTGTGCAAAAAAGCAATTCCGTTGGTATCAACCACCATAAAAGAGCCATATTGACCAGAAGTTAGTCTTGAGGCCATGGTTTGGTCAATGAAGTTAAAAATGTAAATGACACCAATGGCGTTTTTACCTTCATAGTCATATATGGGAGCAGCCACAGCATAAGCTAGCTTGTCACCATATTTAAAAGGATTGCCCACAGCAATTTGCCCTTTAATGGCTTTTTGGAAAAAATCTCTGTCAGCTACAGATTGTCCTTCCATGGCATCATTACTACTAAGCAAGGCTTGCCCTTGAGCATTAACCAAGGTTACCTCTGCATAACTGTAGGTTTTTCTAGTGTCCACCACTCTTTTTTTAGAAGCTAGCGCACTTTCCTCTTTTTCAAGCGCATTTCCAATTAAATAAGGTTTGAAAAATGTAGAGAGTGAAAATGAAATAGCGTTTAGCCTATCAAACTCATATAATTTTGAGAGGTTTTCTGTGGCGTTGGCGTTTGATACAACTACTTTATCTTCATTCAAAGATAGTAACGCTTCGTTGCTTAAAATATAGTTTTGCCAAATAACAATACTTAGGCCGATGCAAAGTAGGAGTAAACTTGGGAAAATAAGTTTATAAAACAATTTCATGTCCGATGCTCCTTGCGAAATAGTTTTTAAAAATGAACCTTTAATTATATATAAACTAAATTATTAGATTACATAATGTCAAATTTAAATCGGATGAAAAGTGTAAAACTTTATAAATTAAGAAAAAAATTTTGGTTTGATGAAGGTGTGAAAATAACAAATGCTTGCAAAGAAAAGCAAAAAATAATTATCATCATGGCTTACAACAATAACTCTTAGTAAGCCATGATGATTTATTAAAAATGAAATGATTAAGCTATTCTAAAATATATTTCATGGGATTGGTCGGCACGCCGCCAATACGAACTTCATAGTGCAAGTGCGGACCTGTGGTGCGCCCTGTCATGCCGATAAAGCCTATAATTTCGCCACGGCGTACCCATTGTCCAATTTTCACATTACTACGCTGCATGTGAGCATATTTTGTAACAATTCCACGCCCGTGGTCAATTTCAACACTAATACCGTAAGCGCCGTCATAGCCAGATTGTTTAACTGTGCCTTCAGCGGTGGCAATAATTCTTGTGCCAACTCGTCCACTAATATCAAGACCTTTGTGGAAGGCTCGACCACCGCCAAAGGGGGATCTGCGTATGCCAAAGTGTGATGAAATGAAGCCTGTTACGGGCCAAACTGATGGGGTTGCCATGAGTGAATTCTTTTGTGTGCGTAAAGTGCGCATGAGGTCTTGTTGTTTAACTTCTTCTAGGGTGATATCTTCTGAGAGTTGTTGTAGGAAGTTTTGCATACGTCTTGCAACAAGGTTTGGGCGATATAAAGGTAGCTCACCCTTGAGGACATCTTCACGCCTTGTTGAGGTTTGCCCAACTTCTGTAAAGCTTTGTTCCACATGCATCATTTGACGTAGCTTTGCGTCAAAACGTTCAATTCTCTTTAAATCTTCAGAAACTGCTCGTATTTTATCAACCAAGCTTAAGAGTTGAAGGTTTTGATCTTCTATTACGTTTTGATTATTGGCTAGTCTTTGGTGGAGGTTTATATTTTCAACATATTTACCCCAGAGCCATAAATTGCATACAACAAGAGCTGATAAAAAAAGAAAAAATATCCAAGCAATCCAAGCGCGTAAGTGTAGTTTGCGACTGGTACCTTTACCACTTTGTCTAAATATAACTATATCATACTTACTAAACATTAAAATTCCTAATGCTAAATTGTCATCATATGACAGGATAAATATTGTTGAAAGGTTTTGGCCGAACCTTATATATTCTCAAGACATTGTCAAGGTGAAAAAGATTATTAAGCCTAGCACCTATTTTGCTATGATGCAAGACTTGTCATGTGGCAAAACTTAAGGCATAATTAACGTATGTAGCAAGATAAAAAATCCAAATTTGCGAGGACTTCTATGAGTAAGGTTAAAGTTGGTATTAATGGTTTTGGTCGCATTGGTCGGCAGGTTTTCCGAGCTCTGCATGCTAGTTACAAGGATAAAGTAGAGGTGGTTGCAATAAATGACCTTTATGACGCTGAATCTAATTTTCACTTGCTTGAATACGATTCTGTTTATGGGCGTGCGTATTTGGATGCTAAGGTAGACGGTAGTGAAGTGCAGGTGGGTGACTGGAAGGTGCATTGCTTTGCAGAGCGTGATCCTGCAAATTTGAAGTGGGGTGATTATGGTGTGGACATAGTTGTTGAGTCTACGGGTATTTTCCGCTCAGCTAAACAAGCGCATGTTCATATAGATAATGGCGCAAAAAAAGTTATTATCAGTGCTCCTGCAAAGGATGAGGATTTAACCATAGTGCTTGGTGTTAACCATGATAAATACGATGCAAAATCTCATCATGTTGTATCAAATGCCTCATGCACCACAAACTGCTTAGCTCCAGTTGCCTTGGTTTTACAAAATGAGTTTGGTATTTCTCAAGGTACCATGACAACTATACATGCCTACACTAATGACCAGCGTATTTTAGATATGGCGCATAAAGACTTGCGCCGTGCTCGTGCGGCAGCGTGTAGCATAATTCCTACCTCCACAGGCGCTGCACAAGCTGTCGCTAAAGTTATTCCTGCGCTGCAAGGTAAATTTACTGGTTATTCATTGCGCGTGCCAACTCCTACAGTGTCTGTGGTTGACTTTGTGGCTGTTTTAGAAAAGCCAACTGATACTGAAGCCATGCGAGCAGCATTAAAAAAGGCTGCCGATGGTCCGTTAAAAAATATTTTGGAATATAGTGAAAAACCACTAGTTTCCATGGACTTTAAGTCAAATCCACATTCAGCCATTCTTGAAGCAGAATACAGCACAGTGCAAGACGGCACTCTTGCCAAGGTTGTGGCTTGGTATGATAATGAATGGGGTTATTCATGCCGTGTTTGTGATTTGATAGTATTTATGGAAGAAAAGGGTTTATAATACAGAAACATAAATTTAGATGTTTCTCAGTTTTACGCCAAACCCGCTTCTTGTATTTGTGTCCCCAAAAGAGCTCAAGCAAGGTCAAGGGGATTGTTTGGTAAAGTAAATGTTGCAATAATTATATAAGGAGTTGCTATGCCATTAGTTGGACCACATGACATGTTTAAACGTGCCTATGCTGAAGGTTATGCCATAGGTGGTTTTAACGTTAATAATATGGAAATAATTCAAGGAATTATGCAAGCCGCAGCGCAAGAAAATTCACCAGTAATTTTACAAGTATCAGCTGGTGCACGCAAATATGCAGGACAAATTTACATAATGAAGTTAGTGGAAGCGGCACTGCTTGAAGCTGATGTGCCAGTGGTTGTACACTTAGACCATGGTCCAAGCTTTGAAATGTGCAAGGACTGCATTGATGGTGGCTTTACATCTGTAATGATTGATGGTTCACATCTTTCATTTGAGGAAAACATTGCTTTAACCAAGCAGGTTGTAGAGTATGCACATGACAAAGGCGTGTGGGTTGAGGCAGAGCTTGGTAAATTGGCTGGAGTTGAGGAGCATGTGTCTTCAGATGAGCATGTATACACAGATCCAGACGAGGCCATTGAATTTGTTCAGCGTACAGGCTGTGACTCTTTAGCCATTGCCATTGGCACAAGCCATGGTGCATATAAATTTAAAGGCGAAGCTCAGCTTGACTTTGAGCGCCTTGAAAAAATAGGTGCAGGGCTTCCCAATGTGCCTTTAGTATTGCATGGAGCATCATCTGTTCCTGAAGAGTTTGTTAATATGTGTAATAAATATGGTGGCCAAGTGGGTGGTGCTAAGGGTGTGCCTGAAGACATGCTACGCAAAGCTGCAGCCATGGCAGTGTGTAAAATAAATGTTGATACTGATATACGCTTGGCCTTAACTGCATCCATTCGCAAATTTATGGTTGAGCAACCTGACCAATTTGATCCGCGTGGTTATTTAACCCCAGCTCGTGTGGCGGTTAAGGATATGGTAGCCCACAAAATACGCAATGTGATGGGTACATCAGGCAAGGCATAATTTTAATTATAAATTTATAATATGGTTAATTAAGGGAGGATTCATGGCACTTACCATAGGCATTAATGGTTTTGGGCGGATTGGGCGTTACTTGGTACGTCTTTTATCAAAGCATCCAGAAATAAAAATAGGGGCCATTAATGCGCGTGCAGACAACAGTAACCTAGCTTACTTATTCAAATATGACTCTACTCATGGTAAATATAATGGTACTGTGAGTTATAATTCAGATGGTTTAATTATTGATGGAAATCTTATTCCCATCACTAGATATAGAGCAGGCGAGTGGGACTGGAAAAAGTATGGTGTTGACCTTGTGGTTGAGTCCACTGGTACGCTTAAAGCCAGAGCTGACCTTGCAAAACATTTAGAATGCGGTGCAAGAAAGGTTATTATTAGCGCTCCATGCAAGGAAGCAGACGTTACTATTGTTGCTGGTGTAAATGAATTTATGTACGACCCAAGAAAGCATGAAGTTATATCAGCTGCTTCATGTACAACCAACTGTCTAGCCCCTGCTACCAAGGTTTTACATGAAGCCTTTGGTATTAAATATGGCCTTATTAACACAATTCACTCCTACACCATGAGCCAGCGTATTGTGGATGGAACTCATAAAGACATGCGTCGAGGGCGTGCCGCTGCCATGTCCATGTTGCCAACCACAACAGGTGCTGCTAAGGCATTGGCACTAGTTTTACCAGAACTTACTGGTAAGTTAGATGGTATGGCTGTGCGTGTGCCAACCTCCAACGTATCCATGGTAGATATTACCTGTGCTGTGGATAAACCCTGTACTGTTGAATCTGTCAATGCGGCTTTTAAGGCTGCCTGTGATACTTATTTAATAGACACGCTTGGGTATAGCGTTGAGCCGCTAGTATCAGTGGATTATGAGGGTAGCACATATGGTGGAGTTGTTGACTCTTTAAGCACCATGGTTAGTGTGGAGCATTTGATTAAAACCATCGTTTGGTATGATAATGAAGCAGGTTTCACCAATCAGCTTTTACGCTTAATTGGCCTTGTGGGAGATGATTGGTAGGACTTATTTTTTTGTTCTGCACAAGTGCATTTTCAAATAAATGCAAATTTACTGCAAAAGTACAAAAATAGAACTAAAAAATAATTGTGCAGGACCCTTATATTAATAGAAGCTCCTTGTTGTAATGACAGGGGGCTTTTTTTGGTGGTTTTGCTTTGGGTCGGTTTTGCGGTATTTTCCTTTTTCCCTCTCGCTTCGTCAAAATTAACTTTTTGAACGCACGTATTCATATACGCTCTGCCTTCCAAAAGTTAATTTTTCCTTGCGAGAGAAAAAAATCAAAAATACACACAAAACTACCCAAAAAAGTAACACACACATTTTTACTGCGTGCTTATGCACTTGTAAAAATGGTGTCTCCCGAGGGGGGGCTTGGCCTTTGAGCTAAGTTTAAAAAATTTAAACTATTATTAAGTTTCCGAAATATTGAATTATAAAAAAGTGTTAGTCTAGTGAAGCGGATAATTGTATCTATTATGTTAATTGGCCTTGTGGGAGATGATTGGTAGGACTTATTTTTTTGTTCTGCACAAGTGCATTTTCAAATAAATGCAAATTTACTGCAAAAGTACAAAAATAGAACTAAAAAATAATTGTGCAGGACCCTTATATTAATAGAAGCTCCTTGTTGTAATGACAGGGGGCTTTTTTTGGTGGCTGGCCTATAGTTGAAATTGAAAAAGCTAAAAATTAAAAAGGCAAATTTAGGAAGACTTGAACATTAAAACAATATAAAGCGTATAAAAAAGATAAAATGCTTAAATATGAAGGATGCACATGACCTCAAATGACATGTACCAAGCTGTGCTTGAAAATAACGAAAGCTACGATGGAGTATTTTTTTATGCAGTAAAATCCACTGGCATTTATTGTAGGCCTTCATGCAAATCAAGAACGCCAAAAAAAGAAAATATAGAGTATTTTCAGACGGCAAAGCAAGCGCAAGAAGCAGGGTATAGAGCTTGCAAACGTTGCAAGAGCGACTTAGCTGACTACAAACCTATGAAGAATATAGCCAAAAAATTAAAAAATTTTATGGATGATGACTTTGCAGAAAGCATAAGATTAAATGTTAAAATGAATAACATGGGTCTATCACGAAAGAGGATTGTTGAAATATTTAAGAAAGAGTACGGCATAACCCCAAGTTGCTATATTAGCGAATTACGCTTGGCAGAAGCAAAAAAACTACTTGAAAAAAGTAATGATGAAATAGTAACCATCGCTTTTGCTGTAGGGTTTGGGAGCTTATCAACTTTTTATAAATTTTTTAAACAAAGAACTGGAACTTCGCCAGCGGCTTATAGAAATGAAAAACGTAACTAAAGAGGTTATTATGGAAGGATTTGCCATTTATGAAAATCAAATGGGCTTTTTTAAGATTGCCTTTGCAGGTGGAGAAATAGTATTTTTTAAAAAAATACATGCTACAGTCATAGATGATTTTGGCACAAAAACAGCTCTAACCAACGAAGCACATGAACAATTATGTGAATATTTTGAGGGAAAAAGAAAAAAATTTACTGTACCATATAAACTTATAGGCACAGAGTTTCAAAAAAGCGTGTGGAAAGCTCTTTGTGATATTCCCTATGGCGAGGTGCGTTCATATAAGGACGTAGCCATTGCTGTTGGAAATCCAAAAGCTAGCCGGGCCATTGGCATGGCAAACAACAAAAATCCCATCACAGTAATTGTTCCATGTCATAGGGTCATAGGTTCATCAGGTAAGCTTGTGGGCTATGCTGGCGGACTTGAGATGAAAAAGTTTTTGTTGGATATGGAAACAGCAAATAAATAAACTTGCTGACTTAGATGCCAAAAAGCGCAAGGTGAGTTTTACGAAACATATAAAATGTTAGAATGTTTCAAATGGTGTCATTAAAAAGCTGCCAAAAAAGCAGTAAAATACGACTTTTTTGGCAGCATAAAATGCCAGAAAGTTGTATTTTATACGCTTGTTTCTGGCATT
>CAYJOP010000010.1:0-33797 GCA_964371835.1 uncultured Desulfovibrionaceae bacterium
TACGTTTTGAACGCGATGACAGTTTTAATTGTGATATTTTTAGATAATAAATGGATTATATGCAAAATTGGTACGTATATTTAGCTCGTTGTAGTGATGAATCACTTTATTGCGGTATTACAACAGATATTGAGCGCAGGTTTAAGGAGCATAATGGAGAGTTGCCAGGCGGAGCAAAGTATACTAGAGCTAAGAGGCCAGTTGAGCTATGTATTTTTGCCACCTGTGCCGATAGAAAAAGTGCCTCCAAGCTTGAGGCAAGGGTAAGAGTTTTGCCAAGGGAAAAAAAATTTTTTACCCTACAAAATTATGTTGAAGAAAAATAAAATTTTTTGCTGGTATAATTATTTTATTTATAGATATTTTGGTTGAAAAAATTTTCATACAATAAGAGTGCTGCACAATTATTTTTCAACTTTATTTTTGTACTTTTGCAGTAAATTTGCATGTGCTAGAAAATTTAGCTGTGAAGGACAAAAGACACAAAAATCAATCAGTTAACGGCGAAGAAAAGCTCCGCCTATTCTTGATTTTTGGTCGCATTGACTGTTGTCAACACTCCAAAAGACTCAGCACAATAGATTGTGCAGGAGTCTTAAAATATAATTTGTCAAAACCTTATTCCTTGACATAATAGGGTCGTCACATGTAAATAGCTCAGTTCACGAGGGTACAATGAGCAAGCATTATATTTCTTTAAATGATATACCTCCAGAGGGGCGGCATATACTTGCGGATGATCAAGACATTTGGTTGACTCCGCTAGAAGAATTTAATATGCAATGTCAAGTGGTTGAGCCCATAAAAGCCCGATTGAATTTGACGCCAATACCAGGTGGAATAATGATTAGGGGTGAGCTTAGCGGAAGTGTTGAGTTGCCTTGTAATCGTTGTGTTGAGCCCATGCCCATTATTATCAGTGCTCAAATTGACAGATTTGAAAGTTCAGGGGATGTGGCCCTTGGTTTTGAAGATGATGAAGATGACGAATTTGATGAAGAAGGTGAAGTATTAAGCCATATTAAAATTGAAAATGCCATAGCAGTGCTTGATGTGGCAGCCCTTTGTTGGGAAGAGTTTATGCTGGCTTTCCCCTTGCGCCCTATTTGTTCATCAGACTGTAAGGGCTTGTGTGCCCTTTGTGGTACAAACTTAAACGAAGAAAAATGCCTTTGTGCGCAAGATAGTGGTGATGCTCGCTTAGCTGTTTTGCGTGCGGTAAAAATAAAAAGTTCACAATAGATTAGGAGAAAAAAATGGCAGTTCAACAAAACAAAAAATCCCGTTCCAGAAAAGGTATGCGTCGTTCGCATGACCGTGTAGCTATGCCAACAGTGATTTATTGCACTTGTGGTGAGCCAACCATCCCGCATAGCGTATGCGGAAGCTGCGGTAACTATAAGGGCCGCAAGGTTATTTCCACAGCACAAGACCAAGCTTAATGGAAAAAAACCCCATCATTGCCGTGGATGTTATGGGGGGCGATTATGGTCCTTCTGTAGCTGTGCCTGCTGCCATAGAGGCAGCAAAACTCTACGACCTTAGCGTGTTGCTGGTCGGTGATACTGCTCGTGTTAGCGTTGAGCTTGAGTTGTTGAATTTAGAGGGTGCAAAATACGAAATTGTCCATGCTGAAGATGTGGTTCATATGAATGAAAAGCCATCTGATATTTTAAGACGTAAGAAAAATGCATCAATTCAGGTGGCTTGTCGTCTTGTGCGTGATGGTAAAGCTCATGCTGTTGTAAGCGCAGGTCATTCTGGTGCAACGGTTGCTTGTGGCATGTTCATACTAGGGCGCATCTCTGGTGTTGAGCGTCCGGCGCTAACGACGCTTTTGCCTACTGAAAAAAATCCTCTTGTGCTCTTAGATTGTGGGGCAACGGTGGATTGTAGGCCTTATCATCTTTTCCAATTTGGTATTATGGGCGACGCTTTTGCCCGTGATTTTATGGAATATGCCTCGCCTAGCATTAGTTTGCTAAGCATTGGCGAAGAAGAAGGCAAAGGCAATGTGCAGGTAAAAGAAGCCTATGAACTATTAAAGCTAGCTAAACAAATTAATTTTACTGGTAATTGTGAAGGTCGTGACCTTTTTACTGGTGAGGTTGATGTGGTTGTTTGTGATGGTTTTATGGGCAATGTGGTTTTAAAAATGAGCGAAGGACTTTCTTATTCGCTTTTGCGTATCTTAAAAAGTAAACTACGCTCAAGTGTTCTTTCAGCCATTGGCGCAAAGATGGCTCGTGGGGCATTTAAAAAATTTGCTGAAACCATCGACTACGCTGAATATGGCGGTGCGCCTGTGCTTGGCTTGCAAAGCTTAGTGCTTGTGTGCCATGGAAAGTCCAATCAAAAAGCAATTTGTAATGCCATTAAAATGGGTGGAACATTCGTTCGCAAAGGCACAAACAAACGCCTTGCAGAAAGCATTGCAGCCAACGAAGAACTAACTTGCTTTAGTCGAGCATTTTAGATTTAAATAATGAGTATGAATAAAAATCCCTATATACATGGCATTGGAATGTATGTGCCCACGCGTATTGTTAGTAATAATGATTTAAGCAAAATTGTTGATACCAATGATGAGTGGATAACCACTCGCACTGGCATTAAAAATCGCCATATCCTAGCTGATGATGAGCAAGTGTCAGACGCTGGTTTCATGGCAGCGAAGGACGCTCTTCAAAATGCTGGTTTAGAAGCTTCTGACGTTACACATTTGCTTGTTGGCACAACCACTCCTGAATTTTTATGCCCTCCAGCTGCAACTATCATAGCCAATAAGCTTGGTTGTGGTAAAATAATGGCTTTTGATTTTAATGCAGCCTGTACTGGTTTTATTTACGGACTTTCATTGGCTCAAGGGTTGTTAATGAGCAATCCTGATGCAAAAGTTTTATTAGTTTGCTCTGAAGCCCTTACTCGTAGGCTAAACTGGCAAGATAGAACCACATGCGTTTTGTTTGGCGATGGAGCAGGGGCTATGTTGCTTAGTAATGAGCATAGTGGTGCCATTGCTCGCCTTGTAAATGTTGCCTGTCATAGTGATGGTAGTTTGCATGAACTAATAACCATTGGTGGCGGTACAGGTAAAAGCTATGAACTTGGTGAGGCCATAACTGAAGAATTTTATGTGCAGATGCAGGGGCGTGAAGTATTTAAACATGCTGTACGCAATATGACCACAGTTTGCCATGAAGTCCTTGCCAACAGCGGGCGAAGTATTGAAGATGTTGATGTATTTATACCGCATCAAGCCAATTTACGCATTATTGAGGCTGTTGGTAGCCGTTTACCCATAGATGGCACTAAGGTTTTTACTAATGTGCAAAAATATGGCAATACATCCTCAGCATCTGTGCCCCTAGCTCTTGCTGAAGCAAAAAATGATGGCACTATTACATCTAGTAGCCTTGTGCTTGTTTGCGCTGTAGGTGCTGGTTTTACATGGGGTGCTGGGCTTTTGGAATTTGTGTAGCTTAAATTAAAAATTAAGTAGTTTTTACATTGAAATTTGCATGGATTTAAGATAGATGTTTATGTGTAGTCAAATGAGGAAAGAATGGAAGATTTAGTTAGAACAGCACTTGTAACTGGCGGCTCACGCGGCATTGGCAAGGCCATTGCTAAAGCTCTTGGTGAGCAAGGTTTTCAAGTATTTTTAACCTATGTTTCAAAGCCCGATGAGGCAGAAAATGTAGCTAAGGATATTTGCGTTGCAGGTGGAAAGGCCAAAGCTTTTTGCCTAAATGTTGGTGATAGTGAAGCTGTAACTCAATTTTTTGCAGAGAATATCAAAGGTAAGGTGGATCTTAGTGTTGTTGTAAACAATGCTGGCATTACCAACGATGGTTTTCTTATTCGCATGAAAGATGACGATTTTGACAGCGTTATTGGTATTAATTTACGCGGAGCATTTGTTACTTTGCGTGAATCTGCCAAAATAATGAGCAAGCAACGCCACGGACGAATTGTAAATATTTCTTCGGTGGTTGGTCAAATGGGTAATGCTGGTCAGGTGAATTATGCATCTGCAAAAGCTGGCTTGCACGGTATGACCATGTCTGCTGCTAAAGAGCTTGCTGGGCGCAATATTACAGTTAATACTGTTGCTCCAGGGTTTATTGAAACGGATATGACCGCAAACTTACCAGATGACGTGCGCAAAGCATATGAGGAAGTCATTCCTCTAAAGCGCATGGGCAGTGTGGAAGATGTGGCCAATGCGGTGGTTTTCCTTGCGTCGGATAACGCCGCTTATATTACAGGGCAAATTCTTGCTGTCAACGGCGGCATGTATTGTTAATATTAAAGAACATTGGAGGATTTTATGTCTGATGTAGCACAAAAAGTTACTAACATCATTGTGGAACAGCTTGGCGTTTCTGCCGAAGAAGTAAAACTAGGTGCATCCTTTGTGGAAGACCTTGGTGCAGATTCTTTGGATCTTACCGAGCTAATCATGGCTATGGAAGAAGAATTTGACATTGAAATTGCAGATGACGACGCTCAAAACCTACACAAGGTTCAAGACGCCGTTAAATATATTGAAAGTAAAATCTAATGTTTAGCCGAAGGTTTAACCTTCGGCTAAACAAGTTTTTTGTGAAAAGATGGATTTTTCAATATTTTAATTAGTTTTCGGATGAAGGAGATTTGGCATGAGCCGCAAACGTGTTGTTGTAACAGGTCTAGCAGCCATAACACCCATTGGTGAAGATTTAAAACACACTTGGGATAACCTCATTGCGGGTAAGTCAGGCATTGAACCTATTACCAGCTTCGATGTGTCAGAATATGATGCGCGCATTGGGGGGGAAGTTCGAGGTTTTGTTCCTGAAGAGCATATCCCCTTTAAGCAGGCAAAGCGCATGGACCGCTTTACCCAATTTGCTGTTGCAAGTGCTAAGATGTTGATAGATGACTCAAGCTTTGTAATTGATGACAGTAACTCTGAGCGCACAGGTGTTGTGCTTGGTGTTGGCCTTGGTGGTCTTTCAACTCTTGAAACTTTCCACACAAAACTTTTGCAAGCTGGTCCCAACAAAATTTCTCCTTTCATGATTCCCATGCTGATTGCCAATATGGCTCCAGGCCAAATTGCCATTTTTACAGGAGCAAAAGGCAACAATTTTACTGCAACATCCGCTTGTGCATCTGCTCTACATGCCATTGGTTCAGCGTGGAGTGAAATATTACTTGGACGTAATGATGCCATTATCACTGGTGGTGTTGAGGCTACCGTCACACCACTTGGTGTGTCTGGATTTACTGCTTTAAAAGCTTTATCCACTCAAAATGACGACCCAACTAAGGCTTCTCGTCCCTTTGATAAAGACAGAGATGGCTTTGTTATTGGTGAAGGTAGTGGCCTTCTTTTACTTGAAACCTTGGACGATGCTCTTGCTCGCAAAGCAAAAATTTATGCTGAAATTGTAGGCTACGGCACATCATGCGATGCTTATCACATGACAGCACCGCATGAGTCTGGGGAAGGTATGGCAAGGTCAATGCAAAATGCCATTAACGATGCTGGTATTAAGCCAAGCGACATTGACCATATTAATGCACATGGTACATCTACACATCTTAATGATATGTGCGAAACCAAGGCTATTAAAACAGTTTTTGGCGACCATTCAAAAAATATACGCATCTCTGCCACTAAGTCCATGACTGGACATTTGCTTGGTGCTGCTGGTGGTATTGAAAGTGTATTTGCTGTGCTTGCATTGCACGAAGGTATCATACCAGGCACAATTAACCGTGACACAGAAGACCCTGATTGCGATTTAAATTATATGACCAATGGTTCTGAAAAAGTTCAATGTAATTATGCCATGTGCAATTCATTTGGCTTTGGTGGAACCAATGCTAGTTTGATTTTTAAACGCTGGGAAGGTTAAAACACCAGTGCTTTAGCACTGATATATTTCATAAAAAGGCATAGTGTGTTAGCGCTTATGCCTTTTTTAAATTTAAGAGCTTTGCATAATTTTGCTAAGCAAAAAAGGAAGAATTTATGCAAGAATTATTACTCCAAGACCCTGAGGTTGCAAAAGCCATTAATCTTGAACATGAGCGTCAATTAAGCAAGCTTGAACTTATTGCATCTGAAAACTTTGTATCCCCTGCTGTGCGTGAGGCGCAAGGTTCTGTACTTACACATAAATATGCTGAAGGTTATCCAGCTAAAAGATATTATGGTGGTTGTGAGTATGTGGATATTGCAGAGGAATTAGCCATTGAGCGTGCAAAAAAAGTATTTGGTTGTGACTATGCCAATGTTCAGCCTCATTCTGGATCTCAAGCTAACATGGCAGCATATCTTGCTTATATCAAACCTGGTGATACCATCTTGGGTATGGATTTATCGCATGGTGGACATTTAACCCATGGTAGTTCTGTAAACTTTTCTGGGCGCTTGTTTAATATCGTGTCCTATGGTGTTGTGCGAGAAACTGGATATATTGATTATGAGCAGTTAAAACAACAGGCTAAAGAACATAAACCAGCAGTGATTGTGGCTGGCGGTTCAGCATATGCTCGTACCATTGATTTTGAAAAATTTAGAGCCATTGCCGATGAAATCGATGCCAAGCTTATTGTTGATATGGCACACATTGCAGGCCTTGTGGCTGCTGGGGTGCATCCATCACCCATGGCCCATGCTCATGTGGTTACAACTACCACTCACAAAACCTTGCGCGGACCACGAGGGGGCATGATTTTATCCACCGAAGACATGCAAAAAACTTTGAACAGCCAAATATTTCCAGGAATTCAAGGTGGGCCACTTATGCATGTTATAGCTGCAAAAGCTGTTGCCTTTGGAGAGGCACTACGCCCAGCCTTTAAGATTTATCAAGAACAAGTGGTAAAAAATGCGCACGTTTTGGCAAAATGCTTAATAGATGCAGGTTATGACCTTGTATCAGGCGGCACAGA
The DNA here is from genome assembly GCA_964371835.1 of uncultured Desulfovibrionaceae bacterium. GTDB lineage: Bacteria > Desulfobacterota > Desulfovibrionia > Desulfovibrionales > Desulfovibrionaceae > CAYJAD01. Next base: position 6,952 of record CAYJOP010000010.1, read on the forward strand.
TAACCATTTGATGTTAATGGATTTAACAAATAATAAAATAACAGGCAAGGATGCAGAACATGCCCTTGACATTGCAGGCATTACTGTAAATAAAAATACTGTGCCCTTTGAAACACGCTCACCCTTTGTGACAAGTGGTGTGCGTTTGGGTACTGCTGCCCTTACAACTCGTGGTATGAAAGAAGAACACATGCAAAATGTTGCTGAGTGGATTGTATCAGCGCTTAGCAAAGTTGATGACGAAGCTTATTTGAAAGGTTTGAGCAAGGAAGTTGATAAATTTGCTCGTCAATTCCCATTATTTGCAGAATAGTTTACAAACTCTAAAGTTATAGTTTATTTTACCGTTAAGTAAGTTTAACTATTGATATTCATATTATAATTACTGGAGACTTAACATGGCGCAAACTAAAATACTACTAGAGTCAGGGACTAATGAACTAGAAATTATGGAGTTTTACGTCGAAGAAGACGGATATAGAGGACATTATGGTATTAACGTTGCTAAGGTTGTGGAAATAATAAGACCTCAAAAAATTACAACAATGCCAGAAATGCGCCATCCTGCAGTGCTTGGAGCTTTTGCACACCGTAATGGTCGCATTGCTCCGCTCATTGATATTGCAAAATATCTAAATAGCCCCACAGCACACACAGAGGAAAGCAAAATTATTGTTACGGAATTTAATACAGTAATCACGGCATTCCAAGTGTCTGGTGTAAATAGAATTTACCGCCTTAGTTGGTCTGACGTTGAAGCTCCTGGCAAGTTATTGCAAAAGATGAGTCGTAGTGCAGTAACTGGAGTTGTACGCATGGAGGATAGGGTTATCTTTTTGCTTGACCTTGAAGCCATCGTGGCAGAAATGCACCCAGATATGGTCATGCGTATGGGTAAGAGTGAAATACCAAACACTGGTGAAAAATATCATATTATTCATGCAGATGACTCATCAAGTGTGCGCCGCCTAGTGCTTGATTTGTTAGAAAATGAAGGTTATTTCAACGTAACTCAGTGTGTTAACGGGCAAGATGCTTGGAACACTCTTGTGCGCTATGTTGATACAGCAGAAGCTGAGGGAAAACCAATTACAGACTATGTACGAGGTGTTATTTCAGATATTGAAATGCCAGTTATGGATGGACTAACACTGTGCAAACAAATAAAAAATCATCCTGTTTTACGCAACATACCTGTGGCTATGTTTTCGTCATTAATTAATGAAAGCCTCATTAATAAGTGCCAAGCAGTAGGTGCTGATACTCAATATGCAAAACCAGACTTGCAAAGTATTAGTAATAAACTAAGAGAGCTAATTAATAATTACAATTCAGATTAATACAAGCTAGAACGCTATTATTTGTAGAATTGTTTTCAATGGAAAATGTGGCCCCATGTAAGCCTGCTATATGGCTTACAATGGCTAGGCCAAGGCCAGAACCGTTGGCATCTTGACCTGCAGGGCGATAAAAGCGTTTGCCAAGTTGTGGCAAAACGTCACTTTCAATGTAAGTTTCAGTATTTTCAACACAAATACTTTTGGCAAATAATGAAATCTGCACTGTATTATTAGGCTTAGTGTGGCGTATGGCGTTATCAACCAAGTTGCGCAACGCTATGGCCCAAAGAGTAGCAATGCCTTTTTGATATGCTGGATTGCTATGAATAACATAATTGAGTGTTATGTTTTTTGAAGTGGCAAAATCCATGCTATCTTGGCAAACATCAATTATTATGTGTTCAAAGTTTATGGCTTCAAATGAACTTTCACCTTCCACTTGACCTGCCTGTGAACTAAATTTATTTTCAAGCTGTGACAATAAAAGCAGTTGATCAATTAAATGACTGCATTTACTTGTTGCTTGCATTATCTTTTCCAAAGCATGTTTTTGACCTTGCGTGTCTCCTTCGGACATGGCTAAAACTTCAGCTTGAATTTTTAATCCAGCAAGAGGAGTGCGCAACTCATGTGCAGCATTGGCCACAAAAGCCCTTTCATGCGCTAGCAAAATACCTATACGCTTAAAAAGTGTGTTTAAGGCAGTAACCAAGGGTTGAATTTCTGGGGGAAGTTTGTCATGTAGTATGGGGCTTGTGTCGTGGGCTTCTCGCGCATTTAAGTGTTTGGCAATTTTTCGTAAAGGCCGTAGCTCTTTGAATAAAACAAAGCCAAAACCCAATAATAAACATGGCAAAATTATTAGCCATGGGCTAATCTGCCCCCAAAGAATATCTAAAATTAAATTGTCACGGTATTCTTTTTCTTGGCCAACAGCGGCAATGCGTGTTCCATCGGCAGAGTGCATCCATAATATACGCCACTTATCTCCGTCCACTTCTACCTTGCTAAAGCCTTTCTCATGGGGCAAGAAGGGAAAATCCTTGCCATCTTGACCATCGGTTAATAGAACTTCACCTTGGGCAGAAAATAAGGCAAAGCCAAGCACTTCATCATCTTCACGTTTTAGCTCACCATGTTTGGTAATAAAGGTTTCAGTGGGTGGCAGATCCTTAAAATTTGGAACACTATCCATGTTAAGTAGGGTTTTGGCCATGAGAATTTGCTGATTATCAAAAAAAGTTTTAATATAACCAGCACTTGTACTTATGGTAAAGGCAGTTGCTACAAGCCAAGCTATTAATGAAATTGTAGCAAATAAAAACAAAAGCCTTGCGGTTAGGCTCCAGTATTTTATATGTGAGATGCTAAACTTCATTATTCTTTCCCCAAGGTATAGCCAATACCATGTATTGTTTTTATAAACTTTGTGCCAAGCTTTGAGCGTAAATAGTGTATGTGAACATCAATGGTATTGCTGTTTACGTCATCATTCCAGCCATAGAGCTTTTCTTCTAGCATAGACCGTGAAAGGACAGCCTTAGGGTGTAGAAGAAAAATTTCTAATAAAATTAAAGGTTTTGGCGCAAGTTCAAGGGCATTGCCGTCAAGATAGGCAATACGGTTTTGTGGGTCAAGGCTTACATTGTGATGGGTTAAAAGAGGGGTGCTTTGGCCTGCATTTCTGCGTTTTAAGGCCCGCAAACGAGCAACAAGCTCGCTAAGGGCAAATGGCTTTGGCAAATAGTCATCTGCGCCTAAATTCAAACCTTCAACGCGTTCATCTATGGTGTTTCTTGCGGTCAAAATTAATATGGGCATGTGATGTCCATTTTTTCGCCAATACTTCAAAAGCTCAAGTCCGTCCACATGAGGTAGGGTTAAGTCAAGAATTATGAGCTCATGTACATCATTTTGCGGTGCATTGCGTGCCAATTCGCCATCTTGCAACCAGTCGACGTTAAAGCCCTGCTTACTAAGGCCAGCCACCAAGCCATCACCGATAATGGCATCATCTTCTACAAGTAGTATTCTCATATGAAAAAATCGCTAGCTGTGTGTATTATAACATAATATTGTAAATAAACACACAGCTAGCGACTGGTTAATTATTTTACTTTTTGTACTCGCTTAACTTCAAGCTCAGTTGATCCCCAATCTTTGTCTACCTTAGTGATAAGCTCAACGGTATCAGAAGGGGTAACTTGCTGGCCGTTCCATGCCTTCCTTTCAATTTCCACTATGCCTTGACCGCTTGCATCCTTAAAGGTGTATTTGTCATCACCTTCGTGCTGAACAATGTTACCTCTAAGAGTTACCCAAGCATCATCTGGTTGCTTGCCAGCATCTTTAATGGACATAGCTAGCGGACCAGGGCCAGAAAAACCACCGCCAGCAGCATTGGGGCCAGAAAAACCACCCATTTTTTTGTCGCTGGATGCGTTTGCCATAAGGGCAGTACCACCAGTCAAGATTAATGTAAAAACAACTAAGGCTAAGATTCTTTTAAAGTTCCAATTCATAATGTTCTCCTTTTTTTTGCTTACGCAATTTTTTTCAACGTCCTTGATTGCAGTAAAATAAAAAATTATTAAGAAAAGATTAAGAAATAATTTTTTTTTATTTTTTCTTGGAACGCTCAGAAATGCTTTGACCACCAAGACCCCAATTGTCAGGGTCAATTTCATCAATTACCACAGTGGTTGTGTCAGGGTTTTTGCCAAGCACATCTACAAGAACTTGCGTAATGCCTTTAATAACCTCATTTTTTTGTTTAGGTGTTGGGGCATCACTTCCACCAAGTAGTTTAATATTAACATAGGGCATAATAAATCCTCTAAAATTTCTGACGGCTAATGTCTGTTTTCCAATCCTGCACAGTTTGGCGCAAGCTTGCAAGCTCAGCTGCTGGCAAGTCTTTATAACGCTCAGCAAAAACATTAATATGTGTGCCACCTCTTGGTACAAATAAGCCCTTAATGTAGCACCAACGGGGTGAAAGTAAATCCCACATGTGATCAAGCACTGTGTTAGTGATGGTTTCCATAAAAGACTGGTGGTTGCGGTAAGCAAACATATAAAGCTTAAAACTTTTGGACTCAACGCATTGTTGATCTGGTATATACTCCATTACAATTGTACCAAAATCAGGTTGGCCTGTTACTGGACAAAGGGAGGTAAACTCAGGATATGCAATGCTAATCACATAGTTGCGCTCAGGGTAACAATTGGGGAATGCTTCTAGGTGATTTAGTCCTGGTGCACCACTGGGTGTGGGCATTTTGCCTGTACCTAGTGTTTGTAAGTGGTTGGTGTTGTCTTGGCTTTTTGTGTATGACATGATAGTTCCTTATGTAAGGGTTCTGCATAATTATTTTTTAATTCTATTTTTGTGCTTTTGCAGTAAATTTGCATTTATTTGAAAATGCACTTGTGCAGAACAAAAGTCACAAAAAAGACTCCATACAATGAATTGTGCAGTCTTTATGTATAGTATGCCTATGTGTAATGTTATTTGTGTTTGCTGGCAAATGCTTTTTTGATGATTTTTTAAATGTAGCTGAACTTGTACAATCTATAGATAATGATGTTTTTTCATATGCTAGTGGCTTGTTATTTTTTTGACATAAAATTTTATGAGTAATGGTTTTACAACTTAAATTACAGATAGAATTTGCATAAGTGGCTTGTCTTGTATAATGTAGGCTCAACGAACGGAGTAATTATGCAAATTCAAACTATACCATGTTCGATGGGGGAAATTATTCCTTTGTCAACGGGGGAGCTTGCTGGCATATCAAGCCATATAATATTTGAAAATCCCATGCCTATTTTAAAGGTTGGTACGAAGCTTACGGCTAGTAATCAAGTAATTTTTAAGGTGGTTGGACGTAGTTTATTGCCATCAAAAAATTCTCCACATGCTCAAATGTGTCCTTTGTTAAAATCTTATGTTCCTCTAAAAAAAAACAAACTAGAGTTAGATAAATCAAGGCATGGTTATGCCCTTGCTTGGATAACTCTTTCTGATAAGGGATTTATAGGTCAAAGAGAAGATGAAAGTGGGCCTTGCGTTAGCAAAACTTTAAATGGAATTATGACACTTTGCCATGATCAGGGCTTTATGTTGTTGGATGAAAGTAAGGATATACAAACCTTGCTTTTAGAATTGGCTGTGGGGCAGGGCTATGATCTAATTTGCACCACAGGTGGTACAGGGCTTGGGCCAAGGGATGTGACAGTGGAGGCAACACTTGCTGTGCTTGAAAAACGCTTGCATGGCTTTGAGCAACTAATGATGCAAACAAGCCTTAGCAAAACACATCATGCTATTATTTCAAGAGCTGTAGCTGGAACAATAGGTCAGTGTTTGTGCATTAATTTACCTGGCAGCAAGAAGGCTGTTCAGGAAAATTTAGGGGTGCTACTTAAAGCATTACCGCATGCTTTAGCAAAATTGCAAGGCGATAGTACAGATTGTGCTGAAATAAATTAATGAAGGTTCATTATGACTAATATTTTTTCAAAATTCTTGGCGATTTGCCGTATGATTAAGATAGAGCATTCTGTTTTTGCATTGCCCTTTGCCTATGTGGGGGCATTTTTAGCAGCAAGCGGAATTCCGCCCATTATAGATTTATTAATACTAACTGTTGCCATGGTGGCTGTGCGCTCCTTTGCCATGGCTTTTAATCGTTTGGCGGATTTTCACCTTGATTGCAAAAATCCAAGAACCCAAAGCAGACCACTAGTTACTGGTGAAATTAGCCTTAAGCAAACCAAATTATTTACAGCTTTTATGGCAATTTTATTTGTAATTAGCTGTGCCATACTTAATAAATTGTGTCTTATTTTAGCCATACCCACATTAGTTTTTGCAGCAGGTTATAGCTATACTAAACGTTTTACTTGGTTGTGTCATTTTTGGTTGGGCTTAACCTTGGGTTTAGCACCTGTGGCTGGGTGGATAAGCATTGATCCAAGCTTTAACATGACACCACTTTTGTTTTTGTGTGGAGTGACATTTTGGGTGGCAGGCTTTGATATTTTTTATTCTTGTATGGATATGGAGTTTGACCAAGGGCAAGGCTTGCATTCAGTTCCTGTACGCTTTGGCTTGCAAGGAGCTCTTACCATTGCAGCTTTTTGCCATGCTGTAACTATATTGTTGTTTTTTTTGGCAGGCTTAAATGCAGGACTTGGAGTTGGCTGGTATTTGATATGGCTTGCCATGAGTGTTGTGTTATTTCTAGAACATAGGTGCGTTAAAGCAGACGACTTAAGCAAGGTGAATATGGCATTTTTTACCATGAATGGCCTTGTTTCCGTTGGAATTTTTGTGGGTGTATTGCTTGGTTTATATTTTTAATTTTGACAATACAGCGCGTAAATATAATTAATATAAATTGCGTATTTTTTTAAAATCAATTGCTTTGTAAATTGAGGGTTTATTATGGCTAGAAAAAAGCGTTATCAATATGTGGATATGGAGAACGATTTTGAGGAATATGAAAGACCAAGTCGCTCACAAAAAAAAAGAGATAGTACAGCTTTGCAAAAAATTGGTGAGGAGCTTGTGGAATTGCCTTTAAATAAGGTTAAATTCTTGCCCATAACGCCAGAATTACAAGAAGCATTGGAACTTATGGCTCGTATAAGTGATAGAGAAGGCAGGCGTAGGCAAATGCAATATATTGGCAAACTCATGCGTGAAAATTCTGCAGATGAGCTACGCATTGCACTGGATAATTTAAAGCAAGGACATAATGAAGATACGGCTAAATTTCATCATGCTGAAAAATTAAGAGAAGCTTTGCTTGATGCAGATAATAAGGAGCAAGATAGTATACTTTTGCAACTTCCAGAAAACTCAAGGGACGAGTTGCGAGAGCTTGTACAAAAAGCCATCAAGGAAAATAGCACAACTTCAAAGCGAGTTTTATTCCGTAAGCTTAGGTCCGTTTTAGAATAGTTTAATCCACAACAATTTGAGCCATGACCGCCTTGGCCGTAAGTTTTGCGTCATGAATATGTGCATTGGATAAAAGCGGCATGTCACATACTTCCACACCTTGAGCTGTGAGGCCTTCCTTATCAATCCCACATGGATAAAAACCATTTTTTGTGTCCACAAGCACTCTTTGCAAAAGCTTTGTTGTGGGCACATCGCCAATCTTGTTGCGTAAAGTTTTTAATATTATGGACACGGCGGCAGCCACAGAAAGGGTGCGCTGTTCTTCATCATGTCCCACATTGGGTATATAAAATTTGGGGCAATTTGCTTGTGAGATGGACTTGCCCACACCCTTGGGCAAAAGATTTGCAAGTACACTTGTGTAAAATGAACCCATGGGATAGCAAATGGCGTCGGCTGAGCGAATGTAGGTGGCAGCGGCAAGATGTACGTTTGGCTCACATTCTCTGTCTGCAGCACTTTGTGTTTTTTTGTCGTGTTGTAGTAAAAAAAGTTTTTGCACAGGCACAAGCGGACCTTGTTCGCCATAGCCTGTAATGCGATGCTGACCTATGATTACATTGCCATCACATAGTTGTGCACCAAGGTGAAGGCTTTTCGTGGTGATGGGCATAACAACTCCACGCACTTGCAAAAGCCGAGAAAATTGCGCTAAAATTGGTCCCCATTGTCGATTATTATGCAAATAACCACCAGCTAACATTAAATTACCAATACTGGCATTTTTTGGGTCAAAATCATCAGGCATTTTTTCTAAAAAATAGCGCAAATATATACGCAAAGGTTCGCCAAAAAGCCTTGGTATGCCATCCCATGCTTCATGTCTTTCAGACGCCAAGGCATAAAGATTTTGTAAAAGACTTTCCCTTGAACCATGGTTTTGTAAGCGCGATTCACAAAGGTCAATGAGCTTTTGCGGAACCAATTTGGGGTTTGCAAGGGCTAGTAGTCTATTTCTTGCATCACCAACTGCGGGCATGGCAAAGGCTTTACGCAAAGTGGCAGAAGATCCACCAGAATCGAAGGGAGTTACAAGGTGAACTGCATTATGCGTGTATTTGCATAGCTCTTGGCTAAGAGTTTTTAAGGCAGTGCCACCTGTAAAAAAAACAATGCTTGGGCCAAGTTTTGGACTGATTTTTTTTGAAGATTTTTTACTTGCCATTGGTCATACCCAATTCTTCCATACGCAAAAATACCTTACGACCAATCCAAGCATCGGTTGCTGCATATGATATTTGTCTGTGCGAAAGCTCATGGGCATTCCAGTTGGAGCATTGTGGCCCCTTGGTGATGCGATACTCAAAGAAATTTGCGGCAAGATTGCGTAAGCCCTTGGTTTCTAAGTTGTTTTCTTTAGCAATGAGGCCAAGGTCAACAATGCCAGCCGCATCAAAGGGGAAAACTTTTTGTAACTCACGCATGTCATCATGAATACTAACACCAACTTTTAAAATCTTAGGATTGGTAAGCAAGCTTGCAAGTGTAGCGTTTAGGGGTATCCATGTAAGTTGGATGAGGTATACAGCATCCTCAGATGCCAATTGAATCAAGGCTGGTGGATTGAGCTTGCCTTTGCGAAAAGATGGTTTTGTTTCTGTGTCAAAACCAAGCACGCGTTCATGTTTTAATTTTTCAACCATTTTCTGTAGGCTAGCTTCGTCGCGCACAAGGCAAACCTCACCCTCATAGCGAACTATGGGAAGGGTGTTTATTTCATCCTTAGTGAGTTTACGAGTATAGTCTTGAATTGACATAATTTTTTGTTATTTACCGATACAAAATGTGGAGAAAATTTTATCCAATACTTCATCTGGACTATCAAGCCCAGTAATTTGTCCTAATAACGAAACAGCACTGTCTAGTCGCACTGAGCAAACATCATAAGGTAAATTGTTGCCAATGTCAGTAGCTAGTATGCCAAGTTCTTTAGCGGCATCTTCTAATATTTGAGCTTGACGCAAATTTGGTACAAGTTCTGAGGTATTTGGCTCATTAACATCGTCATTCAATAAAATACTTTTTATAGCTTCGCAAAGTTTATCTAAACCTGCCCCTTCTTTGGCAGAAACAACTATACATTGTTTAGCAAAATTTTGCCAGTGGTTAGGCAGGCTAGCAATGGGAGATAGGTCAGATTTATTCCAAACAAGTATGTTTTTGTGGCTTTGCTTGAGCAATTCATCATTGAATAACAATGTATCAAAAGCCTCATCGAGTTTGCTACCATCAAGAACCACGAGCACAACATCAGCTGCTAAAATGCGCTCTCGCCCACGCTCAATACCCATTTGTTCAATGCTATCTTGAGAATTTCTAAGTCCAGCAGTGTCAGTTAAGCGAATATTTAGTCCATCAATGGTTATGTATTCTTCTAAAAAATCGCGAGTTGTACCTGGAGTGTCTGTGACCAAAGCCCTATTATAACCCACCAAGGCATTAAGCAAGGAAGACTTGCCAACATTTACAGCTCCAGCTAGTGCAACGGTTGCACCTTCTTGCCAGTGGCGATGGCGCTCGTGGCTTTGTAAAAAAGCTTCTAAAGCCTGATGTACTTGATTTATAATGGAAACAAACTCTTTAGGGTCTAAACATTCCACTTCTTCTTCAGGAAAATCAATGGCAACGCAAAGTGAAAGGCGAAGATTTTCCAAAGTAGCTCGTAGAGTATTTATTTGTTTTCCGAGTAAACCATCTAATTTATTGGAGCTTAGCCTTAGAGCTGTGGAGTTGTTTGCTGCAATCATCTCTGCTACAGCTTCGGCTTGGGTTAGGTCCATGCGGCCATTAAGAAAAGCCCTGCGTGAAAATTCACCATGCTCTGCAAGGCGTGCTCCATGAAAAATCAAAGTTTGAAGCACTAATTGCATTATGGCTCTGCCACCATGACAATGAATTTCGGCAATATTTTCGCCAGTAAAGCTTTTAGGTCCAGGCATGTAAACCGCGAGAACGTCATCGACTAAGTGACCAGATTCATCAATAAATCGCCCTCTATGCAAGGTCCATGGACGAAAATTTGTGAACTTTGGCGAATTTGAAAGAAAAACCTTTGCCAAGATATGCTTGGCATCTTTACCAGAAATGCGCACAATACCAATACCCCCTGAACCTACTGGGGTGGCAATGGCAACTATGGTGTCAGGATTTTGCATAGCTGGACAGTTATTGTCCTCGTTTACGCTGAATTACAACTCGTTTGAGTGGTCCTTCTCCTGAACTACGGGTTATAAGGTCTGTGCTTTCCTGCAAGGCCACATGTACAATGCGACGATGGTAGGATGAAAGTGGTCGAGTGGAGTGAGACTTACCTGTGGTGCGCACTCTGTCTGCCAAAAACAGAACTAAATCGCGTAGCTTGTCATCTTGGCGAGTGCGGTAGTCACCAGCGTCTAATTGCACACGCACAGATGCTTGCATTTTGCGAGAAATAATGCGTGAGGTAATATATTGTAATGATGCCAAAGTTTGGCCTTCACGTCCTATCAATAAACCTGAATCTTCACCACAATCTAAGCTGATGCAAACTCTTGAATCATCAAATTCCACAGTAATGGGCACCATGCCTACGATTGGCTGGATGAGATTGCCAATAACCGTTTGGCTTAGTTCTTTCAATTGGTCTTTGTCCAATTGGTCAAAAGTAATGCGCGGAGTTGTATCGTCTTCAAGCTCATTTTCTGCAAGTGCATCAAAGTCTGCATCTTCTGGTGCATCAAATTTAGGTGCTTGAATTTTTGTTTCTTGTTCAGTGCTTTGTGGAATATCAGCACTTGGCTTTGGCTCAGTTTTCTTAGTTTTTGTCGGTTTAGCAGCAGGTTTTGAGCTTTTTTCTTTTTTTGGTTTGCTTTCAGCCTTTGGCTCGTTTTCTTTTGTGACAATATCATTCAAGGGCATGCGCAATTGCATACGCCTTGCTTTAATCATTGCTTTGCGTGCGCCTACAAGTCCAAAAATTCCAGATTTTGAGTCCTGTATAATTTCTACTTCTAACTGCTCTCGTTCAGTATTATAATATGAGCATGCCTCAGCAATTGCATCATCTAAGTCTTTTCCTGTAAAATCTTTGAAGTTTTCCATATATTGTTCCTGTGAATTAAAGTTAGGCGGTGGCTTTGTGTACGCGCAATAAATACCATTGTTGAGCAATGGATAGAATGTTACTAATTGTCCAGTACACGGTTAGACCTGCTGGGAAGTTGAAAAAAAATACTGTAAAAATAAGAGGCATGTAGAGCATAATCTTTTGCTGAATGGGGTCACCCATGGGTGGGCTCATTTTCTGCATAAGAAACATGGTAAGCCCTGTAAGTAGTGGTGCAATGTATAATGGGTCTGGCGCAGATAGGTCAGCGAGCCAAATAATATCTGTGAATGGGAAGTAAGTAATAAAACTTGCGCCACGCAACTCAACAGAAGATGGTATTGCCTGCAAAAGTCCAAACAATACAGGCAATTGAATTAGAATTGGTATGCAGCCACTGGCAGGATTAACATTATACGTTTTGTATAGGGCCATCATTTCTTGATTTCTGGTCATGCTGTCATCGGCGTGTTTTTCACGAATGGCAGTCATCATGGGCTGTAGCTTACGCATTTTTGCCATGTTTTTATAAGTTTTAGCAGTAAGTGGCCAAAAAACAGCTTTAATTACAATGGTTAACAAAACAAGGGCAATACCCCAATTTTGAACATAGCCTTGGAAAAACTCTAAACAAGCTAAAAGTAGACTACCCACAATACCAAACATTCCAAGGTCTATAGTTCCTACAAGGTCATTGGGAGCTTTTTCAAGTAAATTTCTAAGCTTTGGTCCAAACCAATATGTAACATTTTGGATGGAGTCAGCCTTTGGCTCAACAATCATGTCGCCTTGTCCAAGGATTAAGCGATAGTTTCCTTGTTGATATTGTCCTGCAAGAATTACATTGGCTGTATTAGCAGGGGCAATGGCAGACATGAAGTATGTGCTCATGGTGGCACCCCAAAGAACTGGTCCTTGAACGTGAGTACCAACGGTGGTTAAAGTTTCGATGTCTGTTTCTTCAGTGTAGTTTCCTTCTTCACTCCAGCCAATGCGCATAACGTCATAGTAACCACCTGTGGCATTGGCGCTGTTTTCAGCAACTGTATATGCAATGCGCGCAGTGCGCACTTGCTCACTAGGGTTAACAACGCGTAGATTTTCGGAAATTTGATAGGTGTCAGCATAGAAAGTTAGCTCACGAATCACTTGAAGGCCGTCAACTTCACCAGCAAATGTAAGGGTGGTTTTGCCCTCAGTTAACTTAACGTCGTTACCTTCAAAAGACCAAGTGCCAGTGCTCCATGAAGGTTGGCCATTCACCAAGATGCCAAGTGGAGCAAGTGCTGCTGTATCTTTGTGAACAAGGTTAACAGGGGCAACTTCTTTAGGCACACCGTTAGGATATATTTCACCAAAGGGAATACCAAAAATTGTAAGCCAAGGTTCACTTTGTTTTTCAGACGGGTATTTTTTAAGTTCAAATGAACGTAAAGTTCCACCACTACTGTAAATAACGGCCTTATATAATGGAGTTTCAACTACAACATTACGTCCGGCTGACTCAACAGGTGAAGGAACTGGGGCAATTGCGGTTTTTATGTCATCCTTGGCAGCTTGCTCTTGTTCTTCTGCTGCTTGTTGAGCTGCTAGTTGCGTTGCTTGTTGCTCTGCGAGCATCTCTGGGCTTGGTGTTAAACCAAGATGTTGTGCAAAAAAAGTCCAGCCTACCATAACAGCAAGAGAAAGTACTACAGCAACAATTAAATTTTTATTTTCCATTACAGCCTCAATTTAGGATATAATTTTGTGACAATCTGAAGAGATTGGAGGCACAGGATCAAATCCGCCTTCAGCCCACGGATGACACCGTGCAAGGCGGCAAATAGTTAACCATGTACCACGAAAGATGCCATGCAGCATGATTGCTGTAATGGCATACTCAGAGCAAGAGGGATAATAGCGACAGGCTTTGGGAAGAAATGGTGAAATGACGTATTTGTAGACGAATACAGGTATAAGGTATATTCGTCTAAAAAATATGTTCACACCAAACTCTCCCCACCGTGCTTGCGGGCTAGCTTTTCCACTAAGGGTGCTAATTCTGACTGCACAAAGTAAAAATCTATGGTTTTACCAATTAAATTTTTTTTGGGAACCACTACAATATCAATGCCTTGAGGTAGTGTGCTGCCATGCAGTCGAAAAAATTCTCGCAAAAGTCGCCTAATGTTATTACGGCGAACCGCATTGCCCATCTTCTTGGTTACTGTAAACCCAACACGCCATCCATCATTTTGTTGCTTGCGCACAAATAGTACAAAATACTGTGAAAAATATCGTCGGTTTGTGTCATAGCAAGCTAAAAACTCAGACCGGCGACAAATGCGCCGTGCGCGAGGCCATGCGTGTGTCATTATCCCTACGGGCCTTCTTTTTCATCTCTTGTCAAAATTCCATAATAATATGGAATAGGGCATTAAGCGCTTAAACGTTTGCGACCTTTAGCACGACGACGGCGAATTACAGCACGACCGCCAACAGTAGCCATGCGTGCACGAAACCCGTGACGGCGAGCTCTTCTGATTTTACTTGGTTGATATGTTCTTTTCATAGTAAATCTCCTTCAACTAATAAGAACGAAGTCACTACACCTATTTTTAATAGTCGTCAAGTCAGAGCAGCGTTAAAAAATTTATTTTGGAGAAATTTTTTGTTTTCAATCCAGAAAGAAAGTTTTGTCAAAAAAAAACCCTAAGCATTATTATGCAAGGGCCTTTGTGTTCTTTATTAATAAATTATTTTGTAGTGTTTTGCTCATCATTATTCATAGGCTTTGTATTTGAAGTAGAGTTTGCATTTGTGTTTGGAGTGCTCAATACCGCTGTATTAGTGTTGTTATCCGTTGCATTAAAAGAGCTTTGAACTGAATAATTTTTTTTCAACGTGGGTTTATGCGATGAATTTGGTTTTGACTTGGCCATGGGCACAGATTTTTTTACCTTACTTACTTTGCGAGGTGTATATTTTTTTTGTGGAAATAAGGGCGGCAAAGTTTTAATCAATGCAGGGTCACGGCGAGTTCTGCCATTATTATATCTTTGAACAGAACCCATAAGGGCGTCATATTGTAGCCGGGCTCCGCCATGTTTCATCCAAACTTCACCGATACTTGCATCAGGTCCAGCGGCTTGAGGTGTATTTGATACAAAACCGCCAATTTGTTGTTCTGCAAAAGCAGGAATGCATAGTAGTATGTAAAGCGTGAATGTTATAATAATTTTTTTGACTTTTTGCATAAATACTCCTTGGATTGTTAACACAAAAACCAGCTAAAAGTTGTATCGGAAAAATGCTAGTTATCTTTAGTCAAAATTGCTAAGTTTAACTTTTTATTAAATTAAAAAGTAGCAAGAAGTTGTAACATAGCCAAGACTTCAGGAATGAAGATATAATTTTATGGATATTATATAATGATAGATGCTTTAATCTTGATTTAAATGTATAATTGATGCAAGCTAGCTTTGCAAAATAAGAGTTCTGTACAAGTGAATTTTCAAGTAAAGAAGATTTATTCTTAAGGCACAAAGACAAAATTAAAAAATTGTTTGGTATTGTTTATTGCCACTTACGGCCAAAAGGATAGTTATGGCAGGATATTTTACACCAGCTGCGCCAAAGAGCTATAAAACTCCATGTATTTCATTAATTGGAATGCCAGGAGTTGGTAAAAGCACTGTGGGCTTAGCGCTTGCCAAGCATTTGAATTGGTCTTTTGTGGATTCTGATTATGTTATGGAGTCTTTATACGGCGTGCCCTTACAAAGTGTGGCTGATGCCATGACTAAGGATGAGTTTTTGGATGTGGAGATGGAAGTGCTTTCATCGCTGCGTCTTTTTCGCACTGTCATAGGCACTGGGGGCAGCGTTGTTTATAGAGATAAAGCCATGCTACATTTGCAAAGCCTTGGTCCTGTTGTGTATTTGCATTCCCCTTTGCCACTGATTTTAGAGCGCATTGCGCGTAATCCTGATCGGGGTATTGCCATAGCTCCAGGACAAACCATTGAAGATTTGTTTAATGAGCGTGCAGAATTGTATAATAAATACTGCAATTGTAGGCTAAGTGTTGAAAATTTAGAACCAGCAGAATGTGCAAAGTCAATTTTGCATATGCTACGAGTCAATAATATTTTTTAATGACTTAACCAGCACTTTTTATAGTACCACCATCCACAGAAAATAATTTACTTTTTGGGCTGAGTTCTTGTAACATTTCTGCAATATGCGGATGACAGGTGAAGAATAAAAGCTGATGTTTATTCTTGCCTTGATTAAGGTTAAGCATGGCTTTTGCTGTTTGCATTGCTCGGTCTTGGTCAAAATTTACCAAAATATCATCCATAATTACAGGTAAGGCTGTGGCATGTTCTGCATGATTGCGAATATAGGCCAGACGCAGGGCCAAATAAAGCTGTTCTTGCGTGCCACGACTTAAATTTAGAGGTGATGTTGGTGCGCCATGCGGTGGAAATACTTGTAGCGAGTTTTCTTCAAGTTGTGCTGTAATACCTTGCCAGCGTCCGCCTGTAATATTTGCAAATATTTCAGATGCCATGCGTATAACTTGTGGTTGTCTCTCACTTTCAAACCGTTGTTTTGCTTGCAAAATTAATTGCCTAGCAAGGGCAAAGCTTGCCCAATTTTGACTTGCATTTTTAATACTTTCTTGTAAGTCAGATTCTTCTTGACGCAAGCGTGCCAAGTCATCTTCTGTGGTTAGACTATTCAATTCTGCGTTAATAACAGCAAGTTCTGTGGATTTTTCTTGTTCTTCATGGTTAAATGCATCAAGATTTTCTTGCATGGATTTAATGAATAATTCACGCTCATGCTGGTCCGTTTGGGTAAATGATTTTAAGAAATCTTCAAAATTATTTTCACCAGCAGCAAGGCGCAATGCGTCTTCAAGGTCAGCTTTACGTTGTAAAATTTCATGAGACTCAGTTCGCACCTTAGCTAGGCGTAAAAACTCCTCAACATTATTAGTGCCAGCTTGGTTTAGCAGTTTTTGTTCTGTGTCTTTGGCGTCATTTAAAGCAGTGTTAACCTCGTGTAACTCTTGCTCTTGAGAGGCAAGTTGCTGATTGTATTGATCCTTTAACTTTTCATTGTCATGGGTGAGTTGAGCATCAAAAAGCAATGCATCAAGTGTGCTAAGCCAATCTTCTTGATGAGGTATATCAGCGTTGCCGCCAAGGGGTAGCTCTTTGTTTAGGCTTGATAAAATGGATTTTAGCGGAGTAATTAGAGCTTCACACTCGTTTTCAAGGCGAATTTTTTCTTCTTCTGCACTTGCTATTTCTTGCTCTACAATAAGGCAGCGCTCCATGCTTTCAAGGGCATTGCGCAGCATGGTAGGAGATACAGAATCTTCCATGTTCAATTCTTCCAAACGCTTGGACCATAGATTACGCATATGTTCCAAGTGTTTTTCCGCTCGTTGTACAGCTTCTGCGGCTTCATTTTGAGAATTTCTTGCCATTTCACAATTTTTAGCTGCGTTTTGAACTATGGCTTCAGCTTTTAATCTTTCAGTTTGTGTATCATCAACATGGCGGCAGTTTTCAAGAGTTTGCTTGGCAGCATACAAAATATCAAGAGGAGTGGGGGTTGTGTTTATTTGAGCGTTAATTTCATCATTCTGTTCAGATGTCGGATCGCCTTGGCTTTCACGTTCATGTGCTTCATGTGCTTCTTGTTCTTCTTGCTTTATTTTTTTAGCATGCTCTGTCACGTTTTGAATGGCAGAAACTTGCCACAGGCTGGTAATATGTTCACTAATTTGAAGTTCAAGTTGAGCGACTTCAGCTTGTAAAACTTTTAAATTATCATGGGTTAAGATGACAGATTCTACCCTTGCAAAAAAAGTAGCTGCTGACTCTGGCGCTGGAATGGCCTCCACATGGTGTGAACGCAAAAAATCATGCCATTTTAATCTAGCCTGTTGCTCAACATTTTGAGCTTTGTTAAGTAGTTCTTTTTTCTGTTTTAATTTTTCATGTATGGTGCAAAATTCTGCATCAAGGCCTTTTATTTCCACTTCTAGGCGTTCATTGGCAGCAAATTGCTCACGTTCACGCTCAAGTAAAAGTTCCACAGCGTCAAGGGTAACATTATCAGCACTTTGCACCTGGGCCACATGGCATTGTTCCTGAATGTGTTTTTCCATTTCAGTTAGTCGCAAACGCATGGCTTCTGCTCGGGCTTTCAACTCTTGTTGTTCATGAGCATAGCGGCTTGTTTCTGGGCCAGAGCGCGGCATGCCACCAGCAAGAAAAGCCGCCCCTGTGAGCAATACCAAATATGATGACCATTGAGTCAGTGGAATAATAAGACGCGGAGTAATTTGTATTTCAGTAATGTCAAAATGCATGGGAGTTATAATAGCAGCAAGACCAAGTGCAAGGATCATAAAACCAAAGCTCATAAGAGCTAGGCTTTTTACTGGAGCTGGTGCAATGCTTGTGTTTATGCGCTCATTAAGCTCATCAAGGCGTTCTTTTTCGCCTGAATAGTTGTTATAAAGAGTACGCAAACCACGCACAGTTTTTGCTCTAATATCCAAGACACTTTTTGGACTTGTGGAATTATCCCTGCTATATCTTCGTGCGCGCTCAAGACGTATTCTGGCCATTTCTTCATTTTCTTGAACCTGAGCAACAACTTGTTCAGCATCACGAGTTTGTTGCTGAGCTTTATGACATTCATCGGCTATTAGTAGTGATTTATCTTGATTTTCGAGCAAATTTTCAAGTTTTTGCATTGCCTTAGCATGGCTTTCTGATGCTGGTATGCGTATTTGCAAGGGGGATAAAGTACGATGAAAAGCATTGGTCGCCGTTTGCAATGCATGTTGCTTTTCTGCCAAAGTAGCTTGAGTATTTTCAATAATAGCCACACTATTACGCACGTTTTCACGAACCATATCGTCAAGTGCAAGAGTTGCGTCGGGTAGGCTATTGAAACTTTTTTTGGCAAGTTCGTGTTCTTGTTTTGCTTGATTAGTATAATTGTGTGCTTTTTCAAGTAATTGGATGGAGGCAAGGTGTGATTGCTCTGCCGCTTGTATATCTGAGGCTTGTTTTTCTATTTCACTTTTAGCAAATAAAGAGCGGTCTGTTTTGCGAATGCGCTCGCAGGTCCAATCAGGACCAAGGTCAGCAAGATATTGGTCAAGAGTAGCTTGATTACGTTGTATAGTAGCATTTTGCGGAGCAAGAGAACTTTGGGCTTGGCGAAATGATGTTTTGCGTTCGCTCAAGCTTTGCAATAAGGTATAGTGTTGCAATAATGTAGGATTTATTTCAAGCTCTGCTATGGATTGTTCAATTTTTTGGAAGCGCTCTTTTTGCGTATGTAAACGTCTTGATGCATCTTGCTGTAATTCCTGAGCACGGCTTAGTCTAGCTGGTCCGTCTTCTGGAAAGCTATCTGGAATATGCTCTAAGCGTAAAAGACGACTTTCAAGAGTGCGCCATTCGTCCCATTGTCGCCATACACCCAATTGCCTTTCTGCATTTCGGCGATGATTTTCTGTACTATTTTTTTGAGTCCTTAAGTCCTTTATAATTATTTCTAGATTGTTTTTTTCAAGTGTTAAAGCGTCAAAACGGGCGCAAGTGGCGTGAGCTAGATGAATTTCTCTTTGTATAAGTTCAAGCTTGCTTAAGGCTGTGTTAATGCTAGGGATGCTACCGCTGGTTTTGAACTGTTTACCCATGTAATCATTGATTTTTTTTAAAACAACTCCCGGCGGCAATAAACCCATTCCAAAGCTTGCACCATAGAGTGCGTCACGAATACCGTCTGAATCAAGTGATGCAAAAGTTTGTAGTTCGCTAAGACTAAAACCAAATACATTACGATAAACTTCGCGAGTTATACCTGCTAACATGCTGTCTAAAATTATAGTATCAAGGATTTGTCCGTTGGCATCTGTTAGCACCACATCATCCTTACCCTTCTGAGGTCTGCGGGTAAGTCTAATAAGTCCATGCTCCTTGGTTTGTAAGGCTAAAAATCCTCCAGCTTGGCCTGAGTGAGCAAGTGGTGTGTAGTCACGTTCATCAGTTTTTTTGCTGCGACTTGATGGATAACCTGTAAGCATGGTTCGAAAAAAGTCTAAACAAGTGGACTTGCCAGCTTCATTTTTGCCAAGGAAAACAGATAAACCTTGGGGCAAATTTTCAACACCCACTTGTGAAAGTAGGCCAAAGCCATCTATGTAAAAGGATTTAATATACATTATCTGCTCTCCATCATATCAGTGCATAAACGTTGAGCTTGCTCTAAAAGAGCTTTGGCTTCATCATTTTGTGGCATTTCCAAAATATGTTTGGCTTTATGATGCCCATAAAGTTGAGCTAGGCTTGATTGTACAAAATTTTGTAAATCTACATCATTTTGAGCTATGTGTTGGGCTAGGCGTATGGTTTCGCCCAACAAATCATCACGTTTGCTAAGCACTTCTAACGGCTGCAAGTTGCTTGTGGCAAGCACTATATCCTTAATCCAAACCAGTGGAATTTTAGGTGCATTTTCTCGAATACGTTCTAAAAGCTCATCCAAACTTTCCACATTGCGAAGTTCACAATCAAGCTCAAGGCGACCAGTTAAACGAATGCGTAAAATAAGAGTTGTACACTCAGGTGTGGCATTGGCAATGGTTTGCTCAATACTCAGATTAATACGCTGTAAAACTTCGTCAATACTGTCAACGTTATCAAGGTCCACGTCTATGCACTCCCAAACAATGGGCGAAAGCGAGTGAAATTTACTTGTTATTTCAAAGTTATTTACTTTGCCAGAACCCTTTGATGTCACATCAACTACAAGGCAACCCTTGGGGCCAGACTCATTAATGTGCAGTCCTTGGGTATTGCCTGGGTAGGCCACAAAAGGTTTTTCACAAATGTTTCGTCTTTCATGCACATGACCAAGGGCCCAAGCATCAAGGTTTGTTGCTTTTAAGTCATCTAAGGTGCAAGGTGCATAGCGATCAGCTAACGCAAGGTTTTCCAAGGTGCAATGCAAAACACCAAGTTGGAAAATTTGTTCGGATGTTTTTTTACGGCTAAAGGCTTTAGCCAAATTGCGTGATTCACGACCATTTGAGTGGCTTATACCATGAACTATAGCAACGTCATGCGTGCTGTTTTCGTCTTGGCGTTGTATGGTGTAGTTTTGGACAGAGTCCCCAAAAATTGTTGTATTTTCAGGCCATTTTAGCATTTGTAATCTTGAGGATAACGGATCGTGGTTCCCATGAGCAATAAATACTTTAATTCCAAGGTTATTCAGGCGAGCACAGGCATCTCTTACATGTAGCTGCGCTTTGAGACTTTGGTCCTCTACATTATATATGTCGCCAGCTAGCACTAAAAAATCAGGCTTTTCTTTTTCGCAAAGGGTGACCAAGCGATCCAAGGCAGTGAAGGTAGCTTTGTGTAATTGTTCAGATAAAACTTGAGTGTTAGAGGTTCTACCAAGTCCTTTGAAAGCCGCATCAAGGTGTAAATCTGCTGCGTGAATATATCGTACAGAAAACATTGTGCTTCCCCTAGAAATATAAGATTTTAATAATTCTAGAAGTTTTCCAAAAAAAAGCAAGTGTTTTACAAGTAAATTTCTAATTTTTATATCTATTGATAATATTTAAAAAATATACAAATGATAGGGCGAAGAAGGTAAGTCTTCAACAAAAAAATTTTGCACGGTGCAAAATTAACCAAAACTTACATCTGGTGTGAGCAAAGAGGCAGTTGGAGTCAATTCAGCTATAAAACAACATAGAAATATTGTTAAAACTAAATTAATGAAGTGTTATTTAAATGTGTTGAATTATGCTATAGTTTTGACCGTAGTTCCACACATTCATCAAAAAGAGCCTTGGTGCGTGCATTGTTTGGGTCTGCTTTAACGGCACGTTTTAAATATGGAAAAGCACGGCGCACTTGATTGGCACCCAATAGGGCTTTGCCTATGATAGAAAAGATGGAATGTTCGTCCTTGTAAAAAGAAATAGCTTCGTTAAAGCATTCGTCCGCTTCTGAAACTTTATTACTTGATAGTAATTTCATGCCTTGATTGAGGTTTCGATCCATGGAAATTTTTCTATTTAGGGCTTGTTCATGTGATTCTTTGTCTTCAAGTCCGCGTATTGTTTTATAAACTTGAGCCAAAGCAACTAGGATGGTCTGCTCTTGTCCAGGTTGATAAGCAATAGGCTTGCCCAAATGTTGGACTATTGTAGGATCTCGACCAATTTGAAGTAAACTTTCACGAATTAAAGATCGTATTTCAGAAGGATAAGGCTTATTGCCCATGCCCTTCATGCCCATTATTAAAGAAGCCAAGGCATGTTCCATGTCATTGCGTTGATAATAGCTTTTAACTCGCCCAAGGTGAATGCGAACGTCTTTTATGTCCATAATATACTTATGCCTTCAATATAAATTTGTTGTTCAATTTTTATTATCATGAAGCTGGTTAAGTGTAAACTTTTTATCAAACAGGAGTCATGTACAATTGTATTAACATTTAAATTTGCATAAAATTTTGAAATTATTTTTTTATCTTAAATTTACTTGTGGATATCATAATAAAGGTTACAAGATAGAGCAAGAATATCATTACATTCATTGCAAAAAGTTGACGTTAAAATAAGCTTTTGATATTATAAACAACCTATTTTTGCTTTATATAACCCATTAAGGATCCCTATGGCACGCATTTTATATGGCATTCACGGTACAGGACATGGTCATGCCATGCGTGGCTTAACCATTGCCAGAAAACTACATGAGCACGAATTTCTTTTCGTGGCTAATGATGATGCCCTGAATGTTTTTGGGCAGGAATTTCCTGTGGAGCGTATTCCTAATTTGGGTACTGTATTTAAAGATTATAAAGTAGATATTGTCCAAAGTGTTACAAAGGCTCTACCCATTTTATGGAATAGAGAAAAATATACCAATGATGTTATTAAAATAATTGAGCGTTTTAAGCCAGATGTGTGCATGACTGACCTTGAGTATTTTGTGCCACGCGCAGCAAAAAAACTTGGTTTACCTTGCCTTACCCTTGATCATCAGCATGTTTTAACATGTTGTAAGCATGATTTGCCTGCAAATATGCTGGTTGATTATTTTGTGCAGGGTTTAACGCCTCGCTATCTTTTTAAGCCCACTGAGCAAAATTTACTTGTTTCGTTTTATGCCCCACCCATAAAACCTAAATATAATGCGCGAGTTGTACCTCCAATTTTACGCGATCTAGTTCTCAATTGTACTGCGCATGATGAAGGGCATGTGCTTGTGTATCAGAGCAACTCGACGCATAAGGGGCTTGTGGATTTCTTAAAAACTGCAACGAAACGAAAATGTTATGTTTTTGGGTATGACCAGACCGAAGGTCAAGATGGGAACGTTTTTTTCATGAAAAAATCAGAACAAACGTTTTTGGATTTGCTTGCGGGCTGTTCTTTTGTGGTGTTAGGCGGTGGGCATACTCTTATGACTGAAGCTTTATATCTTGGTAAGCCCATTTTGACCTTGCCCATCATGGCTATGGTTGAGCAACGTTTGAATGCCCACTATGTGGAGAAGCTTGGCTATGGAATGCAAGCAAATATGCTTAAGTTAGACTTGGGTTTAATGAATGAATTTGAAAAGCAAATTCCAATGTTTAAGGAAAATATTTTAAAAGAAAATTTTTGTGGAAATGCTTCTGTGTTTGGGTTAGTAGATTCTTTTGTTCGTACAGGAAAACTTGATATCGTAATGTGAGGCCAGTTTATGGATATTAAAATTGTTAATGAAATTTTTATTAAGTCAACTCAACGTGTACTTGATTTAATGACTTCGTGCAAAGCCACGGCTGGTAAGTCATATATTAAAAAAGATAAAATTGCCCTTGGTGATTATTCGGCAATAGTGTGTGCTAGCTGTCCCAAAAGTAAGAAAAAAGGAAGTATTTCATTCAGCTTGAACACAAGTGCTGCCGAGTGTCTTGGAAAAGCCATGTTTGGTGACGATTTTGTTGCCAATGAAGAAAGTATGAGTGAAATGACTGGTGAATTTGTAAATGTTATTTCTGGTGATGCTCGTAGGCGCATGGCTGATGAAGGTGTTGTTTATGATGGCACTACACCTAAGATGCTTTCTGGCGATGGACATGAAATAACACATGATACTAAATCACCCATTGTTGTTGTGCCTTTTGAAGTGGCAGGTGGAAAGTGTTTTGTTGAATTTGGTTTTGAATTTTAGTTGATAGCCAAGAAATTATCTGAAATAAAACTTATATAGGCCTTTCGGTGTCCAAAAATTATGCTTTCATAGGGTGCACCTTTCTTAAAATTGTATGGAATTAATTTTCAGCATCCAACCTATAGAGAGTTGACAAAGTCAACACAGCCGATAAATCAAGAACAGGATAAGCATTGCTTGCCTGTAAAATAATTTTGTGACTTATTCCCTGTGGCACAAGTAAATTGTGTCTATTTTTTTGGGATCGTACTGACTTTATAAGCACCATAAGGCTCTACAATTTGTCAAAAACTGAACCTTTACCAGCAGAAAATAGTTTTTCATATTGTCTGGCGGCGTGGGCATCTGTCATACTGGCAATATAGTCACAAACAACGCGCATTTTGGAACTTTCATCATCTTGCCTTTCAAAACGCTTGCGTACATCTAATGGCAGCAAGCGTGTGGGGTCTGTGGCGTAAACTCCAAATAGCTCAACAACCATTTTGCGTCCTCTAAATTCTTGCATTTGCACATTTGGCGACCAAATTACATGTTTTAAGACTAGCTCGCCCATGAGAGATTGCAAGCCTTGGGCTGAATCTTCAAGCTTTGCCTTATGAGTAATTAGCGGACAATGGCTATCTATTCCACTTTCACATATGAGACTGTGTGTAATTAAATAATGAACCAAATCACCAATGCGGCTTTTGCGTTTATAGCTTTCAGTGCCAAATAAGTCTGCGGCAACATCATCTGATTTCAAGCCGCAATCTTTGAAAATATATTCCTTACCACTGATAAAATCATCCCACATGTCTCTGGATAATATACCCATGGCGGTTGCATCTTCAAGGTCGTGTAGGGCATAGGATATATCATCGGCAATGTTCATTATGGACGCATCAAGTGACATATGTATGGTTTTTTTGTGCTTGCTGTTTTTGGGATCTGAATTGCCGTTATTGGGATCTTTAATGGCGCAAAACTCGGCTTTTTTGTCCCCCAGTGGTTGCATTATCCAATCAATAACGTGCTCTTCTGCATCATGATAGCATTTGGGTGGCAATTGCCCCTTGGTCTTAAAGAGCCAGCGCAAGGTGCTATGCTCATCATCATAAGCATTTAAATTTACAAGAGCACTATAAGGTGCAGGGTATTTTAATATGCCAAGTAACAGTCTGCGTGTGGGATTTAGGCCGTGTCTTTCAGTGTATTGCTCAAGGGATGAAAGAATTCTTAAAGTTTGCCCATTGCCCTCAAACCCACCATGATTTCGCATGCATAAATTTAAAGCCACTTCGCCCCCATGACCAAAGGGCGGGTGGCCCAAGTCGTGGGCAAGGCAAATGGCAGCAAGCAGATGTGTGTCTGGTAGAGCTTGGTGTACGGGGTCATTACAATAATTGCCCTTTAAAAATTTCAGGATACCATTACTAACTTGAGCCACTTCCATGGAATGTGTGAGTCTTGTGCGGTAAAAGTCGCTTTGTCCAAGGTCTAAGACTTGGGTTTTGGATTGTAAACGTCTAAATGCAGCAGAGTGTATTATGCGTGCATAGTCGCGTTCCCAAGGGGAACGAACGTCCTTTTTGCGAAAAGGCGGAGCTTCTCTACGGTCTTGCCACGGTTTTTCCCATGAGCTTTGCATGGTGCACCTCTATTTTGTTAAAAATTCTTTTTGGTGTATATCGGTATGCTTGCTGGTTATATGACTGTTTGTCAAGTATTAGCTTGGGATGGGCTATTATTCTTTCTTGACAAATGTGCTAAAGTCCTCTAATGATGCCCCTTCTACATAAATTTCTGTACTTGAGGTAAAGCATGTTTGAGAGCCTTTCTGATAGACTTTCGACAGTATTTCGCAACTTTAGCGGACGAGGGCAGCTGACAGAGGACAATATTCAAGATGGTCTTCGTGAGGTGCGCTTGGCTTTGCTTGAAGCTGATGTTAACTTTAAAGTTGTAAAAAAATTTGTAGATACAGTTCGTGAAAAGTGTCTGGGCCAAGAGGTATTAAAAGGTGTAAGTCCTGCCCAGCAAGTTGTTAAAATTGTTCACGATGAATTGGTAGAACTTCTAGGTGGTGAAACAACAGGCCTTGACCTTCGTGGTGTGCAACCTGCTGTAATAATGCTTGTTGGTTTGCAAGGTTCTGGCAAGACAACTTCTTGCGGAAAAATTGCAAATTCATTACGCAAGCAAAAAATGCGCCCCTACCTTGTGCCTGCTGACGTGTATCGCCCTGCGGCCATTGATCAATTAACAACGCTGGCAAAGCAATTGGACGTGCCTTGCTATGCTTCAACTACGGATATGAATCCAGTTAAAATTGCACAAGATGCAGTTTTAGCCGCCAAGGATGAACAAGCAACCGTATTGTTATTAGATACAGCTGGGCGTTTGCATGTGGATGAAACTCTCATGCAAGAGCTTGTGGCCATTAAAGAGGCCATAAATCCACAAGAAATATTATTTGTTGCCGATGCCATGACTGGTCAAGATGCTGTGACAGTCGCTGAGGCTTTTAATGAAAAACTCGGCATAACAGGTGTTGTGCTTACAAAAATGGATGGCGATGCCAGAGGTGGTGCTGCATTATCCATTAAATCTGTGACTGGCGCTGCGGTAAAATATGTGGGCCTTGGTGAAAAATTATCCGATATGGAGGTTTTTCACCCTGACCGTGTGGCAGGACGCATTCTTGGCATGGGTGATGTGCTGACCTTGGTTGAAAAAGCACAAGATTCCATGGACGCTGACGAAGCTGAAGCCATGGCCCTTAAAATGCAAAAAGCCAAGTTTGACTTGGAGGACTTTCGCACTCAAATGCGCAGAGTCAAACAAATGGGCTCACTTGACAGCATATTAAAGTTAATTCCTGGTCTTGGTGGCATGCGTGAAAAACTAGCTGAAGCCAGTGGCGCCATGCCAGAAAAAGAAATGGCCCGCACTGAGGCCATTATAAACTCTATGACCATGGCTGAGAGGCGCAACCCAGATATATTAAATGGTAGTAGGCGCGCTCGCATAGCCAAGGGGGCAGGAGTTAGCGTGCAACAGGTAAATCAGCTTGTGCGCCAGTTTGAACAAATGCGCAAAATGATGAAGGGCATGATGGGTGGCGCTGGTAAAAAACCGCAAATGCCCATGGGTATGCCTGGCATGAGCGGCTTAGGCGGCATGGGCGGTTTAGG
>CAYJOP010000010.1:33897-40358 GCA_964371835.1 uncultured Desulfovibrionaceae bacterium
GGCATGGGCGGTTTAGGCGGCATGGGCGGACTTGAAGGGCTTGGCGGAATGTCTCGCAATAAACCAAGTGCCACAAAAAAAAGAAAAAAGCGCGATACAAAAAAACGTAAAAAGAAATAGCATAATTAAATTTTTAAAATATTAGGTTATATTTGCTAAGCTTTAAGAAAAAATGTTAATAGTAAAATAAATTGATTAAATGTGTGTTTTTAGGAATAAACCTCTTGCACTTTTGGCTTGAGGTATTTATAGTATCACAAACTACAATGGGAGAATTTCGATGGCTGTTAAAATTAGACTGACCCGCATGGGGAGCAAAAAGAAACCATTTTACCGTGTCGTTGCTGCCAACGACGAAACTCGCCGTGATGGCCGTGCTTTGGAGTATCTAGGGTACTATAACCCGATGACCGATCCTGCTGAAGTTAAGCTTGACGCAGAAAAAGTAAAAAAGTGGCTAGACCTTGGCGCTGAACCTACAGATACAGTTCGCTCCTTGATTAAAAAACATATGAATTAATTCAGATGTTTGCCGCTTTGTGGAGGTGCACATGAGAGAGCTAATTGAATATATCGCAAAGTCGCTGGTTGATAATCCAGAAAATGTTACTGTGCGAGAAATTGAAGGTGAGCAAACATCTGTGCTGGAACTAAAAGTTGCCAAAGAAGATATTGGTAAGGTAATTGGTAAGCAAGGGCGTACAGCTCGTGCTATGCGTACAATTCTTGGTGCTGCTGCTACTAAGGCAAAAAAACGTACTGTTTTAGAAATTTTAGAATAAGCCCTAGTGTATTAACACTGCTTAAACGGGGCAGTTATGATTAAAGATAATTATATCCATATGGGGACGTTAACACGTCCCCACGGTATTAAGGGGGAGCTTTGTGTAGATTGGTATGCAGACTCCCCTAGTCTTTTGAAAAAAACCTTCTACCTACAAATTGGCACAGCCCCCATGCAAAGCATTAGTGGGGCAAAGGTGCGTATGCATAAAGGTCGGCCCTTACTTACATTGCCAAATGTGCAAGATCGTAATGCAGCTGAAAATTTGCGTGGTGTTGACATATATATAGAGAGAGAAAGCCTGCCTCCACTATCAGATGATGAAGCTTATTTGCATGATATAATAGGTTTAAATATTGTTGAGCATGATAGCAATGAGATCATTGGCATACTTGAATCTGTGGAATTTCCGTCGGAGCAAATGATTTGGGTAATACGTCATAAGGAAGGTAGAGAAATACTGCTGCCAGCTGTTGAAGAATTTATTGTATCATTTGATCTTGAAGCTGAAGAAATACGCATTAGTCCACCAGAGGGTTTAATAGATTTGTATCTTGTTGAGTCAGAAAAAATAACCAAGAAAAAAAATGCCTGAACTACCAGAAGTTGAAACCATAGCCAGAACTCTTGAACCCTTAGTGCAAGGGGCAACAATTAGCAAAGCTCATTTACTATTGCCACGCACGCAAGATAAAGGCAGCCTTGAGCTATCTAAAATGCAGGGTAAAATAATTACTGGCGTTGGACGTAGGGCAAAGCTTGCTTTAATTAAGCTTGAGCATAAAGAAAATAATCAAGCTGACCCTCACATGCTAGCCGTTCATCTTAAAATGACAGGCAGGTTGTTTGTTTATCCTAAAGATACTGCGCCCATGAAGCATACTAGGCTAATCCTTGATATTGAACATAATGGCAAGGCAAAGCGATTATTTTTTGATGATTGCCGCACATTCGGTTATGTGCGTCTTGTATCGCCAAATGCTCTTGAAAGTTGGCCTTTTTGGAATAAATTAGGCCTTGAGCCGTTGGAGCATAGCCCCAAGGAGCTTGCGGCATGTCTTTATGGTAAAAAAGCTGGCATCAAGTCGTTATTGCTAAACCAAGAATATATTGTTGGCATTGGTAACATCTACGCCGATGAAGCATTGTATAAAGCAAAAATTTTGCCAAGTAGCAAAGCAAATACCATTAGCATGGCAAAGCTTGAGGAGCTTTGCTTGGCCATTCAAGATATTTTACGCTTATCCATAGAGCAATGTGGTTCATCCATACGCGATTATCGTACAGCTCAAGGAGATGCAGGTTCTTTTCAAAATACCTTTTTCGTTTATGGTCGCGCTGGTGAGAGTTGCCGCACTTGTGGCGCAACGCTTAATAGTGCAAAAATAGCTGGACGTACCACCGTTTTTTGTGTGCAATGTCAGCAATAGATTATTTAGCCGACCTTGAAAAACTAAATATTTTGCTGCTACTCACATTTAGATTAAAAATAATCATATTAACCATACTAAGCATTTTGAATATTACAGAGTTTGACTAGATTCTTCTTGTATCATGCGGGTGAGGGTGCGTACATTGCGAAGACCAATGACTTTCCAATTGCCCGCATCCATGCGTAACCATGCTTCTACAGGATAAAGTCTGCCATTTTCGTGGTCTTTTATAACAAATGTTACATATACTGCGCCACTTTCTGGTATGGCCTTGCCAATGCGTGTAATTTCTTTGCGGCCCATGGAAGCATTGGCAAGAAATGGAGCAAGAATTCCGCCAGGGGCTGTAGTTTCAACGGTTTTACCTGCATAAGCACCAGAGCGCACACCGTAGCGTATAAATTCACCAACTTCTGTGATTAAATTTGCGCGCAAAACACTTTTTGCACCCTCGCTCATGCTAGCAGCTGATAAAATCATGGCAAGAAAAGGTGGTATGGTTTGCTGATTTTCCTTGGTAGCATCTTCCAATATTATATCAACACATTGTCCAACAAGACTGTCCATATCAACAGATGCGTCAAAAAGTTTTTGATTTGCGGTGTCCAGTGCTGTTTGTATGTCTGCAATGGTTTGGACTGGGCTTGTACCAGCATAAATGTTTAGAGGAAATAATAAAAATAAAAGAAAGAAGAAAGAGATTATATTGTTCATTTGTCACCTACTTATTTAAGTTCTTCAGGTATTACACCTTTAAGGGCCAAGGGTAGGCCGCAGCTTACTAATAAAACATTTTGGCAAGATTTGGCTATGCGTTGGTTCATAAGTCCGTGTAAATCACGATATCTGCGAGCAAGTCTAGACATGGGGACCATGCCTTGGCCTAGCTCAGAGCTAACAAGGGCAATGGGAATGTGAAGATGCTCAATCCAAAATCCTAAATCATCTACTGCCGCTAAAATATCAGCGTCGTCATCTCCACGAGCCATAAAATTATTTAACCACATACTTAAGCAATCAAATAATATGATATCTGTATGAAATTTATTTAGTTGCTTAGGTGCAAAATGAGGCGCTTCAAGGCATTGCCACTGAGCACCACGCCTTATCTTGTGCATTTGGATGCGGTTTTTTGTCTCCTCATCTTCTGGCAAGGCAGTGGCGATAAACAATGGACTCGTGCCACGAGCATTGGCCCATTGTTCAGCAAGCTCGCTCTTGCCTGAGCGAGTTCCACCCACAAATAATATACTCATACTATTTTAGTTCATTGGCGGCAGTATTAAGTCGACCTGACAAATCATCCATGAGTTTTGCCACTGTGGTTATGACTTGAGCTGTATCTTCTTTCTTAAGCTCACGTCTTTCAAACCACTCTGCAATAAACAATATGGTGTCAGCCTGCACACCCTTTGCGCCGGGCGACTTAGTTTGAATTATGTTTACAAGTTCATTATGCGCTTGCTCACGCTTTGCAAGCACAGCTTTATAACTCACATTAAGGTCATCTATTCGTAATTGTGCAGCTTCTTGTGCTTCTATGTTTTTATCATCCCTAGCCATGTCAAGTTCAAAAACAGAATTAGTAATTTGTGAGTGAATATTAACAGATTCTTGGCCTAGTGTTTCAATTTTTTGCACATAGTCTAAAAAGTTTGGAGTGGCTGAAATTCCATCTAATACTGCACTAATTGTCTTAAAATAATCAGCATAGGCTTCATACATAAGAATGTTGTGCCTTGGGCTTAGGCCAGCACCTTTGTCAGGAAACATGGCGGCGTTGCCAAGCGCTGTAATAAAACGGTCTGCATAAAGGTTATACAAAGCTGTAAGCATAGGTGCATTAAAAGCATAACGCAAAAGTGAGGCCCTTGCATTTAAAATATCTCCTTGGCCAGCAGGCATAAGCATACGCATGCTATGGCCATAGCGAAAATTTATGGCTGAAAGGCTAAAATTTAGACCACGAGAAGGACTGTAACGACTAACCATCCACATGGCGGCATCATCAATAAAAGCCATGGAAAGCATGTTGTCTTCCTCTACTTTAGGTGCGACTGTGCTCGCTGGTACAACAGGTGTTAAGTTAGAGACAATTGGTGGATCATTATTTTTTTCAACTTCAACTACTTCTTCAGTGCTAGGAGCTGTACTAACAGTGGTATTGCTAGGAGTTGTAGTAGTTGTAGTTGTCTGCTGTGGTGGCGGTGGGTCCATATAGGATGCAACTCTTTCCAGTGGAGTGTCTTTAATGGCTTTATCAACATTTTCAATAATTTGTTCAGCAAGTTCTTGTTTGCCATGCTCATCGCGCGAAAGATAGTATAAAATTGCGGCAGTTGTACCAACAATAAGCAAGGTTAGTATTGTGAGCTTAATAACACTGCCACGCCTTTTGGATGGCTTTGGTAGATCAGTTAAGTCGTTTTGGTTAAAATTTGTCATGCTTTGAAATCCTTATTTTAAAAATAAATCATTATGGTTTTGTTTTGAAGTTATAAAAAAACTTCATACGGTGCTTATAATATAATTTTATGTTTTGCACAATGCATTGCCATGGGGCCAAGCTATAAAAACCGCATATTTGAAACTAACAATTGACCTTGCTGCAATAATAAGTTAGCTAAAAATCCAGTGAGTGAAACTTACTAAAAAACTCAACTTTTTTTAAGTATGATTAGAGCGTTTTACGCTAAGTAAATTCTTAAAATTGGCATAGTTGCATGTTGTGTTATAACTGTGCAAAACTGGAGGACGTATGTCGAATTCAATGTATTTTATTTTGGCAGTGGCTGCCCTTGTGGTTGGTTACTTAGTGTACGGGACACTAGTTGATAAAATTTTTGGTCCAGATCCAAATAGACCTACACCAGCAAAAACCAAGGCTGACGGCGTTGACTTTGTGCCCATGAGCACTGGTAAAATTTGGCTTGTGCAGCTATTAAATATTGCCGGCGTTGGTCCAATTTTTGGTCCAATTCTTGGTGCTCTTTATGGCCCTGCCGCCCTGGTGTGGAT
This sequence comes from uncultured Desulfovibrionaceae bacterium, assembly GCA_964371835.1. Classification (GTDB taxonomy): domain Bacteria; phylum Desulfobacterota; class Desulfovibrionia; order Desulfovibrionales; family Desulfovibrionaceae; genus CAYJAD01. The sequence continues at coordinate 39,133 of CAYJOP010000010.1, forward strand.
TGTAATTGGCTCCATTTTTGCTGGCGCTGTGCATGACTATATGGCTGGCATGATGTCCATTCGTTACGGCGGTAACAACGTGCCAAACATTGTTGGTTACACTCTTGGTAATGTGTTCAAACAACTTTTGCGCTTCTTTGCAGTGCTGTTATTGTTGCTCGTAGGCGTTGTGTTTGTAACTGCACCGGCTAAGATGTTATCAAACCTTACCACTGAATACATGGGCTTCTATGTATGGGTAGTAATTATTTTTGCTTACTACTTCCTAGCCACCATCATGCCTATTGATAAAATTATCGGTCGCTTATATCCAGTATTTGGCGCTGTGCTAATCATCATGGCTGTTGGTATAACTAGCATGTTATTTGTTGAAGGTTATGACTTCTACCCCGCTGCTGAGTGGACAAACCAGCATCCTAAAGATCTTCCATTATGGCCGCTTATGTTTATCACCATTGCCTGTGGTGCCATTAGTGGTTTCCACGCTACTCAGTCTCCACTCATGGCTCGCTGCCTTGAAAATGAAAAACTTGGTAAGCCAGTATTCTACGGCAGTATGATAGCTGAAGGCTTTATTGCTCTTGTTTGGGCAACTGTTGGTATGACTTTCTATGCAACACCTGAACTTCTACAAGAAGCTCTTGGTGCTGGTGGTCCTGGTAAGGTAGTACATGATGCATCATACGCTCTTATGGGCGGAGTTGGTGGTTTGCTTGCCATTATTGGTGTTATCATTCTGCCTATTACTTCTGGTGACACAGCCTTCCGTGCTGCTCGTCTAACCATTGCAGAAATTGCAGGCTACTCACAAAAAGAAGTTGTAAACCGTCTTGTTATTGCTGTTCCATTATTCCTAATCGGTGCAGTTCTATCTCAAGTGGACTTCAATATTATTTGGAGATACTTCGGTTGGGCTAACCAAACACTTGCTGCCTTAGTATTGTGGTCTGGTGCTGCTTACTTGTATCGCAATGGTCGCTTCCACTGGATAGCATCCATTCCTGCTACAGTAATGACTGCTGCTACCATTAGCTACATTTGCTTCATGAAGGGCTTAGGCTTTGGTCTGCCCATTAACGTTTCCAACATGATTGGTGCTGGCATTGCTGTTGCAGCTATTGCGCTCTTTATTGCAAAGGCCAAGACAGTTAAGGTTGATACATATAACGAGGGTTAATTTACCTATTATATGATAAAATAAAAGGCTACCGATTGCTCGGTAGCCT
>CAYJOP010000011.1:0-35317 GCA_964371835.1 uncultured Desulfovibrionaceae bacterium
TATGACGGCGGCTTTGGAGCGTATCAGTATAATCATGGCGGTAATATTATGGTTAAGCTTGAGTTTTAGACCTCATTCATAAAAAAAGGCCTTTTGTATAACGAACATACAGTGGGTTTATTATTTTGGACTGCATTGTAAAATTGTGACGAAAAATCTACCAAAAGTATGCAATTACCAAGGCTAAGCACAAGATGGCATAAGCTCTCCTTGTGCGTAAGGCAAGCACTGCACCCATTAAACTAATGCTGAAAATTACGCTCCAAGTGATGCCTGAAATAATAAATATGTGATTGTGTTCTAGGGTATGAAAAATAAAAAACAATAATCCAAATAAAGTCATATAATGCAATGTTTCAAAACAAATAAAGCGTAACAAAGAAATATATATGACTTTTTGTGGGCTGTTTCCAGTTTTGGGATTGTTAACCCAATTTTCAACCTCGGCAATTTGGGCGTTATTTTGCTCACGTTGTAATGATTCTACCCATTTAATGGTGTAGGCAAGGGGGAGGCATACAAGCAAGGGTATGGCAAATTGGCTTGGTGCTTGCCAGTTAAAAATCAAGCAAAGTGGGTAGAGTAGTAAAAAAGATAATGTTCCTGAAGGGGGTATGATTGCCCCAAGGCGTAAAATGTCTAGCCAAAATAATTCAAGAACTGCACCAAGTGGCAGGGCAAATTCTAAACTGTTGGTAGCAAATCCATATAGTAAGGCTGCAACAAGCGGCCTATCTAAAAGACCTATACTTATGCTAGATCTGGCAATGCTTGAAAGGACAAAAAAAAACATCCTAGAAGGCCAAGGTAAAGTGGATCAAAGTTCATACAAACCTCTGGATTTTTCTGTGGGAACTGCGCGAAAATCTAAGGTAAATTTTTTACTCAACTGCTTCAAAAGCTCATACTCTTCGTCGGTTACGGCAACATGAGGTAGAAGTTGTGATTTTCCAGATGCAAAGTGTAAATTGCCCACGTTAATTTGAGGTGTAGGAATATCAAGGCTCGTGGCTAAGCAAGCATCTGCGCAATTTTCAAGTATGACTAAGATTTTATCATGTCTATATTGATGTAAAAGTTCTGGAAGTTTAGAAATTTTGGTAAAATGAATATTAATTTGCTCAGGCACAGCAAGGCATATAATTTGTTGGCGCAAATTATCCTCAGCTAAAGCATCATTGGCTACAATCAAATTTTTAGCTTGAATATATGGTAACCAAGCTTCAATAATTTGACCATGTACCAGTCTGTTATCTATTCGAAATAGTAGCATAATTATTTATCTAGCATGGATCCGGCAACAACTATGCCCTTGGTTCCTGCTTCTTCAGCCATGCGAGCAAGTTCATTTAAGTCTTCAGTGCGAGATGTAAAAATTTTCAACAACATGGGTAGATTTACACCTGTAACCACTTCAACATTATGCTTTGCAAGCAGAGCTAAACTTAAATTCGTGGGCGTACCGCCAAACATGTCAGTTAGAATAATCACACCAGCACCTTTGTTTAGGCGAGTGGCAGCAGCTTCTAGCCTTTTGACAGTTTCTTCCACTTCATAGGCCATGTCAATGCTAATGGATGTACAATCTGTTAGTGGGCCCAATATAAACTCTGCTGTACGCAATAAAGCTGCTGCATAGTCTCCATGAGCAACAATAATTATTCCTACTTGTTGTGGAGTATTTTCTTGATTCATACATGTATCCTTTTTTGAATCTAGCTTAGGGAGCAAGTCTTTTGCACGCTTCTGGTTGATAAGTAAAATTATAAACTACCAATTTCTGTGTCACTAAAGTGGCAGACTGCTAAAATAAAATTTTATCTTACTTATTAGCTAACCTATGGCAATAACATATGGTTTGAGCTGATTAAGCTTGGTTTATTTGACTGAATGTGTAAAGTTTGCAGAAAATTCGCTAGCCTAAACGAAGGTGCCTATGCTCTAAGGAAGCTGCATAGCCAGCTTGTTTTACAACCTTAAACAGGTGCTCAGCTGTTGCCACAGAGCGATGTCTACCACCGGTGCAACCAATGGCTAGAGTTAATCTATAACGCCCTTCATGCTCAATGCGTGCAATGGTAAAAAGCATAAAATCCACAAATTTTTTTAAAAATTCTTGTTCTGGCTCCTTGGCAAAAACATAATCCACAATGGCGGAATCTTTTCCTGAAAACGGCCGTAAGCTTATATCAAAATAAGGATTTGGCAAAAAACGTAAATCAAAAACAAAGTCCGCTTCCTTGGGTATACCATATTTAAAACCGAATGAAACAATATTAATTTTTAGTTTATGTAATGATTTGCCAGCCTTACCCCAAAATTCTTGCAAGGCACGGCGTAAATCATGTATGGAAAATTGGCTGGTATCAATAACCATGTCAGCCATTTTTTTTATGGGTGCAAGTGTCTTATTTTCAGCATCAATTGCTTGCTCAAGCCCCATTCCTTCACGCTCAAGTGGATGTGGCCTTCTGGTTGTTGCGTAGCGACGCATGAGTTCTGTTTCAGATGCCTCAAGAAAAATTATGCAAGGCTCAATATTTTGTGTGCAGATTTTTTGCATGGCATAGCTTAAATCTTCTGCCAATGTGGGGCTATGCAAGCTAACTCCAATGGCAATACCATTAAAGTGTTGCATGGAGTCACGCTGAATAAGCTCGGACATTTCTTGGATAAGAGAGATGGGTAAACCATCGACAGTAAAGTAGCCAAGGTCTTCAAAAACATGCAAAGATGTGCTTTTACCAGCACCAGAAAGACCAACAACTATAAAGGCTTTGAGGGGCGAAGGTTTTACCAGCATTTTATTCTCATTAAAGGGTGCTTCCTGTGGAGGCACCCTGTGATTATTAGACTATGGGGTCAATAAGACCATATTCTCCATTACGGCGACGATAAACAACGTTTATGCGCTGATTTTCGGCACTTAAAAATACGAGAAATTCACTGCCCACGGATTCAAGTTGTAAGATAGCTTCATCAAGGGACATGGGCTTTGGCTCAAAGCGACGAGTTCCAATGCTATCATCTTCAATTTCGCCAGCAAAATTATAGGTAAATACCTCAACCTTTGCATTTCTTGACTGTCTGTGTTGCTTTTTTTGCCGTGAAACTTGCTTTTTAATTTGAGCCTCAAGTTTATCAAGTACCAAATCAATGGATGAGTACATTTCTTCCGTTTGTTCGGTAGCACTTAGGTTAAGGCCTTCACCGTTAACTCGTACATCACATTTATGCCTGAATTTATCAACACTTAAGTTGACTTGAACGTCAAGTCCGGACGCTTTTCCAAAAAAACGGCCTAGTTTTTCAAAACGACGACTAGCGTATTTTTTAAGGTGATCTGAAGGTTCAAAATTTTTGAAGGTAAAAGAAATATTCATTTTGTACTCCTAATTTCAAGGCCAAAACAAAATCATGTAAACATACCATTGCCAATATATAAATCGTGTAAACACGCTTTATAATAGATTAAAAATGCTCTTTCCTTTTTGAAGATGAAGCAATATCCATGGCCGTTCTGTATTTTGCAACAGTTCTTCTGGCAATATTAACTTTAAGATGGTCGTAAAGTAACTCACCAATACGCTCGTCACTAAGCGGACTTTTGGGGTCTTCTTCGCCAATGAACTTCTTAATGAGCGCTTTTACACTTTCAGACCCGACCTGGCTACCATCGTCTAGTTCTAAGGCGCTGTTAAAAAAGAATTTTAATTCAAATGTGCCATGAGGTGTTGCTAAATATTTATTGGTTGTAATGCGACTTACGGTTGATTCATGCATGGCAATGTCATCAGCAATATCTTTCAAAATAAGTGGTGCCAGTTGGGTTACGCCTTCTTCAAAAAAAGGCCGCTGATATTTAATAATACTTTCAACTACTTTATACAGAGTGCGCTGCCTTTGGTAAAGACTTTTAATGAGCCAAGATGCAGCACGCATTTTTTCAGAGCAATATTCCTTTTCACCATCTGGCAAGCGTTCAAAATTACTATCTTGAAGGGCCGTGGATAATTGTAAATGCGGCAAACCATCGTCATTTAGTATAATTACAAAATCATCAGCATATTTATATACAAAAACATCAGGGCTTACAAAAGTTGGTTCACCCCCACCAAATGATGCCCCAGGCAAGGGCTCAAGGGACTGAATAATATCCAAATATTCTCTTAAATCTTCAAGGTCTAAGTTGTATTTGCGTAAAATTGGTTTGTAGCGTTTGGCCTCAAGGTCTTCTAAATGTTCAGTCACCAGTGCCACGAGGACGGGGTCACGGTCATAATTTAGACTTTTTAATTGCACCATAAGGCATTCAGAGGCATTGCGAGCAGCTACGCCAATTGGATCAAACAATTGTACTTTATACAGAATTTCTTCCACAGCATCTTCTGAAACTTCAAGCATTTCCGCCATGTCAGTAAGGGTTGCTTGAAGATAACCAGATGAGGACAAATTGCCAATGATGATTTCACCAATGTCTTTTTGCACATCGCTTAGCGAGGACAAGCGCAATTGCCAAAGTAAATGCCCTTCAAGTGAAGGTTTTTCAGCGTAGCGGGCTTCAAATGGGCTTAAATCGTCAAGGGCTTCGTATTCTCTTGGCTGTAAGTTGCGAGGGGTACTTGCAAATTCACCAAGGTAATCTTCCCAATCTGCTTCTTTGGCCAGCTCTTTATCGTAGACTTGTTCATCTTCACTGCTACGCAGTTCAGCGCTTTCTTTAGCAAAATCATCGTCAAAACCTTCTTCTAGGAAGGGGTTTTCTAAAAGCTCTTGTTGAACAGTCTCCACAAGCTCTAAACGAGAAAGTTGTAAAAGTTTAATGGCTTGTTGCAGCTGTGGTGTCATCACAAGCTGCTGTGCAAGCTTCATTTGCTGCCTAAGTTCCAATGCCATAAACTTTTGTTCCTTTATCAGTAGTATCAACAATATACTGTATATTGTACAGTTCTCTTACAATTATTGTGCCATAATGAGACTTAGGATGCAATATATAAATTATATTTATTGCAAATATTATAAATAAAAAATAATTTTAAAGTTGTGTTGGTCAAATTATAATCAGTTGACAGTCTTGTACTTGATAGGCAATAATTAAGGTGCAATTAATTATTGATAGGAGGACATATGAAAAAAATATGTTTCGCATTAGCAATATTCATGACTTTAAGCGCAACTTTTGCCTTTGCTCAAGCTAATCCTTTAAAACAATTGACAGGAAGTGTTTGGGTTGAGTCTGCAAAAGATAATAAAGTTTCCATACTTTATGGCGTCGAGTGCGCAGTTACTATGGAATATATGACTGCACAATATAAAGCAGAAAAAGAGGGCAAAAAACTAACACATGCGGAAATAGTTGAATCTTTAACAGCATTTCCAGAAAATTGGATTTTAGCTTTTACAGATGTTTCTCGTGAGCAAATAGTTGATATGCTAGATAGTTGGTATATGGAAAATCCAACTCAGATTGAGCGCCCTGTATTTAATGTGCTTTGGTATGAGATAATGGAACCAAAATTTAAAAGAGGTAATAAATGAAAAAGATAGTAGTTATTTGTCTAATTTCTCTTGTTCTTGCAAGTGGTTGCAGTAATATGTCAAGACAACAACAAGCAACTCTAAGTGGTTCAGCAATGGGTGCTGCTGCTGGAGCTGGTATTGCTGTTATTGCTGGTGGCGCAGTTGGCTGGGGTGCACTTGCTGGTGCTGGTGCTGGTGCTTTAGCTGGTGCTGTGCTTTCACAAGAAAATGAAAGAGAATGGTAGTTTATAAAAAATGTTAGTATACTGAAAACCCTCGCCAGAGGGTTTTTTTTGAGTGCTGACAAAGTCAGCACGAAATCAAGAGTAGGCACAATTGATTTGCGCCGTGAGGCGATTGATTTTCGTGCCTTCCTGACAAGGCAGCGTGCTTGCCTTAGGCGGCACAAACACACGAGTGGGTTTGTTTCAAATTGACAAATCAGAAAATTAAAATATCATCCTTTGTTTGCTTTTTAAGCGCAGAGCATTTCCCACAACAGTTAATGAGCTAAGGCTCATGCTAGCTGCTGCGAGCATGGGGTTTAGGCTTAGTTGCAGTGGGACGTAGAGTAAGCCTGCGGCCACTGGTATGAGTACAATATTATAAGCAAAAGCCCAGAATAGGTTTTGACGAATGGTTAGCATTACAGCTTTGCTAAGCTTGTATGCGTTAGCCACTTGAGCAATGTCACCTTGCATAATGACCATATCTGCTGATTGCATGGCAATGTCTGTGCCAGTACCAACGGCTATGCCCACATTGGCCCTAGCCAGTGCTGGGGCATCATTTATGCCATCACCCACCATGATAACATTTTTACCATTTTCTTGAAGTAACCGAATTTTTAGCTCTTTTTCTTCTGGTAGAACCTCTGCCATGACTTCTTTAATATCCACCTGCTCTTGAATGGCCTTGGCGGTAATTTTGTTGTCACCTGTGAGCATGAGTATATCAAGTCCAAGTTTTTGTAACTCTTGCACAGCTTTGATGCTTGTGGGTTTAATGCTATCGGCAACTGCAATTAGCCCGAGTAATAGATTGTTTTTTGTAAAATAAAGAACGGTTTTGCCTTGGGCGCTGAGTATATACTCTTGGCTTTGCAACGGATTTTCAATGTTATTTTGTTCCAGTAGGCGAGCATTGCCAACTGCAAAATTTTGATTATTTAGGTTAGCTGTTAGTCCAAGTCCTGCCAATTGGGTGAAATTTTTAAAACTATCTGCTGAATTTAATGAAAGATTTTTAGACTGAGCTGCATACACAATGGCCTTGCCCAATGGGTGCTCTGAGAGTTGCTCAATGCTTGCGGCAAGGCTTAATAAATCATCTTGAGTAATGTTTCCATTTGTGATGATGTCAGTTACTTGCGGCTTACCATGAGTTATGGTGCCAGTTTTATCAAGCACTACTGTATTTGCGGCTTGAGTTTGCTCAATGGCGGCGGCAGATTTAAATAATATGCCGTGTGTTGCGCCCATACCAGTACCAACCATTATGGCTGTGGGCGTAGCAAGACCTAGTGCGCAAGGGCAAGAAATTACAAGAACAGAGATGGCCGTAGACATTGCAAATTCAAGCCCATATCCAAGCATCAACCAAGATACAAAGCTTAGTAGGGCAATTATAATGATTACTGGTACAAATATGGCACTAATTTGATCTGCCAGCCTTGCAATGGGTGCCTTGGTGGAAAGTGCGTCGTCCACAAGGCGTATAATGCGTGCCAATGCGGTTTGCTCGCCAACGCCAGTAACTTTCATTTGAAAATAACCAGAGGTGCTAATGGTTGCACCAATGACATTTTGACCAACGCCTTTTTCCACTGGTAGGCTTTCACCAGTGATGAGCGATTCATCAATAAATGCAGTCCCTTGAGTGATGATACCGTCAGCTGGTATGCTTTGACCAGCTTGTACTATGAGTATGTCGCCCTTTACCACTTCATGCGTTGGGATGGTGAGTTCTTGACCATTTCGTAAGCAGGTGGCTGTGCTTGGTCTAAGATCTGTTAATTTGTCAATGGCTTTGGATGCTTGGCCTCTAGCCCTTGATTCAAAGTATTTTCCAAGGCCTATGAGGGCTAAAATCATACCAGCCGAGTCAAAATAAAGATTATTTCCCCAATGTTCAATTAATGCTTGGTCTGCGGATGTGGCTATCTTGAATAAGGCATAAACACCAAAAACCGCGGCAGCAGAAGATCCAAGCCCAACCAGCGTATCCATATTAGGGCTTCTATCCATTGCTGCGGCAAATCCTGAGCGGAAAATTTGTTTATTGGCATAAAGGATTGGCAAGCAGAGTAAAAGCTGGGCAAGGGCAAAATAGCTTAAATTATAAGTGCCCTTAAGGAAGGCTGGCAGGGGTAGGGTTAGCATGGGGGCCATGGCTACATACATGAGCAATATGGCAAAAACAATTGAAATAAAGAGGTTTGTTGGAAATGCCTCAGTCTTTGCTTGTTCAGTTGCTACAGCTTGCGTCTGGACAGATGGTACAGGTGGTACAATGGGTGCAGTGGGTGTTGCCTTTTGCATGGTGGGTATGAAAGTCATGGACTTGCCATCTTCACCTTGCACTGGATGTGCCTTATAGCCGCCACCTTCCATGGCAATGACAATTTTTGAAATATTAGTAAGGCTTGGGTCAAACTCCACCTGCATGGTTTTGCGTAGTATATTAACGTTAACTTCAATAATACCATCCATGGCTAGCAGTAATTTTTTGACTCTACCTTCACAATTGGTGCAGTGTACATGTTCTGTATTAAACGACTGTACATGCTTGGCAATGGGCATAGGCTCAAGTTCTAGCATGTTGAATTTTGGCTCACGCCTTAGAGGCATGTGTGTAATTTCATTTAATTCTTGCTCTTGACCTTGGGTGGGGTGTGCTTTGTAGCCGGCTTTTTCCATGGTGCTTACAATGTCAGCTGTGCTTATTTTTGCTTGGTCAAAGCTAACTTTCATGGTTTTGCGCAGTACGTTAACGCTAACTTCCTTAACTCCATCCAAAGCAGCAAGAAGTTTTTTAACTCTACCTTCGCAATTGGTGCAGTGGATGTTTTCTGTGTTAAATGATTGTATTTGCATAATATTTTCCTCAATAATTAATGATGAAATTTAAGTGACTCATACTACCAAAATTGAAAAGGATTATCAAAGAGAATTATGCAATCAAAAATAGGATAAAGTCTCTTACACTGTTAAACGATGGATTTCAGTAGTGTTGGCTATGGTCAATGTATAAAAAAATCTTACAATAGTTTTGCTGAACTACATGGACGCATTGAGGAAGTCTTTGCATAAATGAGATGCATAATAAAAAAGCCATAAAGAGAGGTTTGTATATCCTTTCTTTATGGCTTTTTAATACATTTTTTTATTACCCACCATAGGGGGTTGCCAAAAGCTTAGAAGGTATAACGTAATCCTATTGAAAGCTCATGGGCTGTGGTGGTAACATTTAGTGTGGAAACCTTAACTGTGGAATCAATCTTGCTAAAGCTATTTGCGGTGTTTTCATAATCTAGCACTCCAAACTGGAAATACCTATAACCTACGTCAAAAGTAAGGCTTTCTGTGAGATCAATACCCATACCAACGCCCACTTGCCATGCAAGAGAAGTCAAAGATTCACTTTCGCTGTGACTAAAATTAGCACCAATAAATGATGATGGGTCCTCAACATTAAAACCTAACTTTCCATGAGCAAAAGCAAAACCAACTCCGGCGGTAATATACGGAGTAACAATACTCTCATTATGCCAATCTAGGGAAGCGTTCAGCATAAGGGTCTGTATGTTTAATTTGGTATCTAAGCTGGCAGAAAGTTTTTCGCCTTCATCCACAACACCTATTTCAAACCCTCCATTCCAAGTGGTGCGAGCAATATATTCAAGGTCTAAGCGTAAAGGTATGCTAAAGCGAGGATGAAAATCATAGCCCACTAAGGCAGCTCCACCGAAACCAAGTTCTGCCCAGTTGCCAGTAAATGAAACACTTGCTAAAGAATCTACATGTATACCTGATCCAAGCCAATGATGCTGCATGGTGCCAATGACTTTTCCACCGATGTAAAAGCCTAATTTAGATTCTTGCGCCTGACTAGGTGTGGCTAGAATCGTAAGAAAAATTGCAATAACTACAGAAGATATTGCTTTAGATAAATTTGACATAACGTCCTCCTCTCCAAAACATATCAATTGGAATGTGTTGAGTCAAGGAGGTTTTAAATATTTGATAACTCTTTGATAATTTGATGAATAACTGTTAGGTAAAATTATTCGACCATAAAGAGTTTTTGACGGACATTGTATGGCGAGCTTAGCTATCTACTCGTTAAAATAATTAAAATGAATAGTGCTGAGCTCTTTGGGAGGGTGATTGCTTTTATAAATCGTATATCCTTCCAGGGTTTTTAAGCACATATCCGCCCATTTGGGATAATTTTTGTTTGAAGGATTCACTTTTAAGTATGTTTAAGAGGTTTTGTACCATGGGGCTATCAAAGGCATAATCTGGCACTAGGAAGTCATACTGTTCAGTGCAAACTGGTATGAAATCGAGATTAAACATTTTGGCAGCTGAATAAATGCCCATGCCCACATCGCCAGAACCAAGTGAAATTTGGGCTGCAATGGAGGTGTGGGTAAATTCTTCACGGTCATAGCCATAGATTTTGCTGGCATCAAGTCCTTCATTTTTAAGTACATAGTCAAACAATATGCGTGTACCTGACCCTTTTTGGCGATTGATAAAGCGAATGCCGTCTGTATAAAGATCATGCACAGACTGAATTTTTTTAGGATTACCTGTGGCTAGCATGAAGCCTTGCTCTCTGCCTGTACCTTCAATTAACCGCACGCCACCGTCAGGGAAGTATTTTTTAACATATGAAATATTATAACTACCATCGCTTTCGTCCAATAAATGCACGCCAGCAAGATGAGCTTCACGGCGTTTTACTGCCATAACACCACCCATGGAGCCAGTGTGCGAGGAAATCATGTATAATTTTTCGTCGCTTAAGTGAAGCATATCAATTAATTCATCAAGTAATGGATCGTGGCTACCAATGGTAACCAGTGAATTATTAATTTTTGAAAGGGGTTGCAAAAGGCGAATATTCACCTTGTCACCTGCGGCATAGCCTTCTACACCTTGCGCAATGTCTAGTATTCCGTCTGCTTTCATGAATGATGAAACCACGCCGCTGCCACGATTTAGTGGTGTGGCAATGTGTCGGCCTTCCACATAACCCATGCGCACACGAATGAATTCTTGATATTTTACACCAGAAATTACAGGGCGTGAAAGTGTGGCCTCTTGTAATGATTGTTCAGCATATTTTTGCTTAGTAAACAGCTGGAGTAACGGCTTTAATATTTCTTCAATAACAATAATTCCAGACACTGGATAACCAGGCACACCAAGTATGGGTTTGTGGCCTTTATAGCCCAAAATTGCAGGCTTTCCGGGCTTTATGGCTATGCCATGATAAAGCACGTCGCCAATTTCTTTAATGACGCTAACAGTAAAATCCTCACGTCCAGCTGACGAACCTGCGTTAATGATGACAATATCGCATTCACTAAGAGCAGTGTTTAAGGCTGACTTCATGGCCTCGTAATTGTCTTTACAGATGGGGTAGGTTTTGGAATCTGCACCCATGTCTGCAAGCATTGCTGTGAAGATTGATGAATTAAATTCAATAATATCACCAGTTTTGGGAGTGGTGGTTGGTGGCACAATTTCATCGCCAGTGGGTATAATGCCAATGAGTGGTTTTTTAAGCACGCTAACTTCAAGCACACCACCTGCCAACATGGAGCCAATGGCTGAAGGGCTGATGGTGGTGTAAGATGGTATAATCATTTCACCTTGGCAAATATCCTCGCCAATTTGGCGCACATGCTGAAAAGGTGTTGCAGCAGCATGAATTTTAATTAGCTCATTATCAAGATGCACAATGTCTTCCACCATGATTACAGCATCATATTCGTCTGGGATTGGGTCGCCAGTGTCAAGGACAAGGTATTGATTTTTATTTAGAATAATAGGTGTGGTTTCCGTTGCGCCAAAGGTGTCCTTAGCATGAACGCAAACCCCATCCATGGCACTGGAATTATAATGAGGTGCTGAAATATTAGCATAAATTGGCTGTGAGCAAACTCTATTACAAGCATCAATTACATTGATTATTTCAATCTTGGCCACAAAATTATTTTTACGCATGGTTTCAATATAGTTTTGGCGTGCTTCTTGTAGGGGAATATTAGTTAGGTAATTAAATGACATGGCAAGACTCCTAAAAAATGTAAATAGTTACTTTAGTTTGCTTGGCGTAGCCTTCGCAATCTTGGGGTATGATAAAATATCCATGTGCGCTGGCAAGAGTTGTAATTAACCCAGACTTATTGCGTATGGGGTGGGCTATGTTCTGACCATCTTTTTCCTCAATGGTAACTGGTACAAACTGCGCTCTGCCGTGATTTGCCTCCACAGACTCTGACAAAGTGGCCAGTGTTTGCGTATTGTGCTTCTTCATGCCGGAAAGAACTTCTAATACATGGTAAACAATGCTTAATGTCACAAAAAACACTGCCACAGGATGCCCTGGCAAGCCAAGCACAGGGATGTGACCAATCTTACCCATAATCGTGGGTTTGCCGGGTTTTAGTGCCACACCATGGAAGAATACTTCACCTTGCGATGCAATGACATTGCTTGTAACGTCCTTAACTCCAACGCTACTACCGCCAGAAATTAAGACCACATCACATTCTTTGACGGCTTGGGCTACAGTATTTTGTAAAATTTGTTCACTATCTTTAATTATACCGTATGACTTAGACTTAACACCAAAGTCGTGCATAAGAGCTTGTAAAAGTGCACTATTTACACAACGCACTTGGGCATTATTGGGTTTTTCATGAATTTCAACTAACTCATCACCTGTGGCAATAATACCTACTAGGATTTGCCTTTTTACTTCCACTTGGCCTATGCCAAGGGCAGATAGTGCACCAATATCCTTGGAACTTATGCGAGCGCCAGCCTTAAAAAGGAATTTGTTTGGGTGCACATCATCACCCTTTAAGATAATATGTTGCCCAGGTGCCACAGCTTTTAAGATACCAATGGTATTGTCGCCATAATCTTCTGTATATTCAATCATTTGAATAGCATCTGCACCCTCTGGCACAGCACCACCAGTGGGTATTGCCGCGCAAAAACTTTTATTCAGCGTAAAATGCACTTCTTCGCCCATGAGGATATTTTCTTGTATATTTAAGATGGCGGGAATGCTGTCACTGGAGCCAAATGTATCTGAGGCTATGAGGGCATAGCCGTCAACGCTTGAGCGGTTAAATGAAGGTACATATTCAGTGGCATAAATATCTTTTGCAAACTGTCTGCCCTTGGCTTCAAGTAGGGGCACGGTTTCTGTTTCAACTTCAAGTAAGTTGAAGTTTTTTGTTATAATATCGTATGCTTCTTGTAATGTTTTTAGTGCAAACATAAAATATCCCTTATTACAGCTCAACTTTATCTACAAATTGCAGTACATACTCAAGCTCGCCAGAGGCTAAAACTTGACCCTTTTTCATATAATGAAATTCATCACAAACTTTTTTAAGCTGCCCAAATTGATGACTAATAATAATCCAGGTGACCTGTAATTCCTTTTGCCAATCTAGTATCCAGTCTAAAAAAACCGTTAGGCTATCAATGTCTAGATTAGAAAGTGTTTCATCAATCATTATAAACTTTGGCTTGAAAATAAGTGCTCGTATAAATGATATTTTTTGTTGCTCTCCACTGGAGAGCGTGCGGGCGTATTGGTGCTTTTTGTGCAATAAATTTGTGTACTCAAGGTATGAGTCTATTTTTTGCTCGTCAATGGGCAAGTTTCTGATTTGTAGAGGGTAGATAATATTTTGAAAAACAGTGCGTTGCAGTAAATAGGGGCGTTGAGGCATAAGTGTCATTTCATTAAAGCTCATGTTCTCATAATCAATCTTGCCTTGATCTGGTAAAATATCGCCTATGAGCAGCTTGGCTAGGCTTGATTTTCCGCAACCATTGCCACCAAATAGGCCGTGAATTTTACCCTTGGTGAAGGCTAGGTGTGGGATGGAAATTTCAAGCTCGCCACACACTTTTTTAAGATTAGTAATTATCAAGCTCGTCCCGCTCCTTTCTTAAAATATCTGCCACCAGTTGGAGTGCGAAAGAAAGCACCAGTAGGGTTAGGCCAAGCACAATGCCCTCAGTATAAATACCCTGACTTTTTAAGAGTGAGATGGCAGTGGTCATGGTGCGAGTATCGTCCTTAATGTTGCCGCCCACAAGCATTACAGCACCAATTTCGCTTAATGAGCGCCCAAAGCCTGTAACTATGGCAAAGTAAATTTCTTTGCTCATTTCTTTATAAATTAAGCGGCGGCTTTGAGATTTATTGGCGCCTATGCACTTTGCAAAAAAACGCACTGAGGGTGCAAGCCTTTGGGCGCTGGTGTAGGTAAGGCCTGTAATAATAGGAGTAATGATAATGCACTGAGCAAGGATCATGCCTTGAATGGTAAAGAGCATTTCAAATGCCCCAAGGGGCCCACGGCGCATAATTAGTAAATATACGGCAAGGCCCACCACAACAGGTGGCACGCCCATGAGTGTTCTAATAATTCTAATGATGATTTTTTTGCCAGTAAAGTGGTTGTGCTCAAGCCACAGACCAAGGTTTATGCCTATAATTGCAGAGATGGCAGTGGAACAAAATGCTAAGATTAGGCTAACCTGCACTGCGTGGAGGGCGCCTGACTCTAAAAATAAATCAAGGTATTGCATAATTGCTTCCACAAATCACCCATTATTTTTTAAAAAACCGCCTTATATTGGATTTTAATGGCAATATAAGGCTGTTTAGGTTTTGAACATGCTTTTTAGAGCATAGATTAATTGTCTGTGCCAGCATTAGGAACAAACAAAGGTTGGCCGTACTTATCAACGCCAAAGGTGCCAATAAGTTTTTGCACTTTTTCAGAAACAATCCAATCGATGAAGGCATTGGCGGCTTTAATGTTGGTGTCAGGGTATTTTTTGGGATTTACAGCAATTACGCCATATTGGTTAAACAAGCTCTTGCTACCTTCACAAACCACAACAAGTTCCATTTTAACATTGGAGTCTGTGGAAATTTTTAACCATGTGCCACGGTCGGTAAGTGTATAAGCTTTCTTTTCGTCAGCCATGCTAAGGGTTGCGCCCATGCCTTGGCCTGATTGCTCATAGTTGGGATTTTTAGCTGGATCAAGCTTTAGTTGTTTCCAGATGTTAACTTCTTTTGTGTGAGTGCCAGACTTGTCACCACGAGAAACGAAAGGCAATTTTTTGTTTTGAATGGTGGAGAAGGTTTTGCTTAAGTCGTTGTTTTTAGCTATGGGTGTTTTTGGTCCAACAACCACGAAATCATTATACATTACAGGTACTCTTTTTACGCCAAAACCTTCTTTAACAAAGGCTTCTTCGCGAGCTCTTGCGTGTACAAGAACGATGGAAACATCGCCGTTTTGCCCCATGGATATGGCCTCGCCAGTGCCTACTGATACAAATTTAAGATCATAACCTGTATCTTTTTTGAAAAGAGGGGTTAGGTAGTCCAAAAGTCCAGTGTCAGCAGTGCTAGTGGTGGTTGCCATGCGTAGCACTTTATCGTCAGCGGCTTGAGCAATATTAGCAAATAATGTTGCAGTAATAAGCAATAGTAAGGCTAGAGTTGATCTCATAATTTCTCCTAAGTATTGATTGTTATATTCTTAGGGTGGCTACATCCCCAACCGATATAATGCCACTCTTTTGAATTTCGGCAAATTTCATTTCATGAGGCAGTTTGCAAGAATTTTTTGGAATATCACAGTGCTGTTTTGAGGCATAGCAGGGCTTGTGGCGTGTGGAAAATTCTAGTTTAGCTTCCCCAAGCCTAATTATATCACCGCTTTTATACTGACTGTTGCTCTCAAATAGGCAAATGTTATATCTAAACCTCTTAAAACACAAGCCTTCAATGCCCACTTCTTGCATCCAGTCAAGTAGTGGCTTTGAGGCAATAACAACGAGTCCATCATCACCAAGCTGGCTGTGATAGTCCTCTGCCATACCTTGGCCTTGTATGAGCGTTGCGCTCTGGGTAAATGTATCTTTTTGGCCAGCTTGAGCTGCATAGGATATGTGGGTTATTTTATTCATAATTATTGGGTGCAGTTGTTAGAAATTTACCTAAGAACTGCCATTGAATGTTAATAAGATTTGCCCTGTGCTAGCATGCAAATTTTAAGAAGCATTTGTTATGTATAAAAACGAAGTATACAATGCACATCAGCAATTCTTAGAGTATAAAAAGACATACTAGTAAGAAAAATTATTATCGTCAAGCCCACAGAAAAAATAGTATGTATTAATGGATTTTTTTTGAACGACTATTGGCTAGTGGCTACCAGTCGGCAGGTTTTCCAATGGAGCTGCGTGGTAGGTCAGTACCAAAGTCAAAGCGAGCAGGCTGTTCTTCAATTTTGAGGTTTTGCTTTACATAATTGCGTAGTTCTTTGCGCATAATATTTTCATCATAGCCCCTTTCAAGAATGATAAAAGCCTTTAGTTGGTAGCCTTCTTCTGGCCGCATAAGGCGTACAGAACAAGCATTTATGGCCTCATGCGCATTTAATATTTTTTCCACATATTCAGGAAAAACGTTAACACCAGCAACTTGTACGGCAAAATCCTTGCGTCCCATGGGTAGCAAGTGCCTATCATCTTTCCAATCTATATTGTCTTGCAAAGTAAAATTTTGCACGCTGTTGTCTGGCAAAGTGCGCTGGACTATATCTGATGAATTTTGCTCATCTGTTTGTTTGAGTCTTGTAAACTGTGGCAACAAACTAAAATGAATCTTTGGGCTAAGCCTACAACACATTACCCCCATTTCTGATGAGCCAAAACATTCTATCATCTTAAAGCCTAAGCTTAATAACTGTTCAAAAACTTCTGCTGGCATGGGGGCTGTGCCAGTCATTAAAAAGCTTTGTCTGCTTTCTATGTTTTCTAGGCGTGCCATATGCCCATAAAGCAGCGGCACACCAATTACCAAATCTTGTTGTTTTATTTGATGAGCAATGGCTGTTGGCATGGGTGCTTCTAGGCGTATGGGAATTCCTAAGGATAATGGCAGTAAAAGCCCAAAAGTAAAGCCATAAAGGTGATGCAAAGGCGACGTAACAAGAGCCCTTTTTCTATTTTGTATAAGTGGAATTATGCCCATGAGTTCTTGGCGCAAATGTGATTCAGGGTGGGTGCAAGGCTTTGGCTTGCCTGTGGAGCCAGATGTAAAAAATGTAATATTTTCGCGGGTGCTGCGCCATGTTTTGTACATATCTTCTGTGAAATTGCCAAAAGACTCATTTTGTTGAGGAATTACATGCTTTAAGTTGAACATATTGGCAAATGTAGCGCAAATTTCATGTACATCTTGCTCTGTGCAATGTGTATTTGCAAAACTTTGCTTTGCAAAGTCTTGTGCACTTATCCATGAGTGAGCATGGGTGGTATATTTCCCCTTATGGCTTAGTAATATGGATTGTAAAATATGTAAAAAGGCATCATTATCTAAACGAGCAATATTATCTAAAGGAACTGTTTGCATTTTTAGCTCTCGATATGGATTGTCGCACATACTTGCGTATGCTGACTTGTGCATGAGATGTCTTGATTTTGGCTGTTTTCAATGGCCATCATGGTGGTAAGTGCGTGGTAAAGCGGAGTTTCCCTCATAAGTGGTGATTGTTCAGTCACTAGGTCAGAACTAGTTTTGACTGTCCAACTTGTTGAAATTTTGGGTAAATTTTCATCTTCCTTACCCACAATAAAAAATATAGCCCCTTCTGCCAATTGCAAATTTTCAGCAGAGCATATTTTTGTAAAACGCTGATCTACTTCATCCATACAGCCAACTAGCACAAATTCTGCTCGATTAGAGTGAATAAGTGTGCTTGCAGTTTGCAATGCTCCTGCAAAGGACAGTGAAAATTGCGTTACAGTGTGACATGGACCTTGTAAATTAAGGTATAGGCTGAGTAATCCTGCACCCATATTGTTAACGGCGTGGGAAAAAGCGGTGGGCGAAGAAAGCCTTGGTTCAGCATCTAAGATGGAGTTCATAAAGTCAAAGCTCATTTGAATGCCAGCGTAAGCTGTTCCAACAACTAAGCCCGTTTCTTGATTAAAAGGAATGGCTTGAAGTGCTTTTACCCCAGCAAGCAAGCCCATGCGTGCATAACGGGGTATACGGCGTAATGGTATTTTGGGAAAGAGCGCACTTAACTCTGCATTTTGCTCATCACCAAAAGCTGGACACAAATCTTGGATATTACTGTTTGGTATATTATGCACCGCACTCATGCCATAAATGCTAATACAAGGGGTTTTACTCATGATCTGCTCCCTTTAAAACAAGGGCTGCGTTGCTACCCCCAAATCCTAAAGAAGTAGAAAGAGCGTATTGTTTTTCTAATTTTGTATCTTGCTGTGTGGGAACAAGGTTAATTTCAGGGTCGGCACTTTCAAAGCCTAATGTGGTTGGAACATTTTTTTGCTGCAAGGCCAAAAGGCAAAATATGGCTTCCACAGCACCTGCTGCACCTAGTGTGTGACCAGTAATGCTTTTGCTACCCCAAATTGGAATATTTCCCATATGTTGCTTAAAAAATTTGCCTTCCACTTTATCATTTTCCTTAGTGGCTGTGCCGTGAGCATTGACAAAGGCCAATTCTTCACTTGTGATATTTGCTTGTTTTAAGGCATGGCTAATTGCCATGTGAAGTCCCCTTGCTTCTGGGTGCGGAGCTGTAAAGTGATGCGCATCAGCGCAAGTACCATAACCTGCAATATATCCAAGTGGTTTTACCCCTCTTGCAAGGGCGTGTTCTGTTTTTTCAAGTATGACAACGCCAGCACCTTCACCAAGGTTTAAGCCTTGCCTATTGCCATCAAATGGGCGACACAATTCTTTGCTGTAAATCATTAGCCTTGCAAAACCAGTGTGTGGAACAAGGCTTAGCGCATCTGCGCCACCGCAAATAACGGTTGAACACTGGCCTTGTAAAATCATGTCCATGCCAAGACCAATGGCGTCTGCACCAGAAGTACAAGCATTGGCAATAGTTAAGGCTGGGCCATGAGTTTGGTATTTTTGCGAGATGGACAAAGCAAGGTTTGAATTAAAATAATTATCTATATCTTGGGGCAAACCAGATGATGAGATATTGGCAGTGTGGATTTGCTCGCGCAAGGCTTTGTAACCATTTAAGAAGTGTAATGCACTTCCAGCAGTTGTCCCCATAACAACAGCACAAGAGCTTTTGTAGTTTTCATCTGAAATTATTTCAGCTTGCACAAGAGCTTGTTCCACTGCAAAAAGCGCAAGGTCCAAAGTATCTCTTGCTGAAAATTTTCTATTATTACCAAATGCTTTGTCAGGAGCAGCAAAAAAAGGATGCGGCAAGGACAATTCATGTAATTTTTTTGCATCACTAAGTGTGGTTTTAGTATGCAAAAGTTTTTTTACATCTGTCCCAGCTGCACAAACACAGCCCATACCACTAACGCAAATGGGGAGATAGTTTTTTTGCTGCATTGACATAATTATTTAGCTTTGCGTCTTTTGGGCATCAAGAATATAATCAGCAAGCACTGCAACAGATATGAATACTTCGCGTGCAGTTTCTGAATCTTCGATAATAACTTTGTAATTTTTTTCAAGCATTACTACTAGTTCAACGGCATCGAGTGAGTCTAAGCCAAGGCCTTCTTCGCTAAAAAGTATCATGTCATCAGTAATATCTTCTGCTTTAACACCTTCGATATTAAGAGTTTCCACAATGTCCTGTTTTAATTTTTCCCTACATTCTTGTACTGTCATTGTTATCCCACATGTCAAAAAAGTTAAAAAAGTGATATGGGTATTTTTGCACCATATCTTCCATCATATTAGCAAAATGCTGGAGATGCTTGTGCAATTCTCCGTTGTTTCTACGCAAGTTGCGTGGTGGTTTTGTAAGTTCTGTTTTTACTCCACAAACTTTTCCATCAATTAACACGCTAAAACTTATAATCAGCGGAACTTGGGTTATGGATGCTAATAAAAATGCCGTCGTTGGTAAATATATTTTGTCGCCTAAAAAATCAACTTGCAAACCTTTGTCTGTGGTTTCAGTAATTCTGTCACCAGCAATGCACACAATTTCTTTACGTTGCAAAGCAGCAGCAATGGCAAATGATGCATCCGTGCCATGACGTGAGTTTATGAGCTTAATAGCATGCTTACCTTTTTGCTCATTATGTTCAAAATAATGTTTGTCTGAATCATCTTCGCTAATCCACTGCACAATATTTATGGGGCGGTCAAACTCCTCAATACCTGCAAGGCCAAGCTGCCACGCACCAATATGGCCTGTGAGAATTATGCAACCAGAGTCTGGAGTTAGCTCATGTTTAATAAACTCTCTGGAATCAGATGTAGTGGCAACAATTTTTTTGCCTAAAATGCCAGTAATAATACGTTCAAGCAAACCTTCGGCAAAACAAAGGTATAGTTTATAACAATGTTTCCATCTAGTAAAGCCCTCGTCCATGGGGAATCGGCGTTTAAGATACGGGTAACAACGCTTGCGTACAGAAGGTAGCAAGGCGTAATAAAATACCACAAAACGCAAAATAATTTTTGCTACAATTACAAGGCGCAAACGTACCATAAGGTAAAAAATTTCATGCTGTAAGCGAGAGCCAAGGCTTTTTCCTGTATTATTCATAATATTTTTTGTTTTGTTTATTTATGTAATATGAAAGGGTTAAAACAATACCTGCCATCACAACACCCACCACAGGGGCAAGGGCAATGGCACCTAATATCCAATCTAAAATTCTTTGCCAAACTTCATAACCAATTGTTTTTATAGAAAATTCTGCTAACCACTCTCCGTTGCGTATTCTGTAACCAACTAACACGCATATGCCCGGTAAAAATGGCGGCCAGCTGAGGGGGATTATAGCAAGTGCGCATAAACGATTAAGATGCCATTTTTGGATTAAAAAAAGCAAAATTATGCTTTGAAAACCCAGAATTGGCAAGGTGCAAACAGTAAGTGCCACTGCTGCAGACAAGCTTAAATTCAAAGGAGTTGAATTTTTAAGTAGTAATTTAAGAGATTGTAATGGTGAGAGCAGTGAAATGTTGCCCTCCATATCCAAGGAGTGATGCTTAAATGGAATGGGAACTAAGGCCCTAATGGTTAGGCGTGTGTTAAGCACGCTAATACGAGTGTTGTCGGCAAATGATTTAAAGTGTGATACACGTTCGTGAACTTTTTGATAAAGCACTCGTATTGGTATGTCATTTATGGCAAAACCTGCCCAAGCAGCCTGCACAAGAACTTCTACTTCAAATGAGTAGCGGTTTTCTTTAAGCTGTAAACAAGACAAGGCTTGCAGTGGATAGGCCCGAAAGCCGCTTTGCATGTCAGCAACCCTTGTGCCCGTTTGAACAAACATCCAAAACTCAGAAAATGCTCGCCCAAAACGTGATGATTTTGGCACATTGTCTGTGGCAAAATCCCTTGCGCCAACAAAAAATGCATGGGGTGCATTTTGTATGGCCTGCAAAAAAAGATGAATGTCTTCAGGGTAATGTTGATTGTCAGCATCAAGGCTTATCATATGCGTAAAACCTTTTTCTAAAAGATTTTTAGCAGCTTCACGCAAGGCAAAGCCCTTCCCCATATTTTGGGGCAAGCTTAGGCAATGCACTTCAAGGCCTTGCACTTGGTCAAGGCCACCATCGGTTGAGCCATCATCTATAATCCAAACTTCGGTGCAAATGGCAGTTCTTTGAGCTAAAGCTCTTTCGGCAACCTGCCTTATGGTGCTTGCATGATTATACAATGGTATAACAACGGCAGCCTTAATGTTTGAGGAACCATCTAACATTAAACTAAACCCTGCGCCCAGTGCATACAAAAATCTTTATAAAAAGCTGGTGATTCCAAAAGAAGATTGCCTTTAAGGTCAAGCATGAGCTGTACGGTATGGCCCTTGGTGTGGCAGCGTTCATCCATGTCAAGTATGCGGTATTCAAATTCAAGCAAGGCGGCTTCATTCCATAAGAGGCTTGATTCTATGATATATGTTTTATTGTAAAGCAAGGGCAAGGAAAAATCTAAGCTGAATGTTTTCAAAGGTATGGCCACATTGTTGCCATAGAAATCTAAGTAGCTGATATTATAATGACTACCCATGTCTTCACGCCCGTCTTCAAGCCATGAAGCATAACGCCCATGCCACATGTATTGTATTTGATCTACTTCATCAAAGCGCACACGCCTGCTTATGCGCCGCACCAAGGGAGGGTGGGCACGATGTTCTGGACGCTTTCTCATTGAACTTCCCCTTGCCAGCGAAACTTCGCAGACAAAACATCTTCAACCATGATGGTGCAATCCCATGAATTTTCAGCTTTTTGTATAACAATGCACTCAATGTTGCTCTTAGGGTCAATGGGTGCGGTAAACTTAGCTTGACTAATTTCTTTTAAGCTAATGTTTTTACCTGTAATTTCAGCCACTGTAACTTCAGATATGAGCACTTGCATAACTCCTGGCATGATGGGTTTATCAGGAAAATGCCCTTGAAAACCGATAAAATCTTCTGATATAAGGAAAGATTTACTCCACTTATTGTCCTCAAGTTTGTATACAGGTTTACTGCATTCCATAAGAATTTTGCGCAAATTTACTTTTTCCATTAGTTTTCCTCAATGCGTATGCTGACATCATTATTTATATGTCTAAAGTTGTGTATTTTATTATTTTGTACAGTTTTTTCCCAATGTTCTGGTAATGCATTTTGTGGCTCTAGGATATGCGCAATCATTAAGGCACTATTGTCTGCAACTTGTTGCATACTAAAGCTAGGTATTCCTTGCTCAAGCGCACATGTTAAACTCTTGTTATTATATGTACATTTAGCAAATCTCTTGCCTTGTAAAAACACTAAGCCCAGTTGAATTTCATGGCTAGCAAGGTTTTGCTCAAGTCCTGCCAAAAAGGGAATATCCGTTCCATCTTGGGTGTACCAAATAGTGTAGGCCTTAGAGCTTATTTCACGCGGTAAGCTCACAGGATAATTGCGAGCCACAGAGCAAGCTGAACAAAGAGCGCAAATAAGGCAAGATATTAATATTATAATTTTTTTCATGCTCTTTTGCAAAGCCTTGGTAATAGCCAAATGGCCACTGGCATTTCTACCAGTAAGCCAATAAAAATCACATGACCCATGGCTTTTAGTGTGGGGTGTGAAGCAAATGCTAACATGCCCATACTCACACAAGCAGTGAGCGAAGATACTAATATGGCACGATTCATTTGCAAGGGTATGCCTTTTGCCAAATGATGTGTGGACATTATGCCATGATCAATGGACAAGCCAAGCACCAAGGGCATGGCGGCAAGGCCAGCCAAGGTTAAAGGTATTTGCCATAAAAACATAGTAAAAAATATGCAAAAAATTGCACCAAGTGCAGGCAAGGCCGCAAGGCAAGTTTGGGCAATATTTTTGAAACATAAAAATAATAATACTAGGCAAAGTATAAACATAACAGGAAGATATCGAGCTTCTTTAAAAAATATCGTGCGCAAATTTTCTTCCAAAGCTTGAGGGGTGAATAGTGTTACGTCGTGGCTTATATTCAAATCATTTACATCGGTATTATTATCTATAAAAATACGGCTTTGCGAAATATTATCTTGCGGATAGTTTTGTAAAAATGCATTTATAAATTCAGCCCAAGGCCCAGCTTGTAGGGCTTGCAGGCTTATTGGTGTTGGCTTTGCATTTAAGAAGGCAAAAAAAGGAAAAAAAACTTCATCAACATTAATTTGTAAATGGGCTTTTGAAAAATCCTGTAGTATATGTGACTTGTTATTACTTATGAAGCTGTTCCAGCGCTGTATATTTTCGCTTATTTCTGCATTGCTTGGAAGTATGCTGGCAAGGCTAGTGAATTTTGCTTGTGGCAAATCATATTGCAAGCTCTCTTGCAATATGCGGGTTTTTTTAAGTGCAAGCTCCCCATTATCTGCCTCCACAAGTAATATATTTGGTGAAGTCATTTGCCATGTTTTGAAAAATTCTTTGCTATCATTTTGAATTTCTTCCACATTGGCGCCCATACTTCGAGGGGAAATGTCCACAGGCAAGCTTGAAAATAAAAATGTGCAAGTTGCAATTAAGGCTAGGCTTAGGCCAAGGGTTGGCATTAGCCTTGGAAAGCGGCAAAAATTAGTGGAATTAGTGCCTTGCACATTAAATGGCCTATTGAAACCAGCGCAAAGAGGAAGAATGTAAAGTGCAAGCACAAGCCCCACAAATAGGGCGACTATGGCAAAGGCCGAAAGTTGGCGCACAGCAGGAATGGCAGAAAACAATAAAAGAGCAAAGCCAGAGATATTTAGCAAAAAGCCTTGAAAAAGCGGTGTTGTTAGGGCTTTGAAAATGATATTTTCATCCTTATTACTACGCAAGGCAAAGTGCATATGCACGGCATAGTCCTCGGCAATACCAAGTATACTCATGCCAAAACCTAAGGCCAAGCCCGATACAAAACCAAAAAATATGTGCACCATGCCAAAGGCCAAGGTTACAGCAAGGCAAGGAGTAAGCAACAGCCACACACCACCAAGTGAGCGAATAAAAATCAAATAAATTGCGGCAATACCAAGTATGGAGATTACGCTTATCCACAAAATATCTTTGTCAATGGCCTTAGTATTGGCTGCTGTATGGCGAACCCCACCAATGACAGTGGCTTCAATATTTTGTGGCAGTTTTGTTAAGGCAGACTCAATGTTTTGTGTTATTTTAAGTGCATAGTCTGTGTCATGGATGGATTGAGTGGGACTTAAAACAAGCAATAGATGTTTGTCATCCGCACTTTTTGCAAAGCCATATTGCGGGTCAATGCTTGGTGGACCTTGTTTTTGCGGCAATTGGTGAAGGATTAAATCCTTCATATTCAAAGGGTCATGACGTAGCCAAGGTATTACTCCTGCTGCTGGCAGGCCCAATAACAAGCCTTGGGCATTTTGTAATGCTTGATTAATATGGTTTGCGGAAATGCGTTTTGTGAGCTCTTGCTCCATTTGAGCAGTGAAAAGGGATGGGAGCAAAGCTAAAATGTTTTCAGGTTGCGGTAGAGTTTCAACTTGAGCTGGCTTTATGAGCATGGGGTCAAGTTGGTTTTTGACATTTTGAACATGTATTGCAAGGTCTTCAAGGTTTAAGTTTTGCGCGCTAAAATCAATGTATATAAATTGTGACAAGCTAGTCATGTTCATGGCTCGCACCATGCTTTGCAAAGGCTTTGAACTATCAGGAAAAAATGCGGTACTGCTTTTATCCACAGGAAGTTGATATAGTAAACCTAAAAGCAAAAGCCAAAAAAATCCTATGCATATTAGTATTTTTTGGGCATGAGGCTTTGCCTTATGATAGAAGTTTTGCGGCGTTGGCATCATGGAAAGGCTGTCCCGTCAGGAAATGTAGCTGGAAAGGCTTTGTTGGTTAATATGTCTGTAAAATATAAGTTAGTGCTATCGCCGTTTTTTTCATTAAATTGTAGGGAGCTAATATGATAATCAGAGTTTGAAACGCAAATGAGTAGAGATGAAAAAAAATTTTCAACAAGAGGTGTAAGTTCAATGCAAGCATTGTCATTTGCATTATTGCTGGGCTTTAAGCTCATGTTGTAGTGACTTTTAAGGGTTTTTGGCTCAAACACAAACCAAAGTAGCATTTGCTTAATCATGGTATTTAGCACATTGCCCTCATAGCCTTCAGCTTTTTTTAGGCTTGAGCGGTTTTGCATCCAAATAAAGCCTTCATTGTTTTGATAAAAAATTCCAGAAGGCGCAGGTTTTAGATATTCCCAAAGAATACTGGGTGATTGATTTAAGCTCTTATTAAAAAAAAAGTGACCCTCTGAGCGTAAGGGTTTTTTCAAAAAGGAAAGTTGCTTTTCTTGAGTAAAATTAGCTTGCAAAGTGTCAATTTTAGCAGAATTGGCAGACATTTTTTGCAGCAAAGTCTCAAGCTCCAAACTTAAAGCAGGGCCACTTTGAAAAAGTGTACAAACAGCAATCATTAATGAAAATATAATACGTTGCATGTTTTATCCATTATTGCTGGTATTTGCATTTAGATCTTCACTGGGTGCAAAAATTTTATACTGCCCCTCAAGTATACAAGCACCATCCTTGTAGAGTTTGCCATCAATTACCATGATGTCACCAATTCTTGCGGCAAGAGTAACCTTTGCAAGCACCGTTTCTCCAATGCTCGCTTGGTCATAAACCTTCATGGAGCGCATGGATACTAAGTAACCAAAGCGGCTTGGGTTTGTAACGCCATTTCCAGCAGCAAAGCATTGAGCTAATATTTCCATTAAGGCCACTGGTTCAATGGTATCGTCTTCCTTAAGAAAAATGCATTTATGGTCAATGGTATAGTTTGCTTCAATACCATCCTCGCTAGCTTTTATTAATTTGCTTAGCAAAAGCATGGGCTTGCGATGAGGAACGTAATTTTCAATGGGTGAGTCAAAGGTATTGTTTTTCATATTGCACTCATGTTTTTGAGGGAAAAATCCCCTCAAAAACTTCGTAAATTATTTTATTTGCGATTGGCAATGTGCGCAAGTTCTACGTCAATGTTGCGACGTAGGTTGTCAATCCAACCATTGTAATTTTTGTGAATTGTGCCATCCTTGGCATGTAAGTTGGTGCTGCTTTTATATTTGATGTGATACTCTTTTGCATTGTAGCTAATGGTTACAACTGCTGTGTGCGAGCGCACATGAACTGTAGCTTCAATTTCGCCTGGTTTAATGTCCTTGGCTACCCAGTGGGTTCTTGGGCAAGCAGTAATAATTGCTAGGCGAACTTCATCTTGGGTTAAAGCTTTTGAGGTGTTAATGCCCACAAGAGGATTGTTTATGGGCGGATTTTTTTTACAACCCATGAGGGCAAAGGTTGTTACCAATAACATAAGCATAATAATACTTAATTTACGCATCTTGAACCTCTGTTTTACTGTTAAAATGTTCAATATATTTTTCCCTTGCGGCACGCATCATGGCGCGATGTGGCAAGGTTTCATGGGCAAAGTCATTGGGCATTATAGGATCTAGCATGGCCAAATGAATTGTTTGTGGAGTAAAGTATTTGGCACCCACAGCAAAAACAGCGCCGCTATTTTCCAAAACAAAGGGTACAACTGTCACATTGAGCTTGCAAGCCAACTGAAATGCCCCCACATGAAAGCGACCAAGCTTGCCATCACGGGTGCGCATACCTTCAGGAAAAATAACCACAGAAACATTTTCTTTTAATAATTTTGCGCACTTTTCTTCAATTTCTTCTGGTGAATTGGTTTCCACGTCAATATATTCTGCATAGCGCATCATGGGTGCAAAAAAGAAAAGTTTTTTATAAGGCCAAGTTTTGCTTAAAAAAACAAAGTTTGGTGAATGTTGCGCCCCGAACAAAAATAAATCCAAAAAAGATTGGTGGTTAGCAATAATAACACAGGGTGTATGCTTATAAGCTTCTGCCGCATTGTGTATGTTTATGGGCATAACTGGCTTTAATAATAGCCACATTACACGCCCATAATAATAAATTGCTTGGCGCATGAAGTGAGTACCACGAGGGATGGGACACAATTTAGCCAATAAGACTATGCTTAAACCCCAAGGCAAAAAAATCAAAGTCCAAGAAATGAATACAAAAAATATCCATAAATTGGCTAGGAAAAGATAGGCTTTATGAATTAATCGTGCCTGCGTCTCGCAAGGAACAGATAAAGCCATGAATATCTCCTAAGGTTTGAATGTGGGTGAGAGGCTCTTTGTCATTGAGCTTAAATTTGAAGGCTTTTTCAAGCACGATGACCATATCAACAATGTCTAGGCTGTCTAGCCCAAGGTCGTCGCGGATGTGAGCTTCTGGCACGAGGCGTTCTTCGTCAAGCTCAAACTCTTCAGCCAGTGCAGAATTGATGGTTTGTACAATTGTTGAGTTGTCCATGCAAAGTCCTATTAAGGTGAAATTATAATTGATGAAAAATGAGAGTTCCTGCCAGCAAGCCTTACTTACCTTGGCTACAAAGACCCACAAAAGTGGTTTTACTAAAAACCAAGGGAGTTCTTACTCCTGTTTCTATTTGTAGTCAAGCTTAGAATATTTAGTTTAAGTATTTTAATTGCTAGTAAAAATTATTAAGTTAATCGTTATTGTACTTTGAAAAAATCATAGATGAATAAATGCCACCCATGGCAAATGAATTTTTCAGGCAATGCTCAATGTTTTTTTGGCGTATGCTGGTAATATGATCAAGATTGGCACATTCTGGATCGGGATTTTGCAAATTAAGCGTGGGTAATAGCTTACTTTTTGTAAGCATTTCAATGCAGGCAATGCTTTCAAGGCTACCACTGGCGGCCATGGTATGGCCCATATGCCCCTTAAGTGAGCTTACGGCAACACCTTTTTGCCCAAAAATATTTTCAATGGCCTTGCCCTCAGCCATATCACCTGCTGCGGTGGCAGTGGCATGAGCATTTAAATAATCTATATGTTTTGCAGTTAAATTTGCATTAATAATAGCCTGTTGCATGCATTTTTGCATTCCCTCCACATCTGGGTGGGCTATGCTATAAGGTGAAGTGAGGCTTGCATATCCTGTAATTTCAGCCAAGATGGGGGCATTTCTTTCAAGGGCAGCTTCAAGGCTTTCTAAAAGCAAAATGCCAACACCCTCACTAACCACAACGCCACTTCTTCGCGTATCAAAGGGTAGGGAGGCCAGGGCTGGGTCTTTGGCGTGGGATGCAGCTTGCATTTTATCAAAGGTTGCAGCAGTTAAAATGTGAAATTCATCGGCACCGCCACAGAGCATACGATCTTCTTTGCCGTGGGCAATGGTTTCATAAGCTAGACCAAGGCTTACAAGGCCTGATGCACAAGCAGCAGCAGGTGCTAGCAAGCGTCCCTGCAAGCCAAGTGCTAGGGCCACATTGCTTGCAACGCTATGGCCCATAACCTTAAAAAATGTGGTGGAGCGTACCGAGTCTAAGCTATTATTGGTAATGTATTCATAGAAAAAATCATAGAGAGCTTCGGGGCTTCCAAGAGTTGAGCCTATGGCAATGCCCATGTTTGGTAAATTGCCCTTGTCAAGATTTGCGCTTTCTAAGGCCTCCCATGCAGCAAGTGTTGCATACATGGACATGGGCGACATGGTGCGGCGCACTTCCCTTGGAATGCGCTTGGTATTTAGCTCAGGAACAATTCCCCCCACAGCACATTCCAATGAGGCTAGCGCCTTATCTGCCAGCGGGGTAAGACCACAATTACCTTGCCAAAGGTTATGGTAAAGGGTTTCACAGCCATCTCCAAAGGGCGAGATGGCACCCATGCCTGTTATGACAACTCTTTTTGCGCACACTTTCTAAATCCTTCTAATACACTAGCATGGTCTGTAGCAAAGCCAATGGCCAATGCTGCACTAATAATGCCACCTAAAATACCCGGTAGTAAGATGTTTTGCCCAGCAAGAAATAGGCCTTGCATGCGCGTTACTGGTAGTAGAGGTACAGTTGAGGTGGTGTGGGCAATGCCATATAGCGAACCAAGGCTACCGGGCACCCAATCTTGCATGGTGGCTGCTGTTGCAACTTCATGAATTTTAAAGGGCCCAAGTTCAGGTAAGCATTTTTGTATGTATTGTTTTACTTGTTCGGCTTGATCTGCTTTTTTGCTCAAATAATCATGGCTACGCGGTTTACTTGCATTAATAAAATCATTTGAAGCTGAGGGAACTATGGCAACCAGTGGATACTTATCAGTATTTGTTTTTGAATTCTTGCCGCCAACCATATAAATAGTGGGTTCTTTATTGCCAAGTGGTGTTAATACAGATGCTTGCAAGTCTTTAGGTAAAATATATACGGCACGGTCGCTTAAGTATGGGCTGCTGCTTTCACCAAAGAGCATAAGGGCATTAGCTGTTTCTTCCATTTCTTCAATGTGTTGGATAAAAGCAGGGCGAAAAACACCTTTGTCCACCATGTTTGGAAGTTGCGCTGGGTGGCCTGTAAAAATACAAGTATTTGCGTGAATAGTTTCGCCATTTTTCAATTCAAGGCCGCAAAAGGCTTTTTCCTTATGCAAAATACGAGAAACTTGAGAATTACAGCGCAGAGTAATGTTATGTTGCTTTAGGGCTTTTAATGCGGCTTTAACCAAGGTTTTGCCGCCACCATAAATGCCGTGGCAAGAGTCAAAATAAAGTCCACCCACCAGTGAATAATCGTGAAAAGTGGCTTTTTCAGGGGTTAGACCATAGAGCAAACATCGAGCCTTTAGCATTTGCTTTAAGGCCAGCGGCAATGGATATTGCTCTAATTTTGAAGTAATGCTTTGGGAGTTTTCCCATGAAAGTTTTGGCAAATTCAAATTATTGGAATTGGTATAGGGTGAAACATCCAAGATGCTTGCCATCTCTTGCATGAGCTTTTGAAAACTGTTTGCACTTTCTTGGCCAAACTGCTCGGCAATGTTTGGTATAAGTTCAGAATATAATGGACGAAAATTATATTTTTGTTCACTTGTGGCAAAGCGAAATTCTTCGCTTAGGGGATAGATGTTGTCATCGCCAATATAATCCCACATGTCAATGGCTTGTAGCCAATGTCTTAAAAGGCCGCCTTTTCTTAAGCCGCCAGCACAGTGAAATCCAGTGTCAAAATGCAAACCACTACGCTTAAAGCCTGATAAAAGCGGAGCTGGTTGTTTTGATGCTTCAAGCAATAAAATTTCTGCGCCATTATTTTGTTTAGCAAGTAGTAGGGCAGCTGCTAAACCAGTAATGCCAGAGCCTATGATGACTGTGCGGTTCATATAAATTTAATAACGAGGCTTGCATTGCTACCGCCAAAGCCAGCAGCATTGCAAAGCATTATTTGAGGTGGGGTGTCCACACTTTTACTCAACACTGCCACATGCGCTGTTTCCTCATCGCCCTGCACAAAGTTTGGCGAGCCTGCGCAAAATCCTCTTTGTGCCATGAGTGTTGCATAGACCACTTGGGCAGAGCCTGCCATCCAAAATTCATGCCCAGTTAAAGCTTTAAGAGCTAAAACCCTTGGGCAGTCATCAGCAAAGATTGTTTTTATATTATAAGCTTCTGCGGCGTCACCTTGGGGAGTTGATGTGGCATGGGCGTTAATTTCTGTAATGTCTTTTGGTTGCATCTTCGCGTCATTTAAGGCCATTTGCATGGCGTGGGCAAGACCTGTGCGACTTGGCGCCACAAGCTCACAACCATCTGATGAATAACCAAAACCACAAATTTCACCAAGAATTGTAGCTCCACGGCTTTTTGCATGTTCATATGATTCAATAACCAAGGCCGCTGCACCACCACTGGGCACTAGCCCGTCACGCTGTGAATCAAAGGGTCTTGAGGCTTCATGCGGTTTGGGATTTACAGAAAAAGCACCAAGACCGTCAAAGGCACTTATGGGGTCAGCGCCAAGTTCTTGGGCCGCACCGCAAAGCATAACATCTTGTCTACCAAGGCGAATGCAATCCACCGCTTGTCCTATGGCAAGAAGACCGCTAGCACAAGCTGCACTAACACTCCAAGATGCGCCAGAAACTTCCAAAAGCACACCAAGATTCATGCTAATGGTTGAGTTCATAATCTTAAACATATGCCCACTGCCAAGGCTACTGGTGGGTTGTGGGGTGCGGCGCAATTCTGCCAGCTCAAAAGTGGCGTTGGCTGTGGAATCATTACCAAAAATAATACCACAGCGGCTACTTTTTAGAACATTTTCTGGCAGGGCAGATTGCAAAATGGCCTGTTGCAAAGCAACATAGGCTTGCTGAACAAAGTCTGACATGGTCTTGCGCTGTTTGCGCGAAAGATATTCTGAGCCGTCAAAGCCTTCTATATGCCCAGTTAAACCGCTACGAAAGCCAGTTTCAAGACGCTTGGCATCTTCAACAATGCCTGGCGTGCCACTATAAAGGGCTTTGGCTATGCTTTCGTGATCAAGCCCAAGGACAGATATTGCCCCAACTCCTGTAATAACAACTCTTTTCATTAGATTACATGTATAGTCCGCCGTTAACGGCGAGAACTTGACCAGTTACATAGCTTGACATGTCAGAGACTAAAAAACGTACACATTGGGCCACTTCGTCAGCTGTGCCTGCTCTACCTTGCGGTATTAGTCTAAGGTGATCATCAATATTTAATTCTTCTGTCATGGCAGTTTCAATAAAGCCAGGGGCCACGGCATTAACAAGCACATTGCGTCTGCCAAGCTCTCTTGCAAGGGCCTTGGTTGCGCCTATGATTCCAGCTTTGGCGGCGGAATAATTTACTTGCCCAGGTAGTCCCATTTGACCAGATGTGGAAACAATGTTCACAATGCGCCCTTGCCTTTTGCGTTGCATAAGCGGTACAAGTTTGCGAGTTACATTGAAAAATCCATTAAGATGAACATCCATAACAGAATTCCAATCATCATGGCTCATGAGGCCAAAAATGGTGTCTTTTGCAAAACCTGCATTATTTACCAACACATAGGGGGTGTTGTCCTCAAGTAAGGCGTCAAGGGATGTGTCCAAAGCCTCAACATTGCACACATCAAATGGCAAAAGCTCACAAGATGAACCAAGAGTTTGAATTTGCTCTTTTATTTCATTTGCACCAGCATGGTCTGAGCGATAATTCAACCAAATTGCATAACCATCTGCGGCAAGAGCTAGGGCAATGGCTTTTCCAATCCCCTTACTTGCACCAGTAACTAAAGCTATTTTCTGTGACACATGAACTCCTTGGATTATAAAACTAAATAATTGAGGATTGTGTTTATACTAAAAGTATGAAGAAGTAAAAGGAATTTTCCTTGCAAACGGGGATAAAATGCAAAAAAAAGTATTTTTTGGATTATAATTTGCACTTTTTATGCAAAAACAAATATTGTATGGTAAGTTAAATAAAGAATGGGCAATAGTGTGAGTTGCCATATATAACCTTAGTAAGCAAGCAAAGGTTTTTCTTCATCGCAAAGATATTGTACTAAAGGTCAAAAAGTTTAAGTGTTTATATTGTAGTAATCTTTGTACCATGCCACAAATTTAGCAAGCCCCTCGTCCAATGACGTGTTGGGGGAAAACCCAGTATCGCGCATAAGTGCGCTTACATCAGCATGTGTTGATTGTACATCGCCTGCCTGCATGGGCAAATATTCTTTAATGGCTTTTTTGCCAAGGTGTTTTTCCAAAAGCTCAATAAATTTACCAAGGGCTATGGTATTGTTATTGCCGAT
The DNA here is from genome assembly GCA_964371835.1 of uncultured Desulfovibrionaceae bacterium. Taxonomy (GTDB): domain Bacteria; phylum Desulfobacterota; class Desulfovibrionia; order Desulfovibrionales; family Desulfovibrionaceae; genus CAYJAD01. The sequence goes on from CAYJOP010000011.1 coordinate 33,031, forward strand.
ATTATAAATTTTCCAAGGCGCACTGCTACTTGCGGCATCTGCTTTATGCGTATCCCAATCAGCATTTTTCTTAGGAGGCTTATTTAGAACTTGAACTACACCTTCTACAATATCATCAATATATGTAAAATCTCGTTGCATTTCTCCATTGTTAAATATTTTAATGGGTTTATCGTTTATGATGGCAGTGGTAAAAAGATGCAAAGCCATGTCAGGGCGGCTCCAAGGGCCATATACTGTAAAAAATCTTAAGCCAGTGCATGGAATATTGTAAAGATGGCTGTAGGAGTGAGCCATAAGTTCATTGGACTTTTTGGAGGCAGCATAAAGACTAACAGGGTGGTCAACATTGTGCTGTTCAGAATAGGGGCGGGTGCTATTTAAGCCATAGATGGAACTTGATGACGCAAAAACAAAATGCTCCACATTATTGTGTCTACAGGCTTCTAAAAGATGCGCAAAGCCAACAAGGTTGGATTGTACATAGGCCATTGGATTTTCTAAGCTATAGCGCACGCCAGCTTGTGCTGCTAAGTTCACCACATGAGTAAATTTTTCAGCCTTAAAAAGGTCAATAATCAAAGTATTATCGGCAAGATCACCAAGAACAAACTTAAAATTATTAAACTGCTCAAGCTCTTTTAAGCGATCCTTTTTTAAGTTTACATCATAGTAATCATTGATGTTATCTAGCCCAACCACGTCATGCCCAAGCTTGCAAAGACGAACACTAAGTTGATGGCCAATAAAACCTGCTGCTCCGGTAACTAAAATTTTCACAAATGCCTCATTTGAATTATCTATATGATATAAGAGTCCTGCACAATTATTTTTCAACTTTATTTTTGTGCTTTTGCAGTAAATTTGCATGGGTTAGAAAATTTAGCTGTGCAGGACAAAAGACACAAAAATCAAACAGTTAACGGCGAAGCAAAGCTCCGCCTATTCTTGATTTTTGGTCGCATTGACTGTCGTCAACGCTACAAAGGACTCAGCACAATAGAATGTGCAGAGTCTTGATATTTTATAAATTTTTTGTAATTTATAACTTAGTGTTACAATTGTCAACAAAGATGCATTGGAAAACATGTTTTGAATGGACAAATTAAGCCTGCGCACAGTTTGTACGCAGGCTTTGCATGCTAGTAAAGTTAGTGGAGTCGAAGTACTGAAATGGGTAAGTTTTATTGTTATGTGAGCTGAAATTACTATACTTACCCTGTTTTGCCGTGTTGCTTAAGTAGTAGAAGCTGAAAACTTATTTTTTACTACTATTTCTATCCACACTGAGGATTAATTGCCTAACTTGCTCTGCAATAAGGCCAAAGGCAAGAATAAGAAATGAACCAAATACACTCATTATTCCAACGTAATATCCAACATTCAAATTGGTTAGCGTTGAGAGTAAGAAGCACATGCAGGCAAATACAAGCCATAATGCACTAAAGAGAAAAAATATCTTGAGAGGATCAAAATAAAGAATTTGCTTTAGTATGTAGCTGATTGTGCGCAAAGAATCCTTGAATAAGCGAACATGGCTTGTGCCAACACGTTGATGATAGTCTGTGGGGACATAAGCAACAAAAAGAGAATTCATCATATATGCAAGGGTTACTGAAGTAGTAAAACTAAAGGTATCACATAGGTGCGAGTAAAATTTAGAAATTGTATTTTTAGAAAAAACTCTAAATCCTGAATTTATATCATCAATTGGCTTGCCACTTGACCATTCAACTAGGAATTTAAGTATATGTCTAAGCAGGGATTTATAAGATGATTGGCGATAAAATTCGCCCTTGCGCGCCCCAACTACCATATCAAAACCTGCTATATATTGCTCCAAAAGTTTTGGCATGTCATTAAGTGGGTATGTGCCATCGGCATCTGTTATGACTATTGTGTCATAAGTTGCTGCATTTATGCCATCTTTGAGCGAATATCCATAGCCTGCATTGGTCGGGTGGCTAATTACCTTTGCACCAGCGGACTTTGCTTTAGCTGCGGTTTGGTCACTTGAGCCGTCATCAACCACAACCACTTCACAAGGAATATTTTCTTGCCATTCTTTAACTATTTTAAAACAATCTTGAACAGTTTGCTGGATGGCGTTTTCTTCGTTGAGTGCGGGAATAACAATTGAAATTCCATCGATTGTATTTTTCATATTAACTCCGAGTATGCAGTGTATTCGTCTGTTTTTATTTATAAAGCATGTATAATTACAAATAAAAGATAAAAAAACATTTTGCAAATTTTTAATTATATTTCAAAGTGTAGAATTGGTTAA
>CAYJOP010000012.1:0-34816 GCA_964371835.1 uncultured Desulfovibrionaceae bacterium
AGCTATTGCCACTACCCCCTCAAGATAGCGTGTCTACCAGTTCCACCACCTCGGCACAGACAGTGTCTATAAAGAAAAGTTGCATTATTAGCAAGTATTTTTTTGGACTTTTGCAAAATTTGAATAAGATAGTTGATGTTATTTGTGGATTTTTAGTTTAAGCCTAATGCTTGCTTTGTTTGATAAATCAAGGTATATTTATCTTTTGTGAATTTATATTGAGTGTTTTTATGTCTAGTAATGAATTTGATTTTTTAGCCTACACTGGCCCTATTTTATGCCTTGATGTGGGCAGCGGCACGCAAGATGTCCTTTTGGCTCGCCCTAATATGACGCCTGAAAATTGGCCACGTTTTGTAATTCCTGCCCCTGCTCGTATGGTTGCTGAGCGTATTTGTCAAGTAACTGACTCTGCCAAGGACATTTGGTTTTATGGGCATAATATGGGTGGTGGATTTTTTCGTGCAGTGAAGACTCATCTTGAGGCTGGGTATAAGGTATATTGCTCTTTAAGCGCATCCGCTGCCTTGCATGATGATTTGGAGCGAGTTAAAGTCATGGGTATAGAAATTTGTGAGCAAAGCCCCAAGGGTGCTGTGCCTATTTTTCTAAGCGATTATAGCCCTACGTTTTGGCAACATACTTTGCAGCACTTGGGTTTACCATTGCCGCATGTTGTATTAGCAGCAGCTCAAGATCATGGTGTACATCCACAGGGTAATCGCGCAGGGCGAATGCTAGCATGGCGTACATTACTTGAACACTCAAATAACCCTAAAGAATGGTTATATAACTCAGCTCCCACGGAGCTGACCCGCCTTCGCACTATACAGCAATTTAGCGGTGGGCCTGTGGCAGACACAGGCACTGCGGCAATATTAGGTGCATTGTGTGTAAGTGAAGTGCGCGAGCGTTCCATGCGTGAGGGCATAACTATTATAAATGTGGGTAATAGCCACATGGTTGCTGCCTTGGTGTATCAAGAGCAAGTTCTTGCAATATTTGAGCATCATACAGGACAGCGTACTTTAGAAGAATATTTACACGATTTAAAAGAGTTTAAGCTTGGCTGGTTGCCCGATGAGCAGGTGCACGCAAGCGGTGGGCATGGCACAGCTTTTGGCAAAATACCAGAGGAGGCTGGTGGCTTTGTACCTACATATATTCTTGGGCCGAAGCGAGAATTTTTGCAAGGATATGGGCAATTTATTGCACCATATGGAGATATGATGTTGGCTGGTTGTTTTGGCCTGTTGCGTGCTTATGCTCATTAAAATTTTAGAAATAAAATTATGCTATTAGCATTAATTTAATAAATTATGAATTAACTTTTTGCTTTATAAGGGAATATGATATGGAAGTTTTTGATCAAGCTGAGTTATGGAACCGTGATGAAATTGAGCAGACCCAATGCACTAGGCTTCGTACGACCATTGAGCAAGCCGCAAAGTCTGAGTTTTATGCTAAAAAATTTGCTGAGGCTGGTATTAGTCCTGAGTCCATTAAGAGTATAGCTGATATTCGCAAAATTCCCTTTACCAGTAAGGACGACTTGCGTGCCAATTATCCCACAGGTCTTTTGTGTGTGCCTAAGTCTGAAATAGTGCGTATGCACTGCTCAAGTGGCACTACAGGCACGCCAACTGCCATTTGCCATACCCAAAATGACCTTAATTCTTGGGCAGATCTTATGGCTCGTAGTATGCACATGGCTGGTGTTCGCCGTGAGGATGTTTTCCAAAATATGTCAGGATATGGACTGTTTACTGGTGGTCTTGGTATACATTATGGTGCTGAGCGTCTTGGCTGTTTGACCATTCCTGCAGGTGCTGGTAATTCTCGCCGTCAGATTAAGCTTGTTAAGGATTTTCAAACCACTGTTGTGCATATTTTGCCATCATATGCACTTATTCTTGGTGGGCATTTAGAGAAGGACGGTGAAAATCCAGCAGAATTGCCCCTACGCATTGCCTTAGTTGGTGCTGAACCTTATACAGAGGAATATCGCCAGCGCATTGAAAAATTATTTAACATGAAAGTTTATAATTCTTATGGTTTATCAGAAATGAATGGGCCTGGAGTTGCTTTTGAGTGTGAGCATCAAAATGGCCTGCATGTGTGGGAAGATGCTTTTGTAGCTGAGATTGTAGATCCAGAAAGTGGAGAACCTTTGCCAGATGGTGAGGTGGGTGAGCTTGTAATGAGCACACTTTGCCGTCAAGGTATGCCCATTTTGCGTTATCGCACTCGTGATTTAACTCGCTTTATTGTGGGTGAGTGTGCTTGTGGGCGCAAACACCGCCGTATTGAGCGCATTCTTGGTCGTGCAGATGATATGCTAATAATTAAAGGTGTTAACATTTACCCCATGCAAATTGAGCAAGTTCTTATGAGTTTTAAAGAAGTGGGTGAAAACTACTTAATTTTGCTTGAAAATAACGGCATTGCCGATGATATGCGTGTTCAAATTGAAATTCGTGAAGAATATTTCTCAGACGACATGCGCATTTTGCGTGCTTTACAGTCTAAAATATCAAAGTCATTGTGCGATGAAATTCTTATCACGCCCAAAATTGATCTTGTACAGCCTGGTAGTCTTCCCACTTCTGAGGGCAAAGCTGTTCGTGTACAAGACTTAAGAGGAAAATCATGGAGTTAGTTATTCCTGAAGCCTTAACTTACATTTTAGCAACAGGTTTTATGGGCCTTTTAACATTAGTTTTGTTTTTAAATATATTTAGTCTGCCAGCCAACTGGATTATACTTGGCTTTGTTGCATTATGGAAATATATTTACCCTGATACTGCCCAAATGGATGTATGGTTTTTTGTAATAATTATTGCGCTTGCCGTTCTAGGTGAAGTCTTGGAGCTTGCCTTGCAAGTGGTTAAGGCCAAAAAATACGGCTCAACATCTTCTGGAACATTTGCAGGGGTTGTGGGTGCCATTGTGGGTGCCATTGTGCTTGCACCATTATTTTTTGGGCTTGGCGCACTAATTGGTGCATTAATTGGAGCTTGGCTTGGTTGCTTTATTATGGAAAAGCTCAAAGGACGCTCCTTTCAAGATGCTCGTGAAGCAGCATTTGGAGCCATGGTGGGACGCTTTTTAGGCACTGTATGCAAATGCGGTGTTGGAGGTGCTATGCTTGCCGTAATAGGACGTTATATTTGGCCTGAAACTCCACAAGCTGTACAGCAAGTGCAGCATATTTTACAGCAGTTTATTGCTTAAGTATTCATGGAATCCGCAAAAACAAACTTGCCAACTTTAAGTGGGCTTGACGTAGTCTTAGTTAAAAGCCGTTTTCCTGAAAATGTGGGCATGGTGGCGCGTGCCATTGCCAACATGGGCGCAAGTGGCATTGCTCTTGTGGACCCTGAAATGTGGAATAAGGAGCAAGCCTACCCCCTTGCCACTTCCAAAGGACATGAAATATTAGAAAATATTAATATTTGCAAAACGTTGCCAGAAGCCATTGCCCCTTATTCCTTAGTTGTGGGTAGCACTGCAAGAACAGGCGGTTGGCGGCGTGATTTATTAAATCCTGAGCAAGCTGGACTTGAAATTTGCAAAGCCTTACAAGAAGGTGGCAGGGTAGCCATTGTCATGGGTCCAGAAGATAAAGGACTTAATAATGAAGAAATTGAATGTTGCCAGCGTCTTGTAACCATTCCCACTGCTGGTGCTTCATCCTTAAACGTAGCACAAGCCACCTTACTTTTATTATATGAATGTCTTAAAGCAATTCAAAAACCATTTAAGCATGAAAATAATGTGGATGAGAGTCCCATTCGTATTTCTGCTCAAGATCAAGCTCGCCTTTATGAGCATTTAAAAGAAATGCTTTTACAAATTGATTACTTGCATGGTGATAACCCAGATTATTTTTTAATGCCTTTACGCCGCTTTTTAGGACGAGTGAGTATTCGCAGGCATGAGTATGATGCACTCATGGGTGTGTGTAGGCAGGTTAAGAATAAATGTGTAAAGCGTTGAAAAAGCATCATTTACAATTCTTGTATTTGATGCCTTTTCAACATTTATATTAATTTTGATTTTTAATCTTAAACATTAAACAAGAAATGCACCACGTCGCCATCTTTAACTACATATTCCTTGCCTTCTGTGCGTAAAACACCAACGGAGCGGCATGCGGCTTCACTTTTATGTTCCACAAAGTCAGCATAGGAGATTACTTCTGCTCTAATAAATCCACGCTCAAAGTCAGTATGAATAACGCCAGCCGCTTGTGGGGCTTTGTCACCCACACGAATGGTCCAAGCGCGTACTTCCTTTTCACCAACTGTAAAGTAACTACAAAGTCCAAGAGTTGCATAACCTGTGCGGATGATGCTCTCAAGGCCACTTTCTTCAATGCCAAATGATTGTAGCATGTCAATTTGCTCGTCATCTGGAAGGCCTTGTAATTCTTCTTCAATTTTAGCACAAACGGTGGTAAAACCAGCATTTCGTTCTTTTGCTAGGTTTTTAACATTGTTTACATATTCATTGCCATCAGCTATGGCACTTTCGTCCACATTTGCACAATAAATTACTTTTTTGGCGGTAATTAGGCCCATTTCACGCCATTGAGTGTCAAAAGCGTCGCCTTCAGGTCTTTTAAAAGTGCTTGCAGGGTTTCCAGCATTCAAGTGCGCAAGCAGTGTGGCCACTTGATCAGCTAAAGCTTGAATGCTTTTATCCCCACGTTGCTTACGCAAACGCTCCACACGTCTTTCGGTGGACTGAATATCTGAGAGCAAAAGCTCAGTTTCAATGGTTTCTATGTCTCTAATGGGTTCTACCTTACCGTCCACATGAGTTATGTTTTCGTCTTCAAAACAGCGCACCACATGCACAATGGCTGCACATTCACGAATGGTTGCCAAAAACTTATTGCCAAGACCTTCGCCAGTGCTTGCACCGCGCACAAGACCGGCTATGTCAATGAAATCCACACTTGCATTTAAGGTTTTTTGTGGCTTTGCAAGGTCAGTTAATACTTTTAGGCGAGGGTCAGGCACAGCAACGGTTGCTTTATTTGGCTCAATTGTACAAAAAGGGTAGTTTGCAGCTTGGGCATTTTGAGCCTTGGTTAAGGCATTAAAAAGAGTTGATTTACCAACATTTGGAAGACCCACAATACCAATACTTAAGGACATAATAGCTCCAATTAAATAATACGCATTAAGTGCGTTTAGTTTGATTACAAACCCACTTCGTGGGATTCATGCTGCCTAAAACAGCATCGCTGCTTTGGCAGTAAGTCTCAACGCTCTTATTAGCGCGCTTGGCAAAATTAAAATGAAGTGCTTTATAAGCGTCTTAATTACTTTTGGCAAGTAAGAATTTAGGTGAATTTAAGGTCTGTTGAAAAATTTTTTTAATATTTTAGCGCAATCAGCGGCCAAAATTCCGCCCATATGCCAAGTTTTATGGTTTAAATGGCTATAATTTAACCCTTCACAGCAAGAACATACTGCCCCAGCTTTGCGGTCTACCGCACCATAAACAAGCCCTGCAAGTCTTGCATGAACTATTGCACCAGCACACATAAGACATGGCTCAAGAGTTACCACAAGCACAGCGTCATTTAAACGATAATTATTAAGATTAAGTGCAGCGCCACGCAAGGCCAAAATTTCAGCATGTGCCGTGGGGTCATGTAGGGATATGCAATTATTATGAGCTGTTGCAAGGATTTCACCTTGCTTAGAAACCAACACTGCACCCACAGGCACTTCACCCTTGCTCATGGCTTTTTCAGCTTCATACAGGGCCATGCCCATGAGCCCATCCCAAGTATGCCCCGTGGGAGCAGGGGGGATGGGCCCAGTTTGGGTTAAGGCTATAATATCATTAGGGTCATTGTGCATTTATACAATAACTAATCTTTTAATGGTGCTAACTACATCTTCTGGCTTGTCACAAACTATTAAAATGTCGTCAATTTCTTTTTCGTCAATATAGCCTTCTTGTACCATGGTGGTGCGTAGCCAATCAAGCAGTCCTCCCCAGAATTTTGAGTCATAGAGTATTACAGGGAAAGGCTTGATACGCTTAGTTTGGGCAAGTACAAAAGCTTCAGCAAGTTCATCAATAGTACCCATTCCACCTGGCATTACCACATAGCTCATGGCATATTTTACAAAAACTAGCTTGCGCACAAAGAAATAGCGAAAATCGCAACGAGTTTTTACATATTCATTGCAGCCTTGCTCATGTGGTAAATGAATATGCAGGCCAATGGACGGGCCGCCAGCTTCTGTTGCACCTTTGTTTGCGGCCTCCATAATGCCTGGCCCGCCGCCTGTAATAATGCCATAGCCTTCTTCCACAAGCATTTTGGATATTTGTTCCGCTGCTTTATAATGTGGTGAGTCAGGCTTTGTGCGAGCTGAACCGAAGATGGATATGCAATGTCTATCTACTTCATTTAAGGTGTCAAAGGCATTAGCCATTTCTGCCAAGATGCGTATAATACGCCAAGATTCTGTACCGTCATTGAGTTCATCAATATTATTTAGGGGCATGATTTTCTCCGTGGTTATAGTAAAATTACTGACTTAGTATAGCTTGGTATAAATTTATGTGCAAGTTATAAAAGATGAATTATGGCAAACTCATAAAATATTAAGACTAGGGCTTGCATTTGCTGTGTACAAAAGGCATAATTAAGCATCTTAACTAAGGGGTCCGTGCTATGTGTGCGAGCCTTTGAAATATGTGGAGGGTATATGAAGGTACGTCTTTTAGGTGCGGCACAAACCGTTACTGGTTCATGTTATATGATTGAGGCTTGTGGTGCACGCTTTACAGTTGATTGTGGTATGCATCAAGGCAATAAAGCCATTGAAGAACGTAATTTTAATACTGACATTTACGATGCACCGCATATTGACTTCATACTCATGACCCATGCTCACATTGATCACTCAGGCCTTTTACCACGCATGGTTCATGAGGGCTTTAATAAGCCCGTTTATTGCACAGGCCCAACGCTGAATTTGCTTGAAATTATGCTGCTGGATAGTGCGCACATTCAAGAAATGGAAGCAAAATTCAGAGCCGAAAAATATAAACGTAGGGGCAAAAATCCTCCGCCTGTGCTCTATACTACTGAAGATGCAGAAAAAACCCTGCCTCTATTGCAAGAAGTTCATTATGGCAAAAGTTTTGAGCCACACCCAGGAATTACAGTAACATACTATGATGCTGGACATATTTTAGGTTCAGCCTATGTTTATGTGGAAGCTGTGGAAGATGGCAAAAAGACAACAGTTTTGTTTTCTGGTGACCTTGGAAAGCCAAATACATTGATTGTTTGTGACCCAACTCCGCCAAAGCCAGCTGATTATATATTTATGGAGTCAACTTACGGTGATCGAGAACATAATGAGAGCATAGACCCAGCAACAGAGCTTGCAGAGGCTATTGCCTATAGCTATAAAAATGGTGAAAAAACAATCATTCCTGCCTTTGCGGTGGAGCGTACTCAGGAGATTTTATATTGCCTGCACACCTTGCAAAAAAAGGGTAAATTGCCGGAGGATATACCCATATATGTGGACAGTCCTCTAGCCATTAGGGCCACAGAAGTTTTTAGTAAATATACAGATTTATTTGATGATGATGCTAAAGCCTTGCTTGCAAAGGGTGAGGATCCATTTTCATTGCCCAAATTAAGTTATACCCTAAAAGCTGATGAATCTAGAAATATTAATGATGTTTCAGGTCCAGCCATTGTAATTTCTGCCAGTGGCATGTGTAATGCTGGTCGTATTCGTCATCATTTGCGCCATAACCTTTGGAAGCCTGGTGCTAGTATTGTGTTTGTTGGCTACCAAGGTGTGGGCACACCTGGGCGTAAAATTGTAGAAAAAGCAAGCTCCATAAAGCTTTTTGGGGATGATATTCCCATTGCTGCAAAAATATTTACCATTGGTGGTTTTTCCGCACATGCTGGACAAAGCCAGCTTTTAGAGTGGGTTAAGCCTGCTGCCACCAAGGGTAGTCGTATTGTATTAACCCATGGCGAAGAAAAGGGCCAAAATGTGCTTGCAAAACGCTTAGAAGAGCTTTATCAAGCTAAGGTCTACATTCCAAGTTATCTTGAAGAAATGGAATTAGTAACTGATGCAGAGCCAAAAATTGTAAAGGTAGAAAGCACAACTAAGGGTATTGATTGGGAATTTATAAGCCGAGAGCTTGAGGGTAAATTGCAAACCATACAAGGTAAGATGCAAAACCTTGATAAAAAATCTTGGGAAGAACAAACAGAACTTTCTGACCGAGTGGCAAGCCTTGATTATGAGTTAACAAAACTTATTATGAGAATGTAATGCGCATTATTTCAGGTAAATATAGAGGTAGAACGCTTAGAACAGTGGAAGGCCCAGGTTATAGGCCAGCCATGTCAAAGGTGCGAGAATCTTTATTTTCTATGCTTGAATCAAGGGGTATTGTGTGGTCACAGTGCTCAGCACTTGACCTTTTTGCTGGCAGTGGCTCTTTGGCTTTTGAATGTTTAAGCCGAGGGGCAATGCGGGCTACATTGGTTGAAAATGGCATTAAAGCTATACGTTATTTACAACAAAATGCTGGAGTTTTGGCTCTTGACGGCAATGCGTGTAATATTGTTAAAGATGATGTTTTAAAATTTCTTAGCAAAAGGCAAATTCAAGGCTATGATGTTGTTTTTATTGACCCTCCATATGGAAGGAATTTAATTTTACCTACGTTAAATAAAATTTTGCGTAATAATTGGTTAAATGCTGATGCCATTGTGACGGCAGAAGTGGAATTGTCTTTAAAATTTGAACCAGAAGAAGTACATAAAGACCTTGAAGTATTGACAGAACGTACTTTTGGGCAAACAAGGGTGATTTTATGGCAGCTAAAGAGCGAATAGCAGTATATCCTGGAACTTTTGACCCCATTACCAATGGCCATATAAGTTTAATCCGTCGTGGTTGTGATATTTTTGATAAAGTTGTGGTGGCAGTTGCAGACAATACGCCAAAAGCGCCACTTTTTAGCCATGAGGAGCGAGTGCAACTGGCAAAGGAAGCCTTAGCCGATGTGCCTGAAGCTGTGGTTGAGCCATTTTCTGGTCTTTTGGTAGATTATGTTGCAAACCGTGGGGCTCAGGTTATTTTGCGTGGTCTTCGTGCTGTATCTGACTTTGAATATGAATTCCAGCTGGCACTTATGAATAGAAAACTGCGCCGTGAAATTCAAACCATTTTTTTAATGACTGATTACCAGTGGTTATACATAAGTTCAACAATTATCAAGGCCGCAGCCAGCCACGGCGGATGTGTAAAAGACCTTGTTCCAGAAAATGTAATTGAAGCCTTAAAGCAAAAATATTGTTCTGGACAAGTTAGACAAGGCACACCTTGCCTTGCGCCATCTGCTGGTGGGTTTAAGATTTAATGAATGAGCAATTATTCGCTCTTTGTCTTGCTGGTCCCACTGGTTCTGGCAAGACTGAGGCCGCAATTTGTCTAGCTCTTGCCATAAATGGGGAAGTTGTAAACACGGACTCAAGGCAGGTTTATAAAGACTTTCCAATCATTACTGCTCAGCCAAGTTGTGCTGAACGCAGTATTTGTCCGCACCACCTTTATGGTTTTTTAGAAACAGAGCACAAACTTTCAGTGGGCCAATGGTCAGATAAAGCTCTTGATGTTGCGCAAGATATAATCGCGCGTGGTAAAATTCCCATTTTTGTCGGTGGTACTGGCTTATATTTTAAGACAATTTTAGAAGGTATTGCTAACATTGATCCCATTGATAAGTTGATAACTGCTGAGCTAATAAGACGTAGCGAGCATGAAGGTTTAACTGTTTTGTATGGTGAATTATTACAAATAGATGAAGTTTATGCAAAACGTATTCACCCTCATGATACACAAAGAATTATTCGAGCATTGGAAGTTTACTTTGGCACTGGCAAAAATTTTACTTGGTGGCATGAAAACTCAAAGCCAGAACCAATGCTAAAAGGGCTTTATATGGGCGTTGATATGACATTGGATAGCTTAACGCCTCGCCTTGGTGCTCGCATTTCTTCCATGCTTGAGCAAGGTGCGCTTGATGAAGCAAAAGCCGCTTATAAAAAATGTAATAAAAAAGCTGCACCTGCTTGGTCAAGCATTGGCTGTGCGGAGTTATATTCTTACATATGTGAAGGCCTTAGCCTTGATGATACTTTGGAGTTGTGGCGCAAAAATACTCGTGCTTATGCAAAACGCCAACTCACTTGGTTTAGGGCGGCTAAGACCATGCAATGGTTTAACCATAAAGACATTCAAGGAATGGTTGAAAGTTCAAAAAAATTCTTAAATTCACTGTAATAGTATTAAAAAATTAGGAATACTGTACAAAAAATAAATTTTCATAAAAATAAAATTTATTGTAAAAGCACAAAAACAGCTCCAAAAAAATCCTCTCAGCTAACCATGATCCAAAAATAATTATACAGGACCAATAAATAAACTAGGCTTATTCTTCTTCAACTTCACCAAGATATCTTAGAACGTCATAGTGAACACTGTCTAAAATTTGAGAAACTTTATTCACACATTCATCACCAACGCACTTTCCAAGAATTCCAGCTAAAAAGGCTGTTCTTTTGGCATTTACAAGGGCTTGGTAAGCTTCTTGGTCAGTGTTGTAAGGTATGGCTGCAATACTTTTTGAAAATTCTTCTAAATCTTTAATGGTTAAGCCAAGAATTGCTTGTTCTTCGTCGTTAATATATACAATATCTTCATGAATACGCATCATAACTGGTTTACCACGCATGTAGGCAATACAAACTTCCATAATTATTCCTTTTTATTGATTTATTTAAATGCAAAAATTTGAAGCATAATTATAAATCTTTTTTAGATTTTTTATTGAAAAATTATTAATTATGTCCATAGTGTCTGCAAATGCTTGCTTAGTGTTGCTTTTTTGGCATCAAGCTTTGTTTGAATTTTATTAACAATATCTTGTGCTGCAACAGTAAGTTTTTGTGCATCTGAATTATTCTTTACAACAGTGTGGCAAGCGTCCATTTTTTTTGACTCTGCCCATTGCCAAGCATCAATTTCTAGGCATTTTTCATCTGTCCATTGGCGTATTTCTTTTAAACGTTTGTAGCGTGTTTTTTGCAAACATTCAACACCCACAATGTGAGCATTTTCTAATAAATGTCGCCCATTTTCAAGGTATAATGGCACTTCAGCCACAGCCATTTGCTCTCCATTTTCTTGGCATTTTTGCCAAAAATTTTCCAGCTCATGGAAAACAAGTGCATGAATATTAGCATTAACTTCCATACGCACTTGTTGACTTTGCATATATTTTCCTAAGGCTTCGCGGTTAATTTCTGCCTTGGGATGATCCACTACATCCTTACCAAACCGCTTTAATATATAACTATGTCCAGCTCCACCCACTGCATAAAGCTTTTTTACAATGTCATCTGCACTGCATGTGGGAATGTTTAGTTTTGCAAAGTCTTGTAATAGTGTTGATTTTCCACAACCTGGTAGGCCAGTAATTATAATTTTTTGTGTGCTTTTGCCAATGCTTATAGCGCAATCAAGCATGTCTTGTGGTGGTGGGCAACTAAATTCACATAAATTATTTTCATGCGGCTTCATGGGATGCATGAAGGATAATTTCCAAGCATGAAGCATCTGGCGTTTGGCAGGGCATGAGGGCGTAATCTTAGGGCCATAAACGCTATCACCCCAAAGTGGAAAACCAAGATGGGCCATGTGTACCCTAATTTGATGGGTTCGCCCTGTAAATATTTTTACTAGCACAATGGCAAATTTTTTGTTGGGGTCAGCATAGAGAGTTTGCCACTCACTGTGGGCAGGGCGACCGCCATGCTTTTCTTCCACAACTGCCATTTTTACCTTGTACTTGGGATGACGTCCCATGGGTGCTGTAATTTCGCCTTTTTCCTTAGGCACGCCATGCACAATGGCTAAATAGCTTTTATTAACATTGCGCTCGGCAAAGTCTTCACTAAGTTTTAGGCGAGCTTGCTCGCTAAGAGCAATGACAAGTAATCCACTTGTGTCTTTGTCAAGTCTATGCACAATACCAGGGCGTTGGCCTTCTTGTAAGAGCAAACTAGGAAAATGACTTGCTAGACGCTGAACGTAGGTTCCGCAGGGGCAAGAAGGGCAAGGATGTACAGTAATTCCAGCAGGTTTATTGCATATGGCAATATGTTCATCATGCCAAATTATATCAAGTTCACCAGCTTCTGGGCTTATGTGCTCTGTGGGTTCTTCAAGTGTTAACTCTATTATTTGAGCTACTTTTAACTTGGCGGATGGGCTTTTTATTAACAAACCATTAATAGTGCACTGACCATCTTGTATGGCACGTTTGATTTTTTCGCGTGATATACCAGATATTTGCTCTCCAAAAAAAACATCAAGGCGCTTTCCTGCTTGGGCAGGGTTTATTTCAAAGCTATATTTTTGCACTATTTTGCACCGGGTAGAGTTGAAATTCCCCCAATGCGTGTAAGTAGCGTTTGATTTTTGTAAATATTATCAAGCTCCTTACCTGGCTCCAGTGAGGTGACAACAGCTCGACCTATGATATGACGGTCATCGCCTTGACCTTGCTCATCAACTCTAATGCCCCAAATATTGTGGAACATGGCAGCCCTACCTTTATATTCACCAAGGTATAGACCAATGTGCCCTGGCATCCAAACCATTGTTAAAAATGGTTTTCCTTTTTGTAAAATTGTTTGCTCTTTTGGTTTTAGGGTTAAATTATCCAAGGGTAATTTGATTGCAGCATTGTATTGAGCTAAAGAATTGCGGGGTAGCCAGATACCAAATGGTGTAAATAAATCGTGTAAAGTGGATGAACAGTCACGATATTCCTTGGTGCCGCCCCAGCCATAAGGCTGAGCCATCATTTCATTACCCACGGTGGCAATACTCATGGCATCTAGGGGTATGGGTTTTTGCACGGCCACTGTGTTTTCAAGGGTTATTTTAGTAGTTTGGGCCATGTTTTTGGGGCCTCGTATTGGCATAAGGGCAGTATATGTTGGAGTATTTTTATCTATAATGGGAAAGATTGCACCAATGTAAGCATGCCCTAATATGGCATTTTGTGTTGTTTTAAGTTGCACTTTATCCTTAACTAAAGCAAGCATGGGTTTTGTGGAGTAGTCAGCTATAAATTGTTCGCTTACAAATGACACATCCTTTGCCTGAACCCAACCTGCTGCTATGGGACTTTCAATAAAATACCATAGATTATCTTGCGAAGTGTGGGCAATATATATAGGCATTGCAGGGGGTAGGGTGGAATATTGAAAATAGTCAAATGGAGCTAAGTTTGGGTTTGGTGTGGGCTTTGAAAAGCGTGGGAGCATGGTTGGTAGTTCACGCAAAGGAGTTTGGCGCAAAGTTATGGCAGGTCTTTGGGTATTGGGATATCTTGAAATATCAGCATTGGCTACTATTCTTTGCCAAGCAGACTCTGACCATTTGGCTGTACTCTTGTAACCATTGGCTTTTCCAAAGGTGTTTTCAAAATTTTTAGTAGTATGAGCGGCCTCAGATTTAGCCCAAGGACCAAAGAATATTTTATTAAATTTAGCATCTTGCTCTTTTTGAGATGCAGAGCTTATTAAATTATGCTTCACATTTTTGGCATAAACAGTTAAATCTTGAGGAAATTTGTATAAATCGCGCACCACACCTCGTTGTGCAAAAGGTGTATCTTCTCGCACGGGTATTTTTGAACCGCAAGCAGATAAAATAAAAATACCAAAAGAAATTATCATAAAATTGCAGATAGTTGCTTTGTTCATACTCATCCTATGCTGGTGCAATGGTTAAGGTGTATTTTTTCAAAAATTCCACGGGAAAGTAACTGGATTTTGCCTTACGCAAACCTTCTTCGTCAAGGTCTTGGGCTCGATTTATAATACTGGTATTTGCACCAGCATTTTGCACAAAGCAAGTATTCATGGCTTGGTAAACACCACGATAACCATTGTGCCCCTTTTCATAATGAACCCCAAGGGTATTTGCATCTAAAAGCTCACCCACACTAAAGGCAACCAAGGTGTCCTCAACATACAATGCGCCACCCATTATCCCTTCAAACTCATTCCAATGTGATAGTACATAGTTAATAGATTCATTTTCTGCCTGCAATGCTTTTGAACCAGTACATTCATGCCACTGACACCATTTGTCTTGTAAGCTCAATACATCTTCAATGCAGGCATCATCAATGCTTTTATAGTTTGGCTCGCCATATGTTTTCTTAAATGCATTAACATGATTGCGTTTTTTGTGAAATTTATTGCCAGATAGAGTGGCCAAATCCTTGGTGCTGTACAGATATTCCCACTGCCCTTTGGTTTCTTGTATTTCAACTCGCCCCGGCAAAGCATTTTCAAGCATGTGAGCAAGGTTTTCTGGAACGCGCACAATTGTTACACCAGCATCAAGGATGTGTTCATTTTTCCAATCCACATCATGCCAATTGCCAACTGGAGCCCAAAGACTGTTGTTATTTTGCCTAAGCCAGCAAAGTTTATCATTAAAATGCCATTGCAATCCAAAATAATTGCTCCAGCCAAATATATTTACAAAGCTGTAGTCAATGGAATGTGATGGCATATTATGCCAATAGTTAAGATATTTTATCTTATGCTCTAAATTTATGGGTGTAAAATTTATATTCATTATAATTTTTGCTTTGTTTTATGTTGTGCGTTCATGGCAAATCTAGTCCAGTTCACTTTATACAATACTATAAGCATGATTGATGATTGCACAACTTGTGATAGTACCATTCCTAAAAATACACCAGATGCACTTTGCCAAATAAAATGCCCAAAAATCCAAGCAATGGGCAAACGAATAAGCCAAAAACTGCTACCATAAACCATAAGGTTATACCTTGTGGCCCCAGCTCCAGTCATGACTCCGCCTAGTATCATGCTTGTCAGGGTAAAAGGTGTTGAAAAAATGTTAAAATACATGTAATTACGGGTTATTTCCTGAGTTTCAGGCAATGGCGAAAGTGCCGCCGCCAAATCAGGTATGAAGGGCCAAAGTGCAACAGCCACAAGACTCATGCAACTAGCACCTGAAATCACCAATATACGAGCTAGTCTATACGCTTGGGGTATATCTTTTGCCCCAAGGCTGTTGCCAACTAAGACTGCCGCTGTCATGCTAAAGGCCATGCCAGGTAAGAACAATATGGCTTCAAGGCGCATGCCAGCTGTCAAGCCTGCCAAGGCATGCACATTGTCAAAGGGTAGCGATGCAACAACCGCAAATAAAACAATATATCCTGTTTGCCATACAATTTGGCTTGCCGCTGCTGGCATGGCAACTTTGTATAAATATGGGAATGCAGCCTTCATCCAACGCAAAGGCGGAATATTTTTATAATCAAAATACCCACTTTGCGACAGTAGTAGTATGTTGCAGATGGCTCCAAAACCTGTACAAACAAGAGTTGTCCAAGCAATGCCCATGTAGCCATAGCTTGGCAAGCCAAAATAACCAAGGCCAAAGCCTAAGTTTCCAAAAATATTACCAGTGCAAATGCCAGCAGCCACAAAAATTGGTGGAATAACTTGCCTTGTGGCCCGAAAAAGAGCCGTTGTTGCGGAAAATACATAACTTAACGGCATGGTAAGCAATGTAATTGACCAATAAAAAAGAGCAATTTGACGAATATCTTCTGGCGTTTGTAAGAAGTCAAAAAATACATTTCTACCAAGAAATGCAATACTTGCCACAATTATGCCAACGCCAAGCGCAAACACTAACACCATGGCAACATAGCGCCGAGCCCTATTTTCAAGGCCAGCCCCAATGGATTGGCTAATGGCAGCTGTGGCTCCACTGCCCAAGGCTAGGGCTAAAACTTGCAAAAACATAGAGCCTTGCGTCACAAGACCAAATGCTGCTTGCACATCCTTGCCAAGCTGCCCAGCCGTCCAAACATCACTAAGACCAATGCAAAAAAAGAAAAACATAACCAATATTTGTGGCCATGTGAGTTGCCACATGGTGGCAAAGGAAAAGCTTAATTGTGTTTTTTGCAATTTTTACTCGTATAAACGCATTAGATCTTCAACCGTTTCACGGCGGCGGATTAAGCGATGGTTTCCATTTTTATCAATTAATACCTCAGCTGGACGAAAACGCTGATTGTATGTGGATGACATCACATAACCATATGCACCCGCGTCTAAAATTCCCAAAATATCGCCTTCTTTAATGCGAGGTAGGCTGCGCTTTTTTGCTAATATATCGCCACTTTCACAAATATTGCCCACCACGGTTTGCTCAAAACAATTTTCATCAGCTGTGCCATTTTTACGATAAACTTCCACATCGTGATGTGAGTCATACATCATAGGGCGAGCAAGTACGTTAAAACCTAAATCTGTACCCACATATTTATTTTCACCATTATTCTTGGTAGCATACACAGTGCCAAGTAATACACTACACTCTGCTACCACATAACGACCAGGCTCAATAAAAAAATTGCCTTTATATGCGGTTTTTTTAGTCCAATTTGACAAAATATCATGTAATTTTGTTCCAAGGTCTTGCATGTCAAGGCGGGCTTGACCAGCATATTTTTGGTACGGTATTCCAAAACCACCACCAAAATCTATAATTTCAAGTGTTTTCAACGCATTTTCTGGCAAATGCTCAGCCAAGGTTAATAAAAAATCAACAGCCTCTAAATAACCGTCAGCCTCCATAAAAAGTGAACCAATATGCTGATTTACGCCTGCAAGGGTAAGGTCGTATTTTTTTAAAATGGCAAAAACATCATCCATGGTTGCAGGGTCTACGCCAAATTTTGTTTCCTTACCAGCTGTAATAACCTTTTGATGGTGGCCTGCACCAATGCCAGGGTTAAAGCGCACCATGACCTTGCCGCCTTTATTTAGCTTGCCAAGTAACTCAAGCTGCGAAAGTGAGTCAACGCTTATAAGAACATTATTTTCAATGGCATTTTTTAATTCATCTGCTGAAATGTTGTTGCAAACATATAATATGTCCTGCTTTTTAAATCCTGCCTTCAAGTTCATGTAAAGTTCACCAGGGCTCATGGCATCCACAACACATCCTTCATCTTTGATAATGCTTAATAATTGCAAGTTAGTGTTGGCCTTGGCTGAATAATTAACCTTAAAGCTTTCAAGGTTTGATAAATTGTTGAGCTCTCGACAACGCTCGCGTAGGATATTTTCGTTATAAACATAAAGCGGAGTGCCATAAGCTTGGGCAAGCTCCTCAGGTGAGCTATTGCCAAAAAAATTGCATGAGTCAGTGTAGGTTGAACGTACATTGGGCATAAAAAACCTCGATAGAAAAAATTTGTTAAGTAATTTGATATATATCGCATATGGGTTTTGTCAAGAAAAGCTTATGGATTTTAGGAAAATACCTTGCCTAAAAAATGGTATTTTGTTACAAAAAGATGTTAAAAATTGTAATATAAAACAAATTTTATAAATTTGAGGAATTATGGAAGATTATCTTAAAAAAGCTCTTGGCCTTGTTAAGGCTCAAGCAAGTGTGCGTGTTATGAGCGAGGATGAAATGCTTAACATGCTAAAAAACTTAGCTCTTGGCATAAAAAAATTACACCAAGAGGACTTTGATGCACCAAATGCCAATGAAATTGATCCAAAAACTGCTGTAAAAGAGCGTAGCATAACTTGCCTTGAATGTGGTAAATCCTTTAGGGTTATAACTAAAAAACATTTGTTAAAACATGAACTTAGCCCTGATGAATACCGTGAAAAGTATGACTATAAAAGAAATATGCCATTGGTTTGCAAATCTTTACAGCGTAGTAGACGCAAAAAAATGCAAGAAATGAAAATTTGGGAAAGACGCGGTGATGGTAATTAATTTTTGATTGAAAAAATGCTAAATGCCTAAAACTAGACTTGCTCAAAATGTGAAAATTGTATATTTTGTCTGTGTATTAAAAGACAGTTTTTAGGGGATTTTTTTTGAAAGTAATGTGGGCTCCGTGGAGGCTGGAATATATTTTGGGTCCAAAGCCTGATGAATGTGTTTTTT
Source organism: uncultured Desulfovibrionaceae bacterium (assembly GCA_964371835.1). Lineage (GTDB taxonomy): Bacteria > Desulfobacterota > Desulfovibrionia > Desulfovibrionales > Desulfovibrionaceae > CAYJAD01. The sequence goes on from CAYJOP010000012.1 coordinate 18,132, forward strand.
GCCTACCTAATCATACAGATGAAGATGCTGCAAGGCTTGTCTTGTACAGGGCTAAACATTGCTTTGTGATAATGAACAAATATCCGTATAATAACGGGCATTTAATGGTTACACCCTATAAGCATGTTATGAATATTACTAAACTTAGTACAGAAGAAGCTTTTGAAATAACACAACTTTTACAAGTGTGTACAGATATTTTGCAAAAACGTTTCAACTGTCAAGGTATTAATATTGGATTAAATATTGGTGAGGCCGCAGGTGCAGGCATACGCGAACATCTGCATTTTCATCTTGTGCCACGCTGGAATGGTGATTCTTCATTTATGGCCGTTATGGATGAAGTACGCATGGTGCCTGAACATTTGTATAATACCTATGCTGAGCTAAAACCATTGTTTGAACAAATTTCTTTAGGAGAATAAGGAGGCTTGAAAGTATGCGTTATATTAAGGTGTTGGTAGTAATTTTGATTTTCTTTTTGAGTATGGTTTTCTTTTTTCAAAATCAAGCTGTGCTCTCCACCGAGATGGTGCTTAACTTAAATTTATTCTTCATACCTCCCATGAGCTCCATATCCCTGCCATTTTATTTTCTTGTGCTGGCTGCCTTTTTACTTGGTGCCATCGTTTCCATGCTTGCGCTTATGTGGGATAAAATCCAACTCTCCACCAAGTTTATGAAATCCACTTGGAGAGTGCGAGCTCTTGAAAAAGAAGTTGAAAAACTTAAAGTTGCTCAAGGCCCACAAAACCCAAAGACTGGTTTTTTTGGCAGTAAGTCAAAGGAAAATAGCTCACCAAAAACAAATCAAATAACAAGCAAAGAAGCGGAAGATTATGATGATTTAACACCACCAGACCCAGATCGCCAATTTTAAAAGCTGATACAAGGGCGTGCCTAAGAGTACGCCTTTTTTTGTTTAATAAAATAATCAGAATTTAGATATGCCAGAACTAGATAAAAATCATCTCCAATCAACTATGGATAAGCTTAAGCCCCAAACAACTGAGGCCAAGCTTACTCCAATGTTTGCCCAATATATGAAAATTAAAGCAGAACATACTGAATGCTTACTTTTTTATCGAATGGGTGATTTTTACGAATTATTTTACGATGATGCAGTGGTTGCTGCTCGTGAATTGCAAATTGCTCTAACTAGTCGTCATAAGGAGAGTGAAAACCCAGTGCCCATGTGCGGAGTGCCATGGCATGCTGCAAAAGCTTATATTTCTCAGTTAGTTAGTAAAGGTTTTCACGTTGCTATTTGTGAGCAGGTGGAAGACTCAAAGCAAACCAAGGGCCTTGTGAAGCGTGAAGTAACGCAAGTTATAACGCCTGGCACCACCATAGAAGATGATAATCTAAATGCAAAAAGTCACAACTATTTAGCAGCTTACTACTATGATGACAATGCAAAGCAAGGTGGCTTTGCTTGGGTTGATGCATCCACAGGCTTTTGGACTGGTTTTATAAGTAAAAAACCATCTGAACTTTGGCAATGGGTGCAAAAAATTGCCCCTAGAGAGTTGTTAATACCAGATATGGAAAAAATTCCCACTGGTCTTTTGCTAGACGGGGTGCAAATAATTCGTGCGGCAGTGCGCAGCCATTTTGATGTTAATACCAACACGCGCTTAATTCTTGATGCTCAAGGAGTTAAGGAGCTTCATGCTCTAAATCTTGAACAAAAACCTGAACTTGTGCGTGCTTGTGGGGCATTACTTGTTTATCTTGGGCAAGTGCAACGCTGTGATATTAGACATTTGCAATCGTTCATGCCCCTAGATGTACAAAAACATCTCATACTTGATGAGTTAACAGAGCGAAATTTAGAACTATTTGTTCGCTTAAATGGTCGCAAGGGCCTTGGTACTCTTTGGCATGTGCTGGACCATACCCTAACCCCCATGGGTGGGCGTTTGCTTGAAATGTGCTTACGTCATCCATGGCGCGATGCTACATCCATATTAAAGCAGCAGCAAGCTGTTAGTTATCTTTATAATCACAATGAGATAAGAGAAGATGTGCGCGAAGCTTTAAAGGCCGTTTTTGACCTTGAGCGCATCTCTACTCGTATACATTTGCAAAGAGCAAATCCACGAGATTACATTGCTTTGCGCAATAGTTTACAGGCTTTGCCAAAGGTTTTAAGCTCTTTATGTGCTGAGCATACAAGCGAAAATTCTTATGCCATGCCTAATGGAGTACAAAGCCTTGTTAAACATTGGGATAATCTTGATGATTGTGCAAATTTACTTGAAAGTGCCCTTGTGGATAGTCCACCTAATGTGATTACTGACGGTGGAATTTTCAAGTTTGGTTATAATGCTGAGCTTGATGGGCTTATGGATCTTGTGGAGCATGGCGAGCAAAAGTTGCAAAATATGCTTGCAAATGAACAGCAATTAAATAATTTACCTAAATTAAAGCTCGGATTTAATAGAGTTTTTGGTTATTATTTTGAGCTTTCCCATGCGGCAAAAGATGGCAGCGTGCCGGAGCATTTCATACGCCGCCAAACACTTGCCAATGCTGAACGCTTTACCACGGCAGCCTTAAAAGAGCTTGAAGAACAAATCATGCAAGCCGCCGATAAACGTAAAAGTCTTGAATATAACCTATTTCAAGCCTTGCGCAATAGCATGAGCATGGAGCGAGCGAGAATTTTATTTGCGGCTCATTCCATTGCAAATATAGACTATTGGCAAAGTCTTGCCCATGTTGCACGTAAAAATTGTTGGAGTGTGCCTGAGTTTGAAGAAGGTCAAGGTTTAACTATTACAGAAGGTCGCCATCCAGTGGTTGAAGAAATCATAGGCACTGGAAATTTTGTGGCCAATGATTTTTGCTTGGACGAAAAACGCCGTCTTTGTCTTTTAACTGGTCCAAATATGGCTGGAAAATCAACTGTTTTAAGACAAACAGCCATTATTTGCTTGCTTGCACAAATGGGCTCATATGTGCCAGCAAGTTTTGTGCGTATGGGCACTGTGGATAGGATTTTCTCACGAGTTGGTGCTTCTGATAATCTAGCTGGTGGGCAAAGTACATTTATGGTTGAAATGATGGAAACAGCTAGAATTTTACGCCAATCTACTAAAAATAGCCTTGTAATACTCGATGAAATTGGACGTGGTACTAGCACTTATGATGGCCTTGCCCTTGCTTGGGCTGTGGTTGAGGAGCTTAGTAAGCGTTGCCAAGGTAACATTAGAACGCTTTTTGCTACACATTATCACGAGTTAACCGCCCTTGAAGGCAAATTGCCTCACGTTTTTACAATGAATATAGCCATATGTGAGCATGGCGGAGAAGTTATTTTTCTGCATCGTTTAGTGCCTGGTCCATCTGATCGCAGTTATGGAGTTGAGGTGGCGCGCCTTGCAGGTGTGCCCATGCCAGTGGTGCAAAGAGCTAAAGAGATTTTAGCCGAGCTTGAATATAAAAATGCTGGAAAAAGTAAGATAAAAGAGAGTATTAGCACTTTGCCAGGCATTACCATACCCATTAAAGTGAACAAAGAGTTTGAAGCACCACCAGCATTACCAAATGTAGAACAAGAACCTTTGGAACATCCTCTTATAACTATATTAAAGGATTGTAACCCCGATCAAATGAGTCCCATGGACGCTCTTAAAAGGATTGCAGAATGGAAAATGCTTTGGGGAAAATAAAAATTATATATAAATATATCACTATATTTGCACTATGCGTCTTGCTTAATGCTTGCCTTGTGCCAAATAAATATAATGCCGTCCTTGATGTGAGTAGTAATTCTTATAACTTTGAATTTATTGGCGAATTACGAATGATGCTTTTATATACTGATGATTATAAAAGTGGCTCATTAAACCTTGCACCATCCGCTGAACCTTTGAATAAACAAATTATAAATGAATTTAAGCGTGTTATATCTGAAAGAAGTCTTTCTTTCATCGAGGTTGAACAACATGAACCCACGGTTTTTAGAACCTCATTTGCTTATACATCATCTTATGCCTATCCAGAAGCGTCTGGTTTATTTAATTTTAAGATTGAAAAAAACATTTTAACCATAACTTCACGCCATATGAATGAAGGTGACAGAGCCTTGATTGAAAAATACAATATTCCTTCAAGGGGTACGTTGTGCATTAGAACTCTAGGCAAGGTGCTTGAGAGTAATGCTCAAACAAGTGCCAATGCTTTTAATCGTTGTAATACTTGGAATATGGAAAACCTTGACGAAGGCGTTAGAATGGTTATTGAATTTAAAGCGCCGCTTAACATTAACTAAGAAAAATATTTAGGCCATGCGTCACTAGGAGAATTCATGCTTAATAAACCACGCCTGCTAACACCTGGGCCAACTCCCATCCCTTCTCGTACTCGTCTTGCCATGGCTGGAGAAATGATACACCATAGAAAGCCAGTATTTAAAGATATAATGAGCCAAATTCAACCCAAATTACAAATGTTGTTTGGTACTAAACAAACCGTTATTCCGCTAAGTTGTGCTGGAACTGGCGCCATGACAGCTGCTGTTCATACTCTTTTTAAAGCTGGTGAAAAAATACTGGTGGTTGAAGCTGGCGTATTTGGTAAACGCTGGGCCGAAATTGCAACAACTCACGGTTGTATAGTCGAAACCCTTAGTTTTGAATGGGGAACCACAGCAGACGCACAAAAAATTAAAGCAACTCTTGATGCCGATAAAAATATCAAAGGCGTTTTCATTCAACTTTCAGAAACCTCAACTGGCGCTTTACATCCAGTCGCAGACATTGCCGCCATTACCAAAGCACGAGACGTATTATTTATTGTTGACGGCATATCAGCCGTTGGAATTTCCCCCTGTCCCATGGACGAGCTTGGCATCGACTGCCTGCTCACTGGCTCACAAAAAGGACTCATGGTGCCACCAGGTTTAAGTTTAATTGCCCTATCAGCAAGGGCTTGGCAAAAAGCCGAAAACATAACTCAAACTTGTTATTACTTTAATTTAATTAAAGAAAAAGCCAATGTTGAAAAAGCTCAAACCCTTTTTACATCACCCATTAGTCTTTTAATCGGCTTAAACGAAAGCCTTGATATAATATTAGAATTGGGACTTGATGCATTGTATGCTAAGCAATGGGCCTTAACACTCATGACAAGACGCGGAATAAAAGCCCTTGGCCTTGAGCCATTTGTAAAAAATAACTTTACTTGGGGCTTAACCAGCATAATCTTGCCAGAAGGCCTCGATGGCACTAAAATAATTCAACACGCAGCAGATAAATACAATGTTATTTTAGCTGGCGGTCAAAGCCATTTAAAAGGACGCATTATTCGCATTGGACACATGGGCTTTGTGGACTTTGCAGACCTTTGTGCAGGTCTATATGCCCTTGCCAAATCCATACAGCATGTGGGAGGTTATGTGGCCTCTCGTGATTATATTGAACAAGCATTAAATGAATACGATCAAGCATTAAATATGACAAAAAAATAAAATAAATACTTATTTAGGGGATGTTTTATGCAAAATGAGCAAAATTTTAGCTGCGACTGTACTATGCCACAGGTAACTTTTTCTACCTTCATCTTGTCACTTGCGTCATCTGCACTCATGCAACTTGGCGAAGTGCCAAACCCTGAAACAGGACAAATGGAAGAAAATCTAGAACTGGCATGTCATACCATTGAAATACTTAGTATGCTTTCAGAAAAAACAAAAGGCTGTCTTGATGAAGAAGAAAAACGCCTACTTGAAGGCATACTCTACGAAGTTAGAATGAAGTATGTAATAAAAAAGAAATAAGGTGTAAAAATGTCAAAAACAACAGGTATTAGAGTTGGACTAGTTGGCGTCACAGGTTACACAGGCATGGAGCTCGTTAGGCTCTTAGCCATGCATCCATCCATGGACTTGGTAATGGCATCCTCAAGAGCCGAAGCCGGCAAACGTTTGGGCGATTTTTACCCTTTTATTGAAGGTCTTAACGGGTCAAATATCATAATCTCAAACCTTGACATAGACCAAGTGGCAGAAAATTGTGACCTAGTTTTCCTAGCCGTACCGCACGGCACTGCCATGGAAGTGGGAGCAAAACTACGGCACAAAAAAGTTAGAGTGGTTGACCTGTCAGCAGATTTTCGTATCACCGACGTCGCTGTCTACGAACAATGGTACAACACCACCCACACAGAAAAAGAAATGCTTGCAAAAGCTGTCTACGGACTACCAGAACTCTACGGCGCAGACGTTGCCAAAGCAAAACTCATCGCAAACCCAGGTTGCTACCCAACCGCCGCCATTCTTGGTCTATATCCTGCCCTAAAGCATGGTTGCATCCTAGAACAAGACATAGTAATTGACGCAAAATCAGGCACCAGTGGAGCAGGGCGCAAAGCCAGCGTTGGCACCCTTTTTTGTGAAGTGACAGACACATTTAAAGCCTACAACCTCGGTAAGCACAGGCACACCCCAGAAATTGAACAAGAACTCTCACGCATCACAGGCCACCCCATAACTGTTTCATTTAACACACATCTTTTGCCCATTAACCGTGGTATCTTAGCCACTATCTATGGAAAGCTAGTGCGAAATATTAGCCTTGACGAAATACACGACATTTACAGTAAAACATGGCAATCAAGCCCATGGGTTAGAGTGCTACCACAAGGGCAATTGCCAGAAACTCGTAATGTTCGTGGCACCATGTTTTGTGATATAGGTCTCGTTGTTGACCCTCGCACCCAAAGACTTATAATTGTTAGCGCCATTGATAACCTCTGCCGTGGCGCTTCAGGCCAAGCCATTGCCAACGGTAACATCATGTTCGGACTTCCAGCAACCACTGGACTCATGCTGCCACCACTGCTACCATAGTCAAAACTACAAATGTTCAAAAAAATTGTAATTTAGCTGTAAAAAAGGGTTTTTATGAAAAAAATAAATTTATTACTAATAATTAGCTTTGTCCTATGCTCACTCAACCTCTCTTTTGCCAAGGATAATTCCGCCGTAACCGGTGAAGATGTCTTAAAACTACTTATGGAAAACAATAAAGTTTACGAAAAATCAGCTCATAATTTTGCAGATATTACACCAAAACGCAGGCAAGAAACAGCTAACAACGGACAAAAACCCTACGCCATTATAGTAACCTGCTCAGACTCTCGTGTACCACCAGAACACATCTTCCAAGCAGGCATAGGCGACCTGTTCGTCATCAGAAATGCTGGTAATATCATCAGTACCAACGAACTAGGTAGCATCGAATACGCCGTAAAACACCTTGGAGTAAAACTTGTTCTAGTCCTTGGTCACACCAAATGCGGAGCCGTAAGCGCTGCTCTTAAATGTGACTGTGCAGAGGAAAATGTTTCACAATTACAAAATGTTGTACATAAAATTCATAAAGCAGTAAAAAATGAAAATAACCCAAGAACAGCAGAAAGACTAAACGTCGAACATAGCTTAAAAAATATCCAAAACTATAAACTGCTAAACCAATACCTAAAAGAAAATAAGATACTACTAAAAGGTGGCCTCTATAACATCAACACCGGCTCTGTAGAATTTTTTTAGTGCTGTGAATTATACTTTTATTTCTTTGGCAATGAGGAAGTGGTTGTGATTTTACATCCTTAAACCGACGGAGTCGCAAGCGTTAGCTTGCCTTCGAGTGAAGAAGGTGGGCCAATGGAATTAACTTCCATTGGCATAAAATCCACCGACTGAGCGGATAAATGTCAAAAATTTCCCTTCCCCCAAACCCCCATCCCTTAAAAACTTTTAACGCCTCATTGCCTTTAGCAATGAGGAAGTGGTTGTGATTTTACATCCTTAAACCGACGGAGTCGCAAGCGTTAGCTTGCCTTCGAGTGAAGAAGGTGGGCCAATGGAATTAACTTCCATTGGCATAAAATCCACCGACTGAGCGGATAAATGTCAAAAATTTCCCTTCCCCCAAACCCACTTAAAGTAACGCTTATGGACTAGCTAAAGTTAATCTAACTCGCGTGCTTCATGAAGGCTTGCAATGCCTCGAACTGGTTGATGTTTGTAGAGGGATGGGAAATTCATTTTTCCATCAAAAAATACAGAAGTACAATGTGTGTATTTTATTATTGGAGCTTTTCCGTAAAAATCAATTTGAAATAACCCTAGTGGAGATAAAAATTGGAAAGCATCATAATATTCTTGAAATTGAGAAACTCTATCTGAGTTATCAAAAATTATCATACCATTTTTATTAAGAGATTTTAAGCAATGCTTAGCGCACAGGTCTCTATAAACACCATCTATTATAATGATGTCGAACATGCCTTCGGTCAAAATTGATTTAGCATAACTTTCTGGTTCATTTGCAAAAATAATTTTTTGGTTTTCTAACAAATTGCTTATCTGTTTATCGTACCATTGTTTATCATTTTCAACTGAAATTATATTTCTTGCTCTTTTTCCCCACCATTTAGAAGAGTTGCCTGAGCCATATTCAAAAATTCTTGCTTTCCTGTAGTCAAATTGGTTAAGGTATTCAATAGCTGGAAAAGTATACCAAGGAATTGGATCCCCATGAGCATCAATTGCTTGTTGTGATAAAAAACTTTTATCATAGCCAAATTCACTGGCAATGCGCAATTCTTCCTTTTTATGTAATCTTAATCTTGAATTAAAATATTTAATGCAAAAAATATTTGTATAATAAAAATCTGCTATTACTCTATATAACTTGAAGTAAAAATTAAAAAAAATTTTCATATTTTCCACACTAAAGTTTAAAATTAAATTTTGATTGACCTGCGCATCAAGTAGCTTGATGATTACCCAACCACCTTCATATGTTTAAGATAATTCTTAGTGTTAATTATAGGATAACAAATATCTGTTGTAAAGTAAAAAGATACAAAAAAAACTTATAAAATGATCATTGTTATACTGTTTGTTTTTATACAACAAAAACAAATTCAAGATTCCTGCACAATTTATTGTGTGGAGTCTTTTGGAGCGTTGACGATAGTCAATGCGACCAAAAATCAAGAATAGGCGGAGCTTTGTTTCGACGTTAAGTGATGGATTTTTAAGATTTTTATTCTGTATAAGCGCATTTTCAAACAAATGCAAATTTACTGCAAAAGCACAAAAATAGAACAAAAAAATAATTGTGCAGGCCCCTTGATTCACAGTGGACCTCTAAATAGTCGATGCTGAACAGCACGCTTTAGCGTGCTGTTCAGAGAGGTACGTTGTCAAATACCCCTTTTGGGGACGCCAGAAGTGAATGCTGGATTATTTTACGGAACGCGAAATTTTTATTACAAAAAAATTTTTGTTTTCGGTGTGTTATGTGTTTTTTAGAGCCGACTAATTATTTACCCAAAGGGTAAATAATTAGAGGCGTTAAAGTTTTTTTGAAGATGGGGAGGGGGTTTGGGGGGGGAAGAAATCTTTTTTGTTCACAAAAAAGTTTCTTCCTTTCACCCAAAAATAATCAATAAAATATAAACCTAAAAAATTATTTTTTCAAAGTTTGGGCAACTACTTTGCCGAAATCGCCAAGGTCTTTGATTACGGTTATGCCAGCGTCTTGCATGGCTTTAATTTTGTCTTCTCCGCGTCCTTTGGAGCCTGAGATGATAGCACCAGCGTGTCCCATACGTTTACCTGGAGGGGCAGTTAGGCCTGCGATGAAGCCGAACACTGGTTTTGGGTATTTGGTATCTTTGATGTACTGAGCGGCTTTTTCTTCATTATCTCCGCCTATTTCTCCGATTACGCAAACGGCTTCTGTTTGTGGGTCTTCGCGGAACATTTCTAGTAGTTCAATGAATTTTAGTCCTGGTACTGGGTCGCCGCCGATGCCTATGCAGGTGCTTTGTCCGAGACCTTCGTTGCTAAGTTGGTATACGGCTTCGTAGGTTAGAGTACCAGAGCGGCTAATGAGACCTATGTTGCCTTGTTTGTGAATGTAGCCGGGTTGTATGCCAATTTTGCATTTACCGGGGCTAATTAGTCCTGGGCAGTTGGGGCCGATTAGAAGTGTGCCTTTGGCGTTGAGGTGATTTTTGACTCTTACCATATCAAGTACAGGTATGTGCTCTGTGATGATAATCACTAGCTTGATGCCAGCATCTGCGGCTTCGCAAGCGCTATCGGCGCAGGCGGCGGCAGGTACGAATAGTACGGATGTATTAGCGCCAGTTTTTTCCACAGCTTCTTTGACAGTGTTGAAAATGGGCACGCCAAGAACTTCTTGACCGCCTTTGCCTGGTGTAACGCCAGCTACGATTTTTGTGCCATAGTCTAACATTTGTTGACCGTGGAATTGACCTTCACGGCCTGTTAGGCCTTGCACAACAACTTTTGTATTTTCATCAATTAGTATACTCATGATTATACCCTTGTAAGTTCTGCTATTTTGTTAGCTGCTTCTGACATGGAGCTTGCACTAATAAGATTTATGCCACTATTGTCAAGTATTTCGCGTGCTTTGTCTACGTTTGTACCTTCCATGCGAACTACCAATGGAATTTTCAAGTCCATTTCTTTAGCGGCTTGTACAACGCCTTCTGCAACAATATCGCAACGCAAAATACCACCGAAGATGTTAATCAAAATACCTCGGACATTGGGGTCAGATAGCATAACTTCAAAGCCTTTTTTGACCATTTCAACGTTGGCACCGCCGCCTGCATCGAGGAAGTTTGCAGGTTCAGCCCCAGCATTTTTAATGGCATCCATGGTTGCCATGGCAAGGCCTGCACCGTTAACCATAGTACCCACATATCCGCCAAGGCGAACATAGTTTACACCAAGTTGGGCAGCTTTGCGCTCTAGTGGGTCGCATTCGTCTGGGTCTTCTAAGGCTGCAATGTCGGGGTGGCGCTTAAGTGCGCTCTCGTCAAAATTCATCTTGGCATCAAGGGCCAAAATTTTTCCTTCAGCATTAAGTGCGAGGGGATTAATTTCCACTTGGGTGGCGTCATTTTCAACACAAAGTGTAACAAGATTTTTAATTATGCCAACTCCTTGAGTAACTTGCTCAGGGCTTAAGCCACAACCAAATAATAATTCACGAGCTTGATAGGGCCAAACATTGTGGTTGCCATCCAAACGGCTTACAAATATGCGTTCAGGATGTTCTTCTGCCACTTCTTCAATGTCCATACCGCCATCGGGTGATGCCATAATTGTTAAGCATTCTGCTCCTCTATCTAAAACAACGGCTAAATAGAGTTCACGGTCAATATTTGTGCCTTGCTCAATCCAAATTTTATTAACCTTTTGACCTTCTGGGCCAGTTTGATGAGTGATAAGCTGCATGCCTAAGATACTCTTGGCTGCGGCTTCCACTTCGTCTCTGGATTTGCAAACTTTAACTCCACCGCCCTTGCCACGACCACCAGCATGTATTTGAGCTTTAACTACCCAAATTGGACCTGGTAAATCATCGGCAACAGCAAGTGCCTCATTTATTGTGTGAGCAACCCCACCTTGCGGCACAGGCACACCATATGATGCTAAAAGCTCCTTAGCCTGATACTCATGAATATTCATATGCTACCCTTTTTAGAGTTTGTTGGTTTTTTTTCTTGGGGGAAAGGGGAAATTTTTGTAAAAATTTCCCCTTTCCCCCAAACCCCCTATCCCTTTAAAAACTTTTAACGCCTCATTCCAAAGGGGAATGAGGAAATGTTCATAATTTCATTCTAGCTTTAAATATTAAGTCTTGCAAGCTTTGCTTGAGCCGTTAAGCTCTTGATTTTCGTGCCCTACTGCCAAAACCCACGAAGTAGGGGTTTTATAATAAAAAAGGGAAAGCCTTTTAAGAAAAGCTTTCCCCTAATAGTATTTTAAGCAATATTAATCTACTAATGGTTTAGCAAGATCAATACCCACATGTAAGGCCTTGAGGTTATTTTCGTAGAATGAGGCTGGGAAGCGCTCTTTAAGAACTTTCTCAGCTGATGTTACGGAAATAATTTTGGTTAGTGTAATGAGTGAACCAAGCACAACCACGTTAAATGCCTGCGGTTTACCAAGGTTGTCCATGACAGCTTGGTACATGGGAAGTGGTTTGCGAATGGCATCAACTTTTGGGTCAACAAATACCAAATCTGAGTCGTAAAGACACATTCCACCTGGGCGGATAAGAGGTAGGTATTTGTTCATGGCTTCGTTGGTAAGTGCCACAAGAATGTTTGGTTCAGCAACTTTTGGGTAGTATATTGGACCATCGGAGATAATAACGTCAGAGCGAGTAGCACCGCCACGGGCTTCTGGTCCGTAGGATTGTGATTGCACAGCGTTATGACCTTCGTAGGTGGATGCAGCATCAGCTAATAGAATAGCCAATGAGATAACACCTTGCCCTCCAGATCCTGAAAGAAGATAGCGTTGTTTATCCATGACTTACTCCTTAACCTTTGCTATGATTTTTGCGTATTCTTCGCAGTATTCTGGGCGAGTATCTTCACGGAAGATGCCACGAGGAATAAGGTTTTCATTTTCATCAAGCTTTTTAGAGCCAAGAGGTGCTGTGCCATCGCGGTAGCTTTCAAGTAATTCAACTGCGCCACCGATTTTATTTTTGCGGCCAAAGAAGGTTGGGCATTGTGACATAATTTCCACAACGGACATGCCTTTATGCTCAATAGCTTTTTTGATTAATGAAATGCTTTCCTTAACGTGGAATGCTGTACTTCTTGCAACAAAAGTAGCACCAGCGCCAAGGGCTAGTTCAATGGTATCAAAGGCTGGGTCAATGCTTTTATATGGTGCAGTAGTTGCGGAAACACCTTCACCAGATAAAGGAGAATATTGACCTCCAGTCATGCCGTAAATACGATTATTAAATATGATAGCGGTTAGATTAATATTACGACGACAAGCGTGAATAAAGTGGTTACCGCCAATGGCTGTAGCATCACCATCGCCCATGGGCACGATGATATTAAGTGATGGTTTTGCCAGTTTTAGGCCAGTGGCACAAGCAAGCGCACGACCATGCATGGTGTGCATGGTGTGAAAGTCCACATAGCCTGAGATACGGGCAGAACAGCCAATACCAGAAACCATGGTAAGGCTTGAGCGGTCAATTTCTAGCTCATCCACAGCATGCAAGATGTTGTTTAAGATGGTACCATGACCACAACCTGGACACCAGATGTGCGGGAAAGAGCGTTCGCGTATATAGTCTTTAAAAGCCATTTTAGAACCCCCTTCCTTCGATGGTGCGCATAACTGCTCCAATATCTTTTGGAGTTACCAGATGACCGTCCATGCGATTTACGAGGAATACACGGTTAGGATTGTGAACCGCGCGCATAACTTGTTCTTTAACTTGTCCCATGTTCATTTCAACAACAAAGATGTTTTTTGCATGTTTTGTTTTTTCACGAACCATTTGAGCAGGGAAAGGCCATAGAGTTTGTAATTCTAATAAACCAATTTTATCACCTTTTTTGCGGCGAGTTTCCACAAGCTCACGAGAGCTTCTTGCAGATGAACCGTAAGAAATGATAACATTTTCAGCATCTTCAAGGTGATATTCCTTCCAATGCGCAAGAAGGTGTGCTCTATTTTCAATCTTATCAATTAAATGATAGATTTTTTTAGTAACAAATTCTGGATTTTCAGTGGGGAAGCCAAAAATGTCATGGAATAAACCAGTAACATTATAACGATGCACACCACCAAAGTCAGAAATGGGCAAACGACCATCCTCACGAGGAAGGTATGGATGGTAGTTTAAGCCTTCTTTAACTTCTGTGCGTAGACGATCAGAAATAGGTATAGCACCTTTTGGAGGTACAATTAATCTTTCACGCATGTGACCAACAATTTCGTCAAGAAGTAAAATTACAGGCGTACGATATGTTTCTGCAACATTAAAGGCTTCAACAGTCATTTCAAATGTGTCTTGAATAGATGAAGCAGTAAACACAACTATACTATGGTCGCCATGTGTTCCCCAGCGAGCCTGATTAACATCACCTTGAGCGGCTTTTGTTGCAAGACCAGTTGATGGGCCAGTGCGTTGTACGTTTACGATAACACAAGGAATTTCTGCCATGCAAGCATAGCCAATGGCCTCTTGCTTTAATGAAAAACCAGGGCCACTAGTTGCTGTCATGGACTTAGCACCAGCAAGAGATGCACCACAAACAGCACACATGGAGGCTATTTCATCTTCCATTTGAATAAAAGTTCCGCCCTTTTTGGGAAGATCTTGGGCAAGTAACTCTGCAATTTCTGTTGATGGGGTAATAGGATAACCTGCAAAAAAATCTAAGCCGGCGTATAGAGCCCCATGAACACAGGCAGCATTGCCTTGAACAAAATGAACATTATCTGCTGACATTAGGCTACCTCTGCTTTAGCTTTTTTGGTTTTTTGGCTCTTGTCCACGATAATGGCAAGGTCTGGGCAATAAAGCTCACACATGCCACAAACAATACATTTTTCAGGATTATGTATTGCTTTTTCTTTTTCAAGTGTTAAAGCACCCTTGGGGCAAAATGCAACGCAAACGCCGCAACCTTTACACCAAGCCGCAGTAATAGTCACTGCTCCCATACTTTTCTCCGTTGTTTAGCACATATTGTGCATTTTTTTAGAGTGTTAACAACAATAACAATGTATGTCCTTGACAATAATAAATCAAATATGCACCAAGATGTGCGTGGTGAAAGGATAGTATAGTTATAAGATAAATTCTAGTGTTTATTTGGTTAAAAATGAAAAAAATTTTATGTCAAATGATTATTAAATTTTTAATTTATAAAAATAAATTCTTTGTATGTAAGAGTCTTATTTAATTAAAGTTTATAATTATTGACATGGTGATAGCTTTTGTCTTATTGAATTTTGAGCAATCACAACTGAGAACAAATTTGGAGGAAAGCGTGTTAGAAAAATTATTTTCCCTTAGCAAACGCGGAACTACAGTCAAGACTGAGATTTTAGCAGGTATTACCACCTTTATGACTATGTCCTATATTTTGGCAGTAAATCCAAATATCTTAGGGCAAGCTGGTATGGATACATCTTCAGTTTTTGCAGCCACTGCCATAAGTGCAGCCTT
The DNA here is from genome assembly GCA_964371835.1 of uncultured Desulfovibrionaceae bacterium. GTDB lineage: Bacteria > Desulfobacterota > Desulfovibrionia > Desulfovibrionales > Desulfovibrionaceae > CAYJAD01. The sequence goes on from CAYJOP010000012.1 coordinate 33,191, forward strand.
TGCAACTGCTGTTATGGCACTTGCAGCAAACCTACCAGCGGCGCTTGCTCCAGGTATGGGACTTAATGCCTTTTTTGCCTTTGGTGTGGTTATTGGCATGGGCTATACATGGCAATTTGCCCTTACAGCAGTATTTTTAGAAGGGTTAATTTTTATTTTCTTGACCATCACTAATATGCGTGAAGCCATATTAAAATGTATTCCCTACTCCATGAAGCTTGCAATTTCTGCCGGTATTGGCTTTTTTGTAGCTTTTATTGGGTTTCAAAATGCTGGTATAATTGTAAAAAATGACGCAACCATGGTCAGTCTTGGCAGTATGGCAACTCCAGGAGTCTTAGTTGCTGTGGCTGGTCTTTTAGTTGCTATTATTCTAATGACAAAGCATGTGCGTGGTGCTTTGCTTATATCCATTGTAATTGCAACATTAATTGGTATTCCGCTTGGTATTACCAATATGACAAACTTTAATGCTGAAAATCTTTTTACCATTCCAAGCATTGCTCCAACATTTTGGCAATTTGAATGGGAAAGTATCTTTACATTAGATATGTTGGTTGTTCTTATAACTTTCCTCTTTGTGGACCTTTTTGATACACTTGGAACCTTGCTTGCACTTGGAGCAAAGGCTAACTTACTTGATGATAAAGGCCAACTACCACGCGCAAAGCCAGCACTAATGGCTGACGCTCTAGGCACAACCGTAGGCGCAATTCTTGGTACTTCCACTGTAACAAGTTATGTGGAAAGTGCTTCTGGTGTGATTGAAGGCGGCAGAACTGGCCTAACCTCGATAGTTGTTTCAATATTATTCTTTTTGTCTTTGTTTTTATCTCCATTTTTCTTAGTAATTCCAGCTCAAGCCACAGCTCCAGTTTTAATTTTAGTTGGGCTTTTAATGTTTACACCAGCTCTTAAAATTGATTTTAATGACTATGTAAACGCCATACCAGCTTTTTTGACAATTATAATTATGCCACTAAGCTATAGCATAGCAACAGGCATTATGTGGGGTATCATTAGCCATATGGTGCTGTCTGTTTTCTCCAGACGTTTAGATGAGCTTTCCCCACTATCATATATTCTGTCTGCGTTATTTATCTGGAAAATGTCACTAGGGTAGTTTTTTAATAATATTTAGTCGATGCTGAACAACACGTTTTAACTTGCTGTTCAGAGGGGCACGTTGCCTCCAAATACCCTTTGGGACGCTATGTGCTTCTGATTAAATTAATATTTTCGGAGGAACTTTGCTCCAAAAACCCCTTTGGAGACGCCAGAAGTGAATTCTGGCTTACTTTACGGTACGCAAAATTTTTCTTGCAGAAAAATTTCGGTAGTCGGCACTAAAAAAACTATATTTTAACACCATAAAAATGCCAGACAATTGTATTTTATACGCTTGTTTCTGGCATTTTTATTTGCTCATTTTTGCTGAAAAATAATTTGTTTTCAATGTGTTATCTATTTTTTAGTGCCTACTAGTTTATACCTTGTAGATGTGTTTAAGCTGGAACATTAAGACTAGGGGGCTCTTCCTCAAAGAAAAAAGCACCTACATTTTTGTAAGTGCTTGAAATTTCTGGTGGGCCATCAGGGACTCGAACCCCGAACCAATTGATTAAG